>NZ_JADEWG010000084.1 GCF_015207735.1 [Phormidium] sp. LEGE 05292
CAAGGGGACAAGGGGACAAGGGGACAAGGGGACAAGGGGACAAGGGGAGGAAGTGATAACTCAAAACTTTCCCTTAACTCAAAACTCAAAACTCAAAACTTTCTTCTGCCTTCTGCCTTCTGCCTTCTGCCTTCTTACACCCCATTACTTTTATTCTATTTTGTAATTTGTAAAACACCCATGATGCCACCAGCTATCTGATAATGAGTGGCGATCGCAAATCCTGCTTGTTGAGCTAGGTTTACTTGCTGCTGACCTTGGGGAAATTTGTCTAAACTGGGGCTAATATAAGCGTATTCTTCTGTTAAGCCGAACTGTTCAGCAGCCGTAACTACAATATTTTTTAGATACCACTGCTGTAAGTTTTGCATTAGGGGATTATAGGGACGATGGAAGTCGAGAATTGCGGCGGTAGCTCCGGGTTTGAGGACGCGGTATAATGAGCGCAGACATTGGGGAATGTCGGTGACGTTACGCAGTCCATATCCCATTGTGGCGCAGTCAAAATGATTGTCGGGGAAGGGAAGATCGAGAACATCTGCTTCTACCCAGGTAATCGCCAGTGGTGGATAATGATTTTGAGAGCGTTGTTTGGCGATCGCTAACAATCCCGCTGAAAAGTCTACTCCAAACACCTGACCAGTATTTCCCACCTGACGCGCTAAAATTTGGCTGAGATCTCCACTTCCACAACACAAGTCTATACAAGTGTCGCCAGTTTTGGCTTGACTCCATTTGACTGTCATCAGTTTCCAAACTCGATGTTGACCCAGGCTTAACCAATCGTTGAGATTGTCGTAAACTGGAGCAATATTGTTGAAGATGGCTTGAATTTCACTGGCGCGATCGGACATTCGATTTGGGATTTTAGATTTAAGGGTTGCGGGTAAAGTTACAATTATTCAAGTTAAACAGCTTTGGTACTGGTCAGAGCAAGAGCAACTTGTTGAGCAGAAAGATGAATTAATTTAAGTTCATCTTCTCGCAGTTGGCAAGGATTTTTCCATTGCAAGGACATAACTGCCATTACCCGGTCTCGGTAAATAATCGGGACAACAATATGTGCTTGAATACTAGATGCTGAGTAATGATTAACTGCTGACAAGTTAGCATCTGCGGGGACGTTTACCGATCCTTGTAATTGTTTGTTGACGATCGCATCTTTAACTAATGGATCTTCTGCTAACCAATTTTCTACTGGACTATCGGCGCTGTAAACACCTTGAGCGGAATTTAAAGAATTGTTTTCTACTAGTTGCAAAATACAACCATCGGCGGCAAAATTTTCGCCAAAGGCTTGCGCGATCGGTTGTAAAGATTCTTCCACCTTTGTTGCTACTTGGGCTACTTGAACTATCGTGGAAAGTAATGCCATTTGTGCATTAGCACGGCGCAATTCTTCAGTCCGTTGTTTGAGTAATTCGTAAGTTTCGGTAGCACGTTGCACTACTGCTTTGAGTTCTAAAGGGTCCCAAGGTTTAGTGATATACTTATATACTTGTCCTGAATTGATTGCGTCTACTAAATCTTCTATATCAGTGAATCCGGTGAGGATAATTCTTACTGTATCGGGAAATTGAGGTACAGTTTTACTCAAGAATTCTGTCCCTTTCATTTCTGGCATTCGCTGATCGGAGATAATGACAGCGACTTCGCCTTCTGTTGCTAATACTTCCAATGCCTGAATCCCACTTTCCGCTTTCAGGACTTGAAAATCTCGTCGGAAGGTACGATAAAGCAAGTCTAAATTATCCGGTTCATCGTCTACAACCAACATTTTGGCTTTTTTACGTTTTTCTAGACTCATAAGCTGACGACAGATAGTTTCTAATTCTGGAATGGTATTTTCCATAAGACTTGAATCTAATTTTGGCAGTTAATCTAAACTTAGCGATCGCATATTCCTGAATCGTAACAATTATTGCAGTTGAACTAGGCGATCGTTATAGGTGAGTTCAGATTTTTTAATTAACTTGCTCTGTTCTAAACTGAAATTTTAACAAGTAGGTGCGAGTTTAGTAGATAATTTTCTCATTACAGTGGAAGTATTAACAACAAAACCCACTCTTACTTTTACCTTTTGTCATTATGACTGATTTCTCTTCAAATACTCCCAATCCTAACTCCCAACCAACTGATGTTAATGTAGATGGTTTGCTGCTGAGTCTCCGCCGCAAGGAAGGTTCTTGGGTGGAGTGGGGACAAGCTTGCCAATCTCTGCAAAAAGCAGGTTTAAGTTCCCAAAAAATCTTTGAGGAAACTGGCTTTGAACCGATTCACCAAAATCAGGTGATTGTAGCAGCTCAAGTATACATTAGCATGGTGAATGCTGGTGTGTCGGAGCAGGTGCGATCGCATTACGAAAAAACTGGAAGCGATAGTTTGTACGAGTTTCGCATTCTGACTCAACCGGAAAGAGCAGCCGCAGCTACGTTTATGTTAACTCATGGGTTGAATTCTGAGGATGCTAAAGAAGTGGCGAAGGCGATGAAAGAATTTTCGCGCTTTAGAGTTCCGCCTGCTGGGTTTAGCAATAATGCTGGTGATGCAGTAGCTTACCATTATTGGAGGTTAGCGCGACAACAGTCGGATTTACAAGAGCGATCGCGTTTAATTGCTAAAGGGTTAAGATTTGCTCATACTGATGCAGCGAGACAGCAAGTTGAAAAGCTGTTAATTGATTTTAGCGTTACTCCCAAACGTCCGGCTCCGATTTTACCTTTTTATCGGCTGGAAACGGAAGAACAAATGCCTCGTTTGTTACCAGTTGTCGGGAAAATGCCTCTGTCGGTGGCGGATTTAAAAGCGGTGCCTTTGGTTGAAGAAACAGGCCCTTTCCGCATGGTACAATTTTCCGGTCAAGGTGCTTGGGTGGCAATTCCCGGTTGGCAAGTTTTGTTAAAAGCTGAAGATCCTGTGGCGGTTTTGTGCGATCGATCTTTGCTTCCTAATCAAGATCCTAGCTTTACGGAAGAGGTTTTGGTGGTGATAGATCGATCGCAACGAGAATGGGACGATAGTAGTTATTTCGCCTTTGCACAAGGGGAAGTTTTACAATTTCAATGGTTTGAAGAGTCGCCGGAAGAAAGCTTAATTGGTAAGGTGATTCTGATTTTGAATCCTAAGCGGATTTTAGATGAGGATTTGACTAAGGATGTTTGGCAAATTGATGAGTAGTTGTTTGTCATTAGGCTTCTGGTAAGTGTTCGGAATCTTTTTTTAGTACGCAGATGAACACAGATGAACACAGATGGTATATATAAGTTATCTGTTTTTGTCTGAGTTCTTTTTTTAGTACGCAGATGAATGCAGATGAACGCAGATGGTATATATAAGTTATCTGTTTGTGTTTGAGTTCTTTTTTACTTTAATCAATGACCAATAACTAATCACATTTGTACTTTTGATATGGTACGCCGATTCGGTAATAAGCGGCTGAATCTTTGGTGCAGTTAGTTTGCGGGGAAATGGCTAATTTTTCTGGGTAGTTGTCTCGTTTTAATCCAGGTGCAACTATCCAGAAGTTTAAGGGAAGTTTTGGCGTTTTGGGTAATTTAGCGAGACTTTCCCAAACTGTTTGATAACCAGAATTTGCCGAAAGAAAGGCGAATTTTGGACAAGTTTCACCGTTATTTTGGCACAGTTTTGGCTGAAATTTGTCGATTCCTAATGCAAAACTTAGTCCTAATGCTATATCTTGTGTGTCTTTATATGCCATTACTACCATTAAAGGAATCGATGGTTCTTGCAGCATATTTTTTGCTACTCTTTGCGGATTATAAGGTTTTTCAAAAGCTAACCCGTTGACTACAAAAATACAACTAATTAACCCAGCTAATATTAAGTAATTGATAGTCGAGCGCCTTTTATCCCCATCTCTCGCCACTAAACTAGCAGCTAATAATGCACAAAAACTCGGATAATATACAAAATTATAACGCGGTGCAATTGTAATATCTTTACCTAAAATGTAAATAATGACAAATAATTCTAATAGCACAAATATGGTAAAATTGCTTAATGTTAAAGTCGCTAAATTAGTTTTGGAATTTTCCCAAAGTTGTCTCATTCCTTGAACTACTTGCCATCCTAACCAAATCCCAAAAATCAACATTAATATTACCGCCGGAATAGCAATCCAAAGCGGTTGACTTTCTACTGGCAGAATTATTACCATTAATAGCCAACCTACTAAAGTTTGAACAAAAGGAATAATATGTTCTGGTTGCGGTACCCAGTCGGTTTCGGGACGGTTAGAATGTCCAAAAAATACAGGTAGCCAAGGTAAAAAGAATAAGAAAGGTAAGAGAAAAAAGGCAGCGGAAAGTAATAAATACTTGACTTTTGGTTTCGCTTGATAAACTAATACTAAAAGAGTGGCAAGTTCGGCAAGAATGACTAAAACAAAAAAGTAGTGAACGTAAAGACCAATACTATTAATTATTACCCAAGCTAGCCAAACTAATAAACGTCTTTTTTGCTGAAATATATCTTGTTGAATTTGAATTAATGTGATTAATGAAAGGTTAATTAAAAATAGTGGTAAGGTATAATGGCGTGCTTCTTGGGAAAGGTAAATGGCGAAGGGAGAAACTGCCATTAAAGCTGCACCAACTAAACCAGCTTTTTTGCTAAAGGCGATGCGATTCAGATAATATATGGATACGATCGCACTCACCCCAAACAACGCCGGAAGCGATCGCAAAACCCAAATTAAACTATGTTTAACTGAACTATTTAATGAAGATTCTACCCAAGCGTGCATTAAGCAAAAAAACAAAGGTGGATGGGTAGAATATTTAATGATATTTTGAGCTATTGCGGGACAATTGGTAGTAGGATTTAATGTAAAAATTTCCCGAAAACTGTTTAAAGGTAATAACAGATCTAAAGGGACATTTTCGTAGCTTTTTCCCAGGCTAAATAAAGCGGTAATTACTTCATCTAGCCATAATGGTTTTAGTTCTAAATTCCAGAATCTTAAGATTGTTCCTACAACGAGAGCGATCGCTAAACCCAGATAATGACCAGACAATTTCATCCCTTTACCTTGGCAAAATAGAAGGAGGTAAAGGTTTTCTCAAGAAAGTAGCAACTTCCTGCAATAACCACTCTTTTTCCAAAACAGTTAACCCACTACCAAAACGGTGAATGCGAACTCCTTCAATTAAAGCACAGGCTGTTGTTGTCTGCGGAGTTTCATTTTTCCATTTAGCAACCAACTCATCTTCTGGGCGAAAGAAAGTATTTAGTTCCACCCTTTCAATGTGCTTACTTTTCCCTTGAATTTGATAAAACAAGCCGAGAAAAGACCATTTTAATTTAAAGTTTTGGCGATCGATTTCCAATTGTGTACGCCCCAATAATTTAAAAATAGTATCTTTCAGTTTGTTTAAGCCAAACATCATCATAATAATCGAAAACAGTGGGAAAATCCAGAAGAATATGCTGATAAATGTAAAATGGTGGAAAGAAAACAAAACAACTGATGTAATCAGCGAAATCAAAGCAGTAATAAAGTTATAAAAGTCCCAGTATCCCCAACCAAGACGCGGAATTTGTGCAACTAACTTTCTTTCGTTTTTACTAAAGGTAATCCGACTACCAATTGGACGCTGACGTTTCGGTACGAGAACTCCTTGTCCTAATAATACACTTAAAGCTTCTTTAGCTGAGAGAAATCGATCTTCTACTGCTGGTTCTAACAGTTTTTCTAACCAATCACCTAATTCTGTGGAAATTGTTGTTTGGGAACGGAAGTTAATTTTTAATTGCCGAGTAGGGAATTCTGAAGGTGATTTGTGAGTCAATAAAAATAACAAAGTTGCCCCTAAACCATACAAATCTGTGGCGGGATAACCTTGTCCGCGAAATTGTTCTGGTGCCATGTAACCATAAGTACCAACAACTGTACTGCCGCCACTAAATGTAGTTTGGTAAGTGGTTTTTACTGCCCCAAAATCTACTAAAAATATGCCGCCGTCTTTACCTCTAATAATATTCTGTGGTTTGAGATCGCGGTGAATAACTGGTGGTGTAAGTCCGTGTAAATAAGTGAGAATATCTAAAATTTGGCTGGCTAATTGGCGAATTTCGCTTTCTGTGGCGTGCCATCCACTTTGCACTAAGGAAGAAAGCGATCGCCCTTCTACCAATTCTTGCACTAAATAAAAGCTGTGATTGTTTGCCGTTTCTACCTGAAAATAATCTAAATATTTCGGTAAACAAGGATGGTTTAAATTGGACAAAACTAATGCTTCTCTTTCAAAAAGTTCTACAGCTTTCCAGTCTCCCACACGGTTGAGAGAGAGCGATTTAATTGCTACTCTACCTTGGGTTTGCAAATCTTGGGCTTCGTAGGTTGTCCCCATTCCACCTTGTCCCAGGATATTCACAATCCGATAACGTTGGGCAATAATTTCTTCTGGCTGATGCAGCAGTTCCATAAGATTTGTTGTGCTCAGGAGTTGTAAACGATTTTAATATCTCGGTCAATGGTAGAGTCACGTTATAAAATTTTACATTGAATAACCATTGACATATAAAGAATTGTGTGCTAATTGCTAAATGGCAATAACAAAACACAAAAATTTTTCTGATAACATTCCCAATTTTAAGAAAGTTTCCTGAAAACGGCTAATGTAACTTCAACCGGGAGCTAGTTAATTTCGTTTTGTGGTTAAAATTGATGAGTTATAGATAAGTAGAAAGCTACTTATTTGCCGATAATTGAACTAAAATTTGGTGTAATAGTCTAATAGCAGAGAACGTCAACTATTAGCCGGAAAAGTTAGTCTTTAATATTAATTTTGCCTGAATGAACCCCAATATAGAACTAGCCCTACAAAAAATTAGAAATAGCTTGCGATCGGGACAAAGACAAATGGCAGATTGGAAATCTGGCCCTTTGGCGGTGTCAGCGGTTCCTGGTGCGGGAAAATCGACGGGGATGGCGGGCGCAGCTGCGATCGCGATCGCGCGTCACCAACTCCACACTCGCAAGCAATTAGTAGTTGTGACTTTCACCCGTTCCGCAGCTGCTAATATTAAAGCGAAAATCCGCGAATATTTACGCGAAAAATTATCTATACCCCAAACAGGTTTTATCGTTCAAACTTTACATGGTTTAGCATTAAATATTGCGACTCGTTATCCAGATTTATCCGGTTTAAATTTAGATAATCTCACAGTAGTTAATGCTAATCAAAGTCACCGTTTAATTCGTGCTGCTGTTGAAAAGTGGATTATTGATTATCCGCGACAGTTTCAAATTTTAGTCGAAGGCGTGCAATTTGATGGGGAAGAAACGGAAAGATTACGCCGTCAGTCGGTGTTAAGAACGGAAGTTTTACCTGAGTTGGCGAAAACGGTAATTCATGAGGCGAAAAGTTCTGGTTATTTACCGGAACACCTCTGGAAAATTAGCGAAAGAGCGAATGATGGTTATGGGATTTTGACGATCGCAGCTGCACTCTACCAAAATTACCAAGAATTACTCAAATCTCGTGATTTTATCGATTATGATGAAATGATTTTATCCGCTTTGCGAGTTTTGGAAAATCCCAGCGCCAGACGTACTTTACAAAGTCAAGTATTTGCTGTTTTTGAAGATGAAGCCCAGGATTCTTCCCCTTTACAAACCAAACTTTTAGAAATTCTTTCGACAGATCCCGATCGGCCCGACGCACCAGCAAATTTAGTCAGAGTTGGCGACCCAAATCAAGCGATTAATTCCACTTTTACCCCCGCCGATCCGATTTATTTTCGCCGTTTTTGCAATGATTGTGAAAACCAAGATTTATTAGCAACAATGGATCGGGCGGGTCGCAGTAGTCAAGTAATTATTAATGCGGCTAACTTTGTTTTAAGCTGGGTAAATAACTCTAAATTAGCGGGAACAGAACAACCTTTTCGCCCGCAAATGATTTTACCTGTAGATATAAACGATCCGCAACCTGATGCTAATCCTACCCCAGTTGGTCGAGGTTTAGAAATTTATCTTCCTCGTGATACTTACCAAAGTGTGAAGCTAATTGGTCAAAGAATTATCGAACTTTTTGCCGAATTTCCCCAGGAACGTCGATCAGCAGCGGTGTTAGTAAGAACTAACGACCAAGGGCGATTTGTGCATCAACAATTACAGCAGGAATTTGGCAGTCAAATCGAGATTTATGAGGTTGCAGAACGCGATCGACATTCTCACGTTCCTGGCGAAATTTTATCATTGCTGCAATTTCTCGATCGCCCCCATTCCCCCGACTACTTAAAATCCGCCTTAGAAGTATTAGTAATTAGACAATTAATTCCCCCACAAGATTTGAATGCACTTGCTACTTTACCAGAACAATTCCTCTACCCCAGTCCTCTCGATCCTCCCCAATCACAAGATGTCATAAAAGCTAGTAGTTTTTGTCGTAAATTACTCCGCGCCAGATTAGAATTACCCATTTTTCAAATGATTACTTTTTTGGCATTAGCGTTAAATTATGACCAAACAGAATTAGCCACTGCTGACAAATTAGCGGAAAGAATAGCCAGACAAATTGCTGGTTCTTTGTCGATGAATAACATCCTCAATGCTTTAAGTGAAATCGTCACTTCCGAGAGATTTGAACCAGTAGATACCGAAGCAAATGAAAGCCAATATACTCAACCCGGAAGATTAACAATTATCACCATGCACAAAGCCAAAGGGTTAGATTGGGATTATGTTTTTCTGCCTTTTTTACACGCAAATATGATTCCCGGAAATTTGCGTGTACCCACTCCAGCACAATTTTTAGGCAACTTTACTTTAGCAGAAGTCGCCCGTGCCCAAATTCGCGCCAGTCTACATAACGAAGAAGCAGAATTACCAGAAATCATGGATGCTTGGGAACAAGCAGGTTATTTAAAAACAGCTGAAGAATTTCGTCTTTTATATGTAGCGATGACCAGAGGAAAACGATTATTATGGATGTCTGCTGCTCACAAAGCGCCTTTTATTTGGAGTAAACCGCAAAATTTACAAGACCAACCCCCTTGTCCGATTTTACCAGCTTTAATGAGCAAATTTCCCCTATCAGTAATTTCTTTATCGATGATTTCCAGTTAATTAATAGTTAAATCTAATTATTCAGTTAACAAGCTCAGATCTATATGAAAAAAATCTGCAATTTTTCTAGCTTGTTCTGGAGTCATTTTAGCTTGTCCTTGCACAATCTCATCAACTGCAATTTTTGAACCTAACACAACTTGTAAATCAGTGATGCTTTTACCAGACTCTTCTAACAGAAACAAAAGCATCGATCGCGGATTATTCGGCTGATTAGGTTGATAATATTCCTGCTCAAACTTTTCGATTAAAGTAACTAAAAGCTGATATAATTCATCTTCTTCAAGAGTCCGGTTTCGGTGCATTAAATCTTCGACAATAGCTAAAGCTTTCTCATTCTCTGCCTCAGTTTTTATCACTCTAGGAAGATGAGCGACCAATAATTGTTTGTAATTTTCAGGATTAAAAGTAAGGGTCATTTTTCCATTGTTCCTCATCATACTCAGCATGAGTTAATATATATTTAATATAAATTAATTGTCCTTCATAATCTATACTAACAATCAAGCGATATTTATTGCCTTTAATATTAAAAACCGTAAAATTTCCTACTGCCTCCGCTTTAGGAAAAACCAGCTGTACCTCAACTAAATTTGACCAATTAGCTTTACTAGCAATTTTATACCAGTTGCTCAGGGCTTCTTTGCAGTCAGCATGACTTTTTGCGTAATCTCTTAAAGTTTTATAGCTAATTACGTGCATTGTAAATTAAAGTATCATCTTTATCATTAAAATAACCGATAGTAATATAGATACACTTTACATATTTAAATATATTACATTTAGCAATCAGTCTACCAAAATATGAGAAAATAAACAGGCAAAAGAAAAGTAGTCGTTACCTTCCTTTTGCCTGGAACAGCTTTAGCCTTTCTTTGTCTATATTATTTGTAGCATCTGGGTCAGAAACTTAACTTCATCCATTTGGATCACCCAAGTTGGTTAATCTGGCAACGCATCATAGTAAAAGAACTTTCCCACGTCTATATCATCTTAAAGCAGAGGTGATCGCAAGCGATCGCCTCTGCTACCTTACTAAGCCAAATCCTACATTAAAGAACTGCTAATTTTGCAGCAAAATCTCATTAGTAATTTTACAAGCCCGGTAAAACAGAAAATTAATGGTTGTTGGAGAAGGCGCTTTGATTACGCTTGCTTCATAAACAGATAGTAAAAACTTCATTTCTTCCCTAGCAATCTGTCTTAACTGTTGCGAAAGTGCAGCAGCTACAAAAGTGTAAGAGTCTACTGCTTCTGCTAACAAATCTAAAATTTCCTCCGGGTTAGCATCTTGATATTGTAATTCTCGTTCTGCTAAAACCCTCTGTAACTCTAAATTATCCCATGCTTCAGTCACAATTTTTGAATCGAGCAAATTATTAATCATTTCAAGTAATTTGTTGACTCATGTTCAAACCCATACTTTTAAGTTAAAACTTGCTCTAGAAATAAGCCTCATGCTATTGATTCACCTATTTGGGTGATTAGGTAACTCCTCATTGTTCAGTTAGCTACAGCAAAATTCCTGAAATCGCTTAAAAGTTTTCTTGAATCGCTTTGAGGAATGCTTCCGAGTTGGCGATCGCACCAAACACACCACCCTGCATGGTAATCATTTTTAGCGCCGCTAAATAATTGCCATAGTCGGTTGCTCCCGTACAATCAGATAAGACTAAACATTCATAACCGCGATCGTTCGCTTCCCTCATCGTAGTGTGAACGCAAACATCAGTAGTAATTCCAGTTAAAACAATATTTTGAATCCCTTTTTTCCTCAGCAATAAATCCAAATCTGTAGCGTAAAAACTACCTTTTCCTGGCTTATCAATAATCGTTTCTCCTGGTAAAGGTGCCAGTTCGGGAATGATTTCCCATCCCGGCTCACCTCTAACTAATATTTTCCCACAAGGGCCAGGGTCGCCAATTCCCGCACCGATTTGACGACTCCGCCATTGCTTATTTTCGGGCAAATCAGATAAATCAATTCGATGTCCTTCGCGGGTGTGCATGATATGAAAATTCTTAGCGCGAAGTACTTCTAAAACTTTCTTAATTGGTTCAATTGGCGCTCTAGTTAAAGATAAATCATAACCCATCTTATCCACATAACCACCAATCCCACAGAAATCAGTTTGCATATCAATTACTAGCAAAACTGTATTTTCTGGGCGCAAATCCCCATTAAAAGGAAAAGGATAAGGTTCCGATTCTATAAAATATCCCATATTTAGCAATATTTAAGCATCAATTAAGATGTACAAGATTATCATCACATTTTTGGTATCAAAAACCACCTTTTACCAAGTAAATTAATGTAATGGTAAAACAATTACAAATTCTACTCCTTTTCCTCGTACCGAATTACAAGTTAACTGACCTCCATGTTTTTCCACTACAATCTGATGACTAATAGATAAACCTAACCCAGTGCCTTTGCCCAAAGGTTTAGTAGTAAATAAGGGTTCAAAAAGATGGGCTTGTGCTTCTGGTAACATTCCGGGGCCATTATCATGAATCCGAATCAGTATTTTGTCTTCTTTTTCATTAACTTCAGTGTTGATAACGATCTTATTAGGATTTTCTTCTAATTCTGTGTATGAGTAGGCTTGACTATGCTCATCAAAAGCATCAATGGCATTAGAAAGCAGATTCATAAATACCTGATTCAGTTGTCCAGCATAGCATTCTACTAAGGGCAAGTCCCCATATTCTTTAATAATTTCGATCGCAGGACGATTTTCATTAGCTTTGAGACGATGCTTCAAAATCATTAACGTGCTATCAATTCCTTCATGGATATTCACTGCTAATTTGGCATTAGTATCTGCACGAGAGAAAATCCTTAAAGAAACACTAATTTGATTAATTCTCTCGGTTCCAGTTTTCATAGAAGCCACTAAACTGGGTAAGTCTTCCACCAAAAAGTCTAAATCAATTTCTTCAGCATTGCTTTCTATTTCCTCACCAGGATAGGGAAATTCTTGTTGATAAAGATGTAAGTGTTCTAGCAAATCCTCGATATAGTTTTCTGCATGATTGAGATTGGCAGCAATAAAGTTAATCGGATTATTAATTTCATGAGCTACGCCTGCAACTAGTTGTCCAAGAGTAGACATTTTTTCTTTTTGGACTAATTGTAGTTGGGCTTTTTGCAAATCATACATGGCTTGAGTCAGTTCAGCCGTGCGTTCTTCTACTCTTTTTTCTAATTCCTCTGTCAGCTTTTGTAATCTATCTTCAACAGCAATTCGTTCTTTAATTTCTTGTTTTAGTAGTTGATTTTGCTTGGCTAATGATTGTGTTAATTTGCGAATTTTTGAATGTATTTTAATCCGCGCTAATACTTCTTCTTGGCGAAAAGGTTTGGTGATATAATCTACTGCCCCTAAATTCATTCCTTTAACTTTATCTACAGGATCGGCAAGAGCAGTCATAAAAATAATGGGAACTTCACTTGTCAAAGGGTTAGATTTCAGCCTTTGGCAAATTTCAAATCCGTCAGGCCCCGGCATGAGTACATCTAATAAAATTAGATCGGGCAATTCTTCTGTTACTTTGCTAATAGCCGTTTCACCATCTCTGGCAATCCAAACAGTAAATCCAGTTTCTTGCAATAAATCGGAAAGTAACACTAAATTAGTCGGGCTATCATCAATGATTAAGATCACTTCTTGTTCAGGGGATTGAGGCGACATATATTGGCTTCCTGTTTTCACTAATGCACTCTATAAGTTTTTAGTACCCATTTTTTCTTTAGCATTAATCATTACCTCTAGCTCTAGGTGGAAAGTTGTTACTAATCTTAATAGATTTTCTCTGTGTTAGATTTTTTGATCGAGTCGAGTAGCTTGTTCTAAGGCTGTTTTTTCTTTGGCTTTATGAACATATCGCTGTAATTTTGTGGTATCCCAACCTGTCAGGATCGACAAATTCTGTAAATCTATTCCTCTCATTAGCATATCCACGCACCAGGTTTGTTGAGCTTGCTCAATGTTGGGCGGATGTCCTTCTGGGGTGAGTAAATCTGCCGTTAATGCTTGCCACTTCTGGGATAACTCTTGTTCCGAAAATGGGTTGCCATTTTCATTAACAAACAAGGCTGATTGCTGATCTTTGCGACTTTTTAACCACTGAGTTAAGGGATTACGCTGATAGGAACCGTAGCGTTTTCCCATAATCCATTGGTTGAGGGGAACTTGGCGGATATTTTCTTGTGTGATTTGTAAAAGTTGCTGGTGTGTCTCTTTGATGTAGTGCGATCGCTCTAACCTTACCACTTCTGTGGCACTCAATCCCGCCCCAAACAAAACATACATTAACGCATAATCCTGCAATCCTTGTTTTTTGGCACGTTGCAGAATGGAATGCACCAAAGCAGCGGGTAAATCAGCGACTTTCTCAACTGAAACTATGGTTGATTTAGGTGCTTGTGAGACTGCACCATGCAAAAATAGCGTCACCAAATTCTCTAAAAAATCTTCCCGGTTTTGCCAAAGTTCGTGGAACTCGCTGGTAAACTCAATAACCGCATATCCTAACAACATTCCATTAAGCAAACTTGCCAATTTTTCCGCTGGTAAATGAGTCTGCAATTGCCCAGTATTAATCACAGTAGCGAAATATTCCGCAACATAGCGATTCGCTTGGGTAAATCCTTGACCTAGTGCTTCCCGATTTTGGGCGGGATACTGTCCCGACTCTCCAACTACCGATCGCACTACCTCTGGAATCCCCTCCAGTGCTTGCAAACAAGTTGTGGCATACTCTTTGAGTGCTTGATAGATACTACTAGCCTGACTTGCCTGTTGGACTAAATTTTGACCCAAATTAGTAAATATGCCAGCCTCTTCAATTACAGCTAACAACAAACCATGTTTATTCCCAAACTGGCGGAATATCGTCACTTCATTCACATCCGCCAATTCTGCAATCTGCTTAGTAGTCGTATCCGTCACACCCTGAACAGCAAATAACTCCAGTGCTGCATGAACTAAACGCTGTCGAGTTGAATTTCTTTGAGCCGCCATGATTCAAATGTAAGTATCACTTGCAAAAAATACAAATCGTTGGTAGGCTAATCACTGTAAGTACCACTTGCATTCTCTGCTCCTACTGTAACTACTTTCTTAGCAAATTTAAGTTTTAGTTAATGTACATGGGGTTGAGCGAACCAGTTGTGTCTTGTTTGGCACAGGTTAATTTGTGGAGTGTTAAATAAGGATATTTATGACTTCGGATGCGATAAAAACCGCCCCAGAAAATGGGGAGCCTTTAAAATTAAGTTGGACGAGTGTGGTGTTTTTTGGGGCAGTTCATGCGATCGCTCTTTCTGCGCCTTGGTTCTTCTCTTGGTCTGCTTTAGGAGTAACAATATTTCTCCACTGGTTGTTTGGTAGTATTGGGATCTGCTTAGGGTATCACCGCCTATTAACTCACCGCAGTTTTCAGGTGCCTAAGCCTGTGGAATATGCCATCACTCTCATTGGTGCTCTCGCATTGCAAGGCGGGCCAATCTTTTGGGTAGCCGGACATCGACTACATCACCTCCACACCGAAGATGTTGACAAAGACCCTTATTCGGCTCGTCGTGGGTTCTGGTGGAGCCATATGCTCTGGTTATTTTACCCACGTCAAGAATTTTTTGAATATGAAAAGTATAAACAGTTCGCCCCTGATTTAGTCAAAGATCCTTTTTACCGCTGGTTAAATAACTATTTTCTCCTACTTCAGATTCCCGTAGGGATTCTCCTATATATTCTGGGCGGTTGGTCTTTTGTCATTTATGGAGTATTTCTCCGAGCAGTGTTGCTCTGGCATAGCACCTGGTTGATTAACTCTGCTACACACATGGCAGGGTATCGCACATTTGAATCGAATGACAATTCTGGAAATCTTTGGTGGGCAGCCATCCTCACCTACGGCGAAGGTTGGCACAACAACCACCACGCCTACCCCAATGTCGCCAAAGCCGGATGGAAATGGTGGGAACTTGATATGACTTGGTGGTCAATTAAAGTTTTGCAACTGCTAGGATTAGCCAGAAAAGTTATCCTACCACCTCAAACCGCAACAGAGTAACAAGGGGACAAGGGGACAAGGAGACAAGGAGACAAGGAGACAAATTTATTTCTTCTCTGCTCCTCTGCTCCTCTGCTCCTCTGCTCCCCTGCCCCTCTGCCTTGAGCTATTTTTAAGTTCTGTTTAAGTTCAGTATTTTCTCTAGTCCTGTGCTAGTCTATATGAAAGGATTATTTTCGGTTGTCATTCGTTTTATGTTTATAAGCGTCTCTCCGAATCTAAGTCTCTTCAATGTTTGATTCTGGAGAATCTAGGTTATGTCAATTTATGTCGGCAATCTATCCTACCAAGTAACGCAGGATGATCTGACTCACGTATTTGCAGAATACGGCACAGTTAAGCGTGTTCAGTTGCCAACAGACCGAGAAACAGGTCGCTTACGCGGCTTTGGCTTTATTGAAATGGAAACCGAAGCAGAAGAAACAGCTGCGATCGAAGCCTTAGATGGAGCCGAATGGATGGGTCGTGACCTGAAGGTTAACAAAGCAAGACCTCGTGAAGAACGCGGTAATGGCGGCGGTAATAGAAGTGGTGGCGGCGGCGGTTGGGGAAACAATCGCGGCGGCGGTAATCGCCGTTTCTAAGCCCTGCACTGAAGATTAAAATTTTCTAATCTTGAGGGTAGGTGGTTTTACCTACCCTCAAGCTTATGTTTGCGAGTTTGCCCAATTAGTCAAAAAGGAAGATCGGATGGCTCAAGTAATTATTGGTGAAAATGAAGGAATTGAGTCAGGATTGCGTCGATTCAAGCGCAAAGTTTCTCAAGCAGGGATTTTTCCTGATATGAAAAAGAATCGTCACTTTGAAACACCCCTAGAGAAACGCAAGCGCAAAGCAATAGCTAACAGTAAGCAGGGAAAAAGGCGTTCCCGTCGTTAATTTCGGAGTCTTACTCTTGCCAAAGGGCAATTCCGCCTAATATCCCGGAAACGTTAGGAACAATTTTTACGTTTGCTGGGAGTTCAAAGGTAATTTTACTGGTGTTGCCACCACCAATATAAAGGTAGTCGTAATTAAAAGCGTACTCTAAGGAAGCGATCGCTTTTTCTAAACGACTATTCCATTTTTTCTTGCCAATTTTGTCTAAAGTAGCACGACCTAATTGTTGTTCGTAAGTTTGATCTTTACGAAAGCAATGGTGTCCGAGTTCCAAATTTGGCACAAGTTTGCCATCTACAAACAAAGCGGAACCAAAACCTGTCCCTAAAGTAACTACTAATTCTACGCCTTGACGAGAAATTGCCCCTAAACCTTGAATATCTGCATCGTTAGCTACGCGCACAGGTTTTCCCAATTTCTCAGATAGGGTAGTTGCTAAGTCAAAGTTAATCCAATCTGGGTCAAGGTTAACAGCTGTACCAATGACACCTTTTCTTACTACTCCCGGAAATCCTACTGATATACGATCGAATTTACCTTTACTCTCAGCTAATTGAGCGATCGCATCAATTACCACATCTGGTTTTGCTGGCTGTGGTGTATCCACACGGTAGCGTTCAGTAAGTGGCGTACCATCTGCATTCAATACCATCGCTTTAATCCCACTACCACCAATATCTATTGATAATGTAGTAATATTTCCGTTCTGCTGGTTCATTTTCCTTTTGCCTTCTTTCTTCCTTCTGCCTCCCTAGACTAGCTAGTTTTGAGTAGTCAACGCTCCTGGTACGCCGCTAAGAGTACGTTTGGGAGAACAAGTGATTATCATGATTAGCAAAGTCAAAATGTAAGGTGAAGCATTAAACAAATAATAATAACCTGTTACACCTACTGATTGTAAAGCAGGGCCGATCGCCTGCGACCCGCCAAACAGCAATGAGGCATATAAACACTGTACCGGATTCCAACGCGCAAAAATCACCAAAGCAACTGCCATTAACCCTTGACCGCTAGAAATCCTTTCTGTCCAACTACCAGGGTAATAAAGAGATAGGTAAGCGCCACCAATTCCTGCGAGAAAACTACCAGCAATAATTGCCAACATTCTCACTTTATTTACCGAAATTCCCATTGCTTTAGCTGCTTCAGGACTATCACCAACGGCACGAATAAATAAACCCCAACGAGTTGAACGGAAAAACCATTGCATTAAAGGTGCGATCGCTAATCCTAAAATAAACAAAGGACTAATTTGCAACGCTGCTTTTACTGAAGGAATATCGCTCCAATTTCCTAATTCTATAGCAGGTAATCGTGGTGCAACTGGTTGAATGAAAGGTTTACCAAAGAAAAAGGCAATCCCACTCCCAAAAATAATCATTGCAATCCCTACTGCAATATCATTTACTTTTGGTTGTTGCACTAAAAAAGCATGAATTAAACCCAAAAACATTCCTGCTACGCCAGCCATCAAAACACCTAACCAAGGCGATCCGGTAAGGTAAGATGTAGCATAAGCACTCATAGCACCTAACAGCAAAGTTCCTTCTAAACCCAGATTAATTTTGCCGCTTTTTTCCGTTAAGCATTCACCCAAACTTACAAAAAGAAACGGGGCGCTACCACGAATTGTTCCGGCAATAATTGCTAGGGGAACTCCCCACCATCCAATAGTTTCTGTTGCCATATTCTGATTTTAGATTTTGGATTAATTTATAACGAAACCCAGTCCCCTGTCCCCAGTACCCCTAATTACACTTGGGTTGTGAGATTTTTGCTTGCTTGTTGCCGGAAACTTGGTTTAAAAAAGGGCAAGCGTCCGTAAAGTGATTCGCTGTATAAAATCACTAGAAATACAATACCTTGAAATACTAAAACCGTCGCATCTGGTAAATTATGCGACCTTTGCAGAATTCCGCCACTGGCGAGAATTCCTCCCAGTAGAATTGAAACTAAAACTGCTGCAAGTGGGTTATGTCTAGCGATAAATGCGACTAAAATTCCACTGTAACCGTAATTAGAATTTAATGATTCATTAGCCCGACCGTGCACGGCGGCGACTTCTGCCATTCCTGCTAAACCTGCACAGGAACCTGCTAAAAAACAGATAATTAATGTGAGTTTTCCTACAGGTAATCCAGCTATTTTAGCTGCTCGAATGTTACCACCAACTGTGCGGACTGCAAAACCGAAAGTAGTCCTTTGAATTAAAAAGTAAGCGATTAAGCAAGCAATTATGCCGTAAATCAACCCGTAATGAATGCGCGTTCCGGGAAGATTTCCCAACATATTAATGTCTAAAATTGGATAACTAGAAGGTTTGTTTAAACTGCTGGGATCGCGCATCGGCCCACCTACTAGTTCATTGAGAATTGCGATCGCAATATAATTCAATAACAGGCTGCTAATTGTTTCATTAACTCCCCGATAATAGCGTAAAGCGCCTACAGCCATAATCCATAAACCGCCAGCAATTATACTGGCGATCGCCATTGCTGATTGCACTGCGAATGGTGGTAGAGTGGCGATCGCTAATCCCATTGCTACAGCTGCCAATCCCCCAATCACAAGTGCCCCTTCATTCCCAATAATTATTAACCCCAACTGAGCAGGTAAAGCCGTACAAAGGGAACTTAGCATCAAAGGTGCGGCTCGAATTAACGTATTTTGAAAAGAATACCAACTTCCAAATGCAGCTTTGTAAATTGAGCCATAAACCTCAAATGGATTAGCTCCCGCAGCTGCACAAAATATACCAAATATGAACAATGAAAAGATTAGTGCAGCTAAGGGAATAAAAATCTTTTCTAGTTTTACTTGCCAATTTTGTAATAACACCCACTACCCTCCTACCCAATTAGTAAATTTATTTAACTGGTAATACTTCCGGTGACACCCTCTACTAACCAATTCATTTTTTCTAATTCAATATCCTGTTGTTTGTATTCTTTTCCTGCTGGCAAAATTACTTTACCTGTATTATCTTTCAATTCTCCTTTGTAAATTACCATACTGCCATCCATAAACTTGGCTTTTGTTGCTTCCGCATCTTTTTTTGCTGCTTCACTAACAGCAGGGCCATAATTAGATAATTTACAAAAACCTTCCTTTAATCCACCCCGCACTACATGGAGAATTCCTCCATTCATCAAAGTTTTCTCTTCACTAATCATTTGAGCGTATTTACTATATACGCTTGTCCAATCCCATTCTGCGCCTGTCAGATATCCTTTAGGTGCTAATTTAGCCTGATTAGTATGATATCCAGAACAAAAAATTCCCCGTTTTTCCGCCGTTTCCATTATCACTTTAGGACTGTCTACATGACAGGTAATTACATCTACACCTTGGTCAATCATACTATTAGTAGCTTCGGCTTCTTTCACAGGTAAAGACCAATCACCTGTAAAAATAACTTGTGTAGTGATATTTGGTTTAATAGTTCTAGCACCTAAAGTAAAACTATTGACATTTCTTAGTAGTTGAGGAATCGGTTTAGCAGCAACAAATCCTAGTTTTCCAGTTTTAGATGTGTGAGCAGCAATAATACCTGCTATATATTGAGCTTCATCAATATAACCAAAGTAGCTTCCAATATTTTTCGGGTGTTTACCTTCTTCGTAAAGTCCCCCGCAATGTAAAAATTGGACTTCTGGGTATTCTTGAGCAACTTTAATAATATGCGGATCGAAGTAACCAAAAGAAGTAGGAAATAAGATGTTTACTCCATCCTGATTAATCATATTTCTCATGGTTTCTTGGACTGCTATAGTTTCTGGGACATTCGCTTCTTCCACAGTTTTTACTCCTGCTATTTTGGCAACCCCTTCTTTTCCTTCTGCGTGTGCTTGATTGTAACCAAAATCATCTTTGGGGCCAACATAAATAAACCCCATTACTATTGGTTTAGTTGTACCCCCAGGAGAATTAGTACCAGTTGAATTAGGAGAATTGGTAGGATTTTGTTGTGCCGTTGGTGTACATCCAGTCCATAGTTTTGATGTGACTCCGAAGGCGGTAATTGTTAAAATACCTCGGATAACTTTCCGGCGATTTAAGTAAGATGAGCGGTTGGTAGACATTTGATTTTAGATTTTAGATTTTAGATTTTAGATTTCACAGTACTTTACAGTATTTACCATGCAAATAGATTGAAGCACTGCACAAATAGGGGTTTTGTAATTAAGTATACATTTTTCCGAAAATTATGTTTTATTATCAGTAATATTGGCAATATAAGTTCGCCAACTTCCCAAATTCGTAATTTCTAGCTTTCCTTCGCAAATTATAGGTTCTCCCAAAACTCCCAAAACTTCTTGTCCATCCGATAGACGGACTTTCCCTATGCACAAACCAGGTGGTTCTTGTAATAAAATTGTGGTAATTCCTGTGCTAGGAACTGCCCAAACTTCGAGAGCGATCGCACTTCCCCCACTACTAACTCGAATCATTGCTGGATGGCGATCGTCAATTGACCAAAGTCGATAATTTGGCTCTGTAAAAGCTTCTCTGACAAAAGTAGCTCCCACAGCTAATAGGTTAGGATTTAGTTCTAAACCCCGCATTAATGTACCATTAACAGCTAGAAGTATATTTTCCATGTATTATGGTCTCTATTCCTGCACAACCTTACAATTATGAATTGGTGAGTTTAAACAATGTGGCGCTGGTAATTATAGATATGCAGCGCGACTTTTTGGAGCCTGGAGGCTTTGGCGCAGCTTTAGGAAATGATGTTAGCAGATTGCGATCGATTATACCAGTATTAAAACAATTATTAACAACTTTCCGACAACTAAACTTACCAATTATTTATACAATTGAAGGCCATAAATCCGACCTTTCCGATTGTCCACCTGCCAAAATTAACCGAGGAAACTGTGAATTAAAAATCGGAGATATCGGCCTATTAGGAAGAATTTTAGTATTAGGTGAACCAGGAAATGCCATTATTCCAGAATTAGAACCATTACCAGGAGAAATAATTATAAATAAACCGGGGAAAGGTGCTTTTTATAGCACAAATTTACAGGCGAAATTGAGCGAACAAAAAATCACTCATTTAATTTTTACCGGAGTGACCACAGAAGTTTGCGTGCAAACAACTATGCGCGAAGCAAACGATCGCGGATTTGAATGTTTGTTAATTGAAGATGCTACTGAAAGTTACTTTCCCGAATTTAAACAAGCAACCATAGAAATGATTCGCTCCCAAGGAGGAATTGTTGGCTGGACAACAAAAGCCGAAAACCTTTTACAAGCTATGGGAAACTTAAGTCTCAGCATCAAATGATTGAGTAATTGAAAATAGGTAGAAAGCTAAATATAAAACTCTCTCCCCATCCCCCCATCTCCCCCAGGGCTAATTCATGGTCATCAAATAAAATTAACCGGATGGGGGGACAAGGGGACAAGGAGACAAGGGGACAAGGGGAAAGATGATTTTTCCGTTGTTTGCATTATCTCTCCTTCACAAATCAATTTCTCCGTTGAAAATGAATTAGCCCTGCCCATCTCCCTACCTCCCGCCTTGGCGGAATAGCCAAAGCAGTGGTACAATTGTAGATTGTGTCGATTAAGTAAAACTTTTATCAACCCATGCCAAAAGTAAAAACTCGCAGGTCTGCGGCAAAACGCTTCAGAACAACGGGAAGTGGCAAGATTGTCCGTCGTCGAGCTTTCAAAAACCACTTGTTACAGCACAAGACTACCAAGCGCAAGCGCGATTTATCCAAGCTGACATTAGTAGACGAGCGTGACGAAGGTAACGTGCGTCTCATGCTGCCATACTTGTAAGTTGGACATGGTTCATGGATCGTGACCATGAACTATTAAACCAACCCAATAGCAAATCTCATCCAAAAAATCAAGAACGAGTCACCATTAACAGCTAACCATGACCAGAGTAAAACGCGGTAACGTTGCTCGCCAACGTCGCAAAAAAATTCTTAAACTAGCGAAAGGTTTTCGCGGTTCCCACTCGACATTATTCCGCACAGCTAATCAACAAGTAATGAAAGCATTGCGGAATTCTTATCGCGATCGCAAAAAACGCAAACGCGATTTCCGTCGCCTTTGGATTGCTAGAATCAACGCTGCTGCTCATCAACACGGAATCAGCTATAGTCAACTCATAGGCAACATGAAAAAAGCCAACATTGAACTTAATCGGAAAATGTTGGCTCAACTAGCCATCCTAGATCCAGAAAGTTTCGGCAAAGTTGTAGAAGTAGCAAAACAAGCTAAATGATGAAGTTGGCAACGGATATTTTAGCAGATGTAACTGAGAAAAATTCTGTTAAGAAAACAGAGTCAAAATCAGTTACATCACTGCTCATCCGCTGCTTAATTTTTTCATTTTCTTTATGGCAATTTGCCTTAGTTGGTAATGCCGCAGAACTCAAAGAAATTCAGCAACGCGGCTATTTAATTGTTGCTGTCAAAGATAACTTACGTCCGCTAGGTTTTCGTGATGCGGCAGGAAATTTGCAAGGATTAGAAATCGATCTGGCAAAGCGATTAGCACAAGAAATATTAGGGAATGCCGAAGCAATTAAATTTGTGCCAGTGACAAATCGCGACCGCCTCAGAGTAGTCTTAGAAGGACAAGCAGATTTAACAATTGCCAGAGTTACGGCGACAGCTGCACGCGATCGCGTAGTCAGATTTAGCATACCCTACTATATGGATGGGATTGCCTTAGTCACCAAAGAACCTAATGTGCGGAGTTTAAGCGACTTAGCCCAACAAAAAATTGCCATACTCAAAGGTTCGAGTACGATCGCCAAACTCAGATTTATCTTACCCAAAGCTCAGTTAGTCGGCGTGGATTCTTATGAAGAAGGGCGATCGTTATTAGAATCAAATGGCGCAGTTGCCTTCGCCTCTGACGTTAGCGTTCTTACAGGTTGGGTACAAGAATACCCCCAATACCGTCTCTTGCCAACCCTACTATCCGCAGAACCCCTAGCAGTAGTCATGCCCAAAGGAATCCAGTACGATGACTTACGGCGAGTTGTGAATGAAGCGATCGTGCGCGGAAAAATACAAGATTGGTTGCCCCAACTAGCTACCTCTTGGGGGCTACCTTGGGATAAAGTAAACAAATAAAGATTGAAACCACATTTAACTAAAAATATGGAAAGTTACCTACCAGTTGTTTACCTCTCAATATTACTAGTATTGCTCTCTGGAGCCGCCTTTGCTATTTTGCGCCAAATCTTCAAAACTCGCAAAGTAGAAACATCTCTTTCCCGCTTACAAAACAAGCTGAAAAACGAAAAAGGTACCGCCCAAGAATATTACGAACTGGGCAGCATTTATCTAGATAAAAATCTATTTTCCCAATCTGTTAACGTCTTTCAAAAAGCACTCAAAGAAGCAGAAAATGAAGAATCAGAAAACACAGCCTTAATTTACAACGGCTTAGGCTTTGCTTACTTCGCTCAAGAGCAATACGACTTGGCAATAAGACAATACAAAGAAGCATTGAAGCTCAATCCTCAGTATGTCACAGCAATTAACAATCTAGGCCATGCTTACGAAAAAAAGAAATTAACAACCCCAGCATTACAAGCTTATGAAGATGTTTTGAAAATCGAACCTAACAATCAAATAGCCAAACGACGCGCCGAAGCATTACGTAAAAGGTTAGTGACTTCATAAAAGCATAATCGCAGGATATCCTGTTTTTGAAGAGCGATCGCATTTGTGGAGAGAGTGCGATCGCTCTTTTGCAGAATCTTGAATATAGTTGGTTGATTTGCGATCGCTAACTATCCAACACTTTGATTTAGAATCACCTCAATTTCCTTTTTTAATCGCAATACTTTTTGACTGTTGGACTCACTCAACCATTTGAGGAGTAATTAACAAGTTATTCTTTCCCGTATAAATACGTAAGCTTTTTTTAAATTTATAGAACCATAATAGATTAGCCAACTATTTAGTAACTAATCAAATGGATCTCACAAAGATCATGGCAAGTTTGCAAAAAGTTGTCAAAATTCAAATTATCTATGAATTAATTGAGGAAATTAAAACGGTGAAAAGATTATATAACCGAAAATGAAACTCAGGCAAATTTATGAGCATTAGTTACTATTACTTTTCATCCACTCCACATAATAGAAAAGATGCCTAATCCAGAAAATTCCGAACAACTAGATTATCCATTTTTACTGGTAACACATATAGCTTGTGCTGACCAGCAGATTCATAACAAAGAGTTGAAATATCTGCACGCACTAGAGCAACAGAGGAGAGTGGGACAAAGCACAAAAGAGGAGAAAGAGAGAATACTCGCTCAAGACGAACATCTCATTCCTGTGGATTTTGTAGCTCAACAAGTGCCACAACAGGAACGCAGTTGGTCAATGGAAGAAATTCTAGTAATGGCTCATATTGATGGTTTATATTCACCCTTAGAACATCAAATGGTAGAGCGAGTTGGAAAAATTTGGAACTGGTCAAGCGAGAAAATACAGAGCTTTGTAGAATCTACAACAACTTACACTTTTACTCAGGATATCCCAAATGAAAGTAAGCTAGAGGACAATTTATGGAAAAATTCTGATTATAGAAATGCTATTCATCAATGCACTGAAATTGCCAAACAAGACTTCATATTTACAGAGTCAGCCCTCCAAGCAGCTAAGACAAGCCTTGATAACTTGAAAACGGGTATCGATTGCAGTCTCGAAACGATCCAGCAAAAAAGCAGTAGAAATGCCAACGCCCAAACAGCCGAAGAAGTTGCCAAACAGCTTGAGGCGACGAAGCAATCTTTAGAAGCAGAAATCGTCAAAAAAATTAAAGATGTATGCGAGTCACTTGATGCTAAACAACGCGCTCTCCATTATTTTACGATCGCATTCATGGGTAAAACCAAAGCTGGTAAAAGCACACTCCACGCAATTATGACAGGTGAAGGCTGGAATGCGATCGGTCTAGGTAAACAGCGCACAACTCGCCTTAATCGAGTATATGAATGGGAAAATATTCGGATTATTGATACCCCTGGAATTGGCGCACCAGGAGGCAAAACTGATGAAGAAATTGCCCAAAGCATTGTTAATGAAGCCGATGTCATCTGTTACTTAGTAACTAATGACAGTATTCAAGAAACTGAGTTTCGCTTCTTACGCCTGCTGAAAGAAAAAGCCAAATCATTAATTATTTTGCTCAACGTCCATAAAAATTTCCGTGATTCCCGACGTGGCCCTTACGAACTAGAAAAATTTCTCAAGAACCCCGATAAACTATTTGCTCTAGATGGTTCTAGTGGTTTGGGAGGACATATTAAACGTATCCGTGGCTATGCTCAGCAGCATTATGGCAATGATTATTTCCAGATTGTTCCTGTTATGTTGTTAGCCGCACAGCTATCCTATGAATCCGAACACCAAGAGCATCAAGACGAACTTTTCAAAGCAAGCCAGATGCGGAATTTTTTCAATGAAATTCGGCTATCTCTGATTGAATATGGTGCTATTCGACGTTCTCAAACTTTGCTTAATTGTACAGTAGGTGATATTGAAAAGCCTTACCAATGGGTCGTGCAACAAGCTGAAACTTATGAAAAATTAATAGGACAGTTGCAAAATAAGCGCCAGTTTATTTACAAAAAGATTCAACAAGCAACAAATGATGCGAGTAACAGCTTAAAGAATGAAATTGAGTTTATTTTTAAAGCTGCTTTAGATGATATTCAATCTTTTGCAGAAGAACACTGGAAATCTTCAGAAAGTAGGATGAAATCGGCATGGGAGCAAAAGCTTAAAAATATTCATTTTGAAGAACGCCTTAATACAGCATATAAAGAAGCAACAACACAATTTTCTAAGGAAGTTCAGGACTTGCTTCAGGAAGTTGGAACGGAATTGCAACTAATTGCTAAACTGGGTGGTCTGACCTTCAATTTTAACGAACAAGATTCAAATGATGAGCGAAATTTATTTCTGATTGGGGGAGGAATTTTAGCAGTAGCCGGAGCAGTGATGGTTCTTATACCTCCTGTAGCTGCTATTGGTTTAATTATTGGTATTGTTGGTGGCGTACTCGGTGTTATTAGTGGATTCTTCAAATCAAAACAAGAGAAACATAAAGAAGCAGTCGAAAATATTTCTAAATCACTGCAAACCCAAATAGAAAAGTATCAAAAAACAAGTATTTCGCATCTTTTAGAGCAATTAGACAAAAATTGCAATGAAGTTAAAATTAATGTTGATAACTACTTCAATAATTTAATTGCAGGTCTGGACACAATTGCTCAACGCCTAAATTCAATCACCCCGAACTAACAGCGATCCGTACAAAGCTGCGTGTAGAATTAAAAACTTATCTGGAACAAGGAGTACTTGGAGTAGCCTTTATCGGTCAGTATAGCTCTGGTAAATCTACCATCATTTCCGCCCTTACTGGGCGACGGGATATATATATTGATGCCGATATTGCTACTGATAAAACTACCAGTTACGACTGGAATGGTATCAAACTAATAGATACCCCTGGACTTTTTACAGAGCGCCAGGATCATGATGAGATTACCTACGATGCAATTAACAAATCTGACTTATTAGTTTTCTGTCTTACCTATATGCTGTTTGACTCACTCACAGCAGAAAATTTCAAAAAATTAGCTTATGAAAAAGGCTATCGCTGGAAAATGATGCTAGTCATCAACAAAATGTCTGATGAAGCAGGAGAAGAAGACCAAAAGATTGCTAACTACAGTAAAAGTTTAGTTGAAGCACTTAAACCTTATAGCCTTGATGAATTTCCTATCTGCTTTATTGATGCCAAAGACTACTGTGAAAGCGTAGATGAAGATGATGACTTTCTCCGTGAAATCAGTCAATTTCCAACTTTTATTGACGCACTCAACGCTTTTGTGAAGCGTCGTCGCGCTCTTACTAAATTTGATACACCAACCCGAATTGCATTAAGTTATGTTGATGACGCTCAGTTCAGTTTAATCCGCAACAATAACCAAGACTCAGCTTTTTTTGAATTACTTAATCGTCTGTCGCGCACAGTACGTCAGGAGCCCGATCGCCTGCGAACTAAAGTTCGAGGAATTGCCTTGAAATTATCAGCAGCAGTAGCCAATGAAGGAACAATTCTCGCTAGAGCAATAGGAGTTAATGAAAATATTGAGGCTCTAGCCAAGCAAGCCGAAAATAATCTGAAGAAATACTGTGAAAAGGCAGGAATCAAAATCGAAGAAGCTGTTAAAGCAGCCGTTGATTCACTTCAAGAAGATATTAAAGACGTATTTCAAAGTGATTTAGCCCAAGCTTTTGTCGCAAGTCTAGAAGTAAACCAAAAAGTATCTGCTCAAAATGTAGACTCTGGCGTAGATGTAGATCGATTGAGAAAGCAAGTTAAGCTGCTCAAAGATATCGGTGAAAGAGCAGGAATTGAATTGGTTAATTTGGCAACAAAGACAGGGGCAAACACTAATGGACAAGCATTTCTAAAGGCTGCTAATGTAGCAGGGGGTAACCTACATCGCGGCGTTTATGTTGTGGGAAAGTTTCTCGGTGTTAACTTTAGACCTTGGCAAGCAGTTAACATCGCTAAAGGAATAGCTAATGTAGCTAAAATCCTCGGCCCTATTCTAGCAGTAGGTTTATTGGCAGTGGATATTTATTCAGTGGCACAGGAAGAAGAAATCGATAGGAAATTAGCTGATGCTCGACGGGAAATCACGAGCCAGTTTATTGCGATCGGAAAAGACATAGAAAGTCAAATTGAAGCACAACTTCAAGAAGTAGAAACACAACTTTTTGGAGAATTTCAAAAGGAAATAACAGAAGCTCGTCAACAGGAAGAAGAGGCTATTGGTAAGTCAAACAAATTAGTAGCAGAGCTAGCGGAAATCCGTCAAGAATTTGAGCAAATTTTGCATGAAATAAACAAATATGGAGAAAATGCTTAATCACGCCTAAAGCCTTGATGTGATAAGCACCTGTTATATCAAAAACAAAAACCCCCTTTCTTGTTGAAAGGAGGTTTTATTTTTGTGTTTTTAATATAAACCCTGGCACCTTGCTATTGTCCCAGGCAGCAACCCGCCAAGTATCTTCGCCGCAGCAACGTTTCACCACCGAGTTCGGGATGGAGTCGGTGTGGTTCCATTGCGCCCACAGCACCAGGAAAACTCGTCTGTTGGGTAAAGAAAACCCAGAAGACTGCATAGTAAAAAGAGAGTTAAGAAACTAGAAGTAGAACTTACCAAATAGTATGTGTA
>NZ_JADEWG010000085.1 GCF_015207735.1 [Phormidium] sp. LEGE 05292
CCCCTGCTCCCCTGCTCCTCTGCTCCCCTGCTCCCTGCTCCCTACCACGCACTAGTTAGTATATCTTTACGTATCCCTCTAGTGTTTGACCTAATTGCGGGATTTAGTTGATGAGTAGGGAGTTTTCCCTAAAAATCAATTAATCTGCAATTTTGACCAACTTAGGTGGTAAACAGTTTATGCTCTTTGGGGGAGGTAGTGGGTAAAACCATTGCTAGGAAATCCCATCGCCTTAAAGTGTAAGAACATTGGAAAATTAGCCGGACTTCGATCTGGTTTGTTATTTTAATTGCCCATGATGGCCCAGGGTTTAAAATCGTCCACTCTAGAACTCCTAAAACGGTTTAATCGATCGTTTCCGCAATTCTACGAACAGTTTGTCAGTAGCGAGAGTCAATTGCAAAACTTGCGGTTAGCTTATCGACTCTTCAAAACCAAGCGGGCGGTCATTGAAATGAAACCGGAAGGCAATAAAAGCGCCCTTTATTTTGCTTACCGAAATCAGTCATTTCTGTTGAGCGACATTTTTGGCGTATTAGCTGCTTATGGCTTAACTATTCATAGCTTGAGCCTGTACGGTCAAATTCGCCCCCCAATGCTGGTGTTTATTAAGTTAGTCGTTTCTCGTGGTAGCAAGGCTTTAACAGAGAAAACCTCTGAGAATGTCTGTCGCGCTATTCGGGAAGCACTAGGCGGACGCTTTGAGGTCGAGGAAATGCTGGCAGTGGAATTCAATCTTGATGCTGGCTTAGAACAGGTAGAAACTGATTTCCACGTTGACCAAGTATTTCATTTACCAGCGTTGTTAATTGAAGCAGATAACCAGCCGGGATTGTTTTACAAGGTAATGTATGCTATCTGGCAAGAAGATCTGTTAGTGATTAGTGCCAATTTGCTGGTATGGCGGGGACGTACTCGCTTAATACTTTACCTTTTAGGCCCGAATGAGAGCTTGATTCCAGAATATCTTGGACAAAAAATCGCTGAAAGCGTCAAGCTGAGGTTGATGGGTCGATGATTGGGTAAAAAAAACAGGAAACAGGGAACAAATATTTCTGTTATTTTGTCCTGTTACATTTTCCCAGCGACTAAGCTGGTGTGCTCAAAGTTGTCCAAATGCTTGCTATGAGTTGTGTAAGGGGAGTCAAGAGAGTTCCCATTAAGATAGGATCTATCTATGGCAAGCATCAACATCCTGGGTACAGCACACGCTTATGAGTTGACGGCTCCTACCGCTAAGAGTGATGTTTTAGTATTCATTCACGGTTGGCTGTTGAGTCGTCGCTATTGGCAACCTCTGATTGAGCTTTTGGCACCAAGTTACCAATGCCTTGGTTATGATTTGCGTGGGTTTGGTGATTCCCAAATTGGTCAGAAAAATCAAAATGTAGTAGGTAGTCTGGAAAAGTCTTTGGTTGAGACGGTAAATGCCAAGGCTGCTCTTTATACTCCAGCTGTCTATGCTAATGAGTTGGGTCTTTTACTTAAGGAATTAAATATTTCTAGTGCTTGGTTGGTTGGTCATTCTCTGGGTGGTACGATCGCACTCTGGGCAGCAGAACAATTTCCTGAGTCCGTCAAGGGTGTTATTTGTGTTAACGCTGGCGGTGGTATTTATCTCAAGGAAGCTTTTGAGCAATTTCGTTCTGTTGGTCAACAGTTAGTCAAATTTCGTCCGCGAATTCTTCGTTATTTACCTTGGATTGATTTAGTATTTGCTCGTGATAGTGTGGCGTGTCCAGTTGCACGTTCTTGGGGTCGTCAAAGGGTAATCGATTTTGTCATGGCGCACCCACAAGCAGCTTTAGGAACTTTACTAGAGTCAACAACTGAAGCAGAAGTTAATACTCTGCCAAAAATAGTTTCGCAACTTCAGCAACCTGTTTATTTTATTGCTGGTGCCAATGACAAGGTAATGGAACCGAAATATGTGCGCCATTTAGCTAGTTTTCATCCCTTATTTGAATGCTGTGGAAATAATGTTATTGAAATTCCTGATTGCGGACATTTGGCTATGTTAGAACAACCGAATGTGGTGGCAAAAGAAGTTAGTAGTATTCTGACTCGGTATGAAAGCGAGTGAAATATCGCATCAATATGCAGAGGGAAGGCAGAATGAGTGTGTCTTAACGAGGCAAAATATCATCAAGTCGAAGTTGTAAGTTTTTGAGCAGAGGAGAAACGATACGGCTAACGCCACGCTGCGCGATCGCTTCACCCAGACGAAATTTTTGTTGAGTATAATTGTCTTCAATTAGTTGGCAAACAGTAACGGTCGGTTGTTTTGGTTTACCAATAAAAGCCACGCCTCCCAAACCTAAATAATCAACAATCCAATACTCAGGGATTCCAAAAAGTGCATATTCTTCAACTTTTCGGGCGTAATCTGTTTCCCAATTAGTGCTGACAACTTCTACTACCATTTTGAGCGATCGCCTCAACGTAATCACAGGTTCTCTTTGCCACAAAGGTTCATTGCCAAGAACAGTTTCATCTAATACGACAATATTAGGACGACGGGCGGTAGCTACATCTGCAAAAGGACGAATTAAACAAGTGCGAGGAATGAACCAAGGAAGTTTTTCTGCTGTAATAGCAATCCCAATTTGAGTTGCTAGTTTACCGCTAACGGTTTCATGAAGTCCTGTTAGTTCCATATCAACTAACTCTCCGTCAGCAAGTTCATAGCGAGGATTATTAACATATTGAGCGAGAAATGTTTCAAAGGTTAACAGCTTTTGTGTAGTGTAAGTCATAGTTAATTGTTAATTACTAATTACTAAACTATTCCTTGCTCCTCTGCTCCTCTGCTCCTCTGCTCCTCTGCTCCTGTACCCCCCTGCTTCATGAATAAAGCTGCATTACTTGGCTGAGGGGAAGGCGCGATCGCACTCCCAAAGTCAAACTCGAAATATGACCCCGATTCAAATGATCTGCTGCCGCACAACCAATCATTGCCGCATTGTCAGTACAAAACTTCATTGGGGGAAACATCACTTGTAAATTATGCAAAGCAGCTGCTTCCTGTAAATGTTTCCGCAGTCCACTGTTCGCTGCTACTCCTCCGCCTACCGCAATCGTGTTTAGTCCGTAGTCAAGGGCGCAATTAATTGCTCTGCGAGTCAGGGCTTTAGCTACTGTATCCTGAAAACTAGCCGCAATGTCATTTACTGGCAGTGGATTTTGTCCTTCTTGCTCTAATCTTTGGGTTAACCGCAATACAGCAGTCTTTAAACCACTAAAACTAGAATCGTAAGGGTGAAAACCGCCATTTGGTAACGAAATCTTGCCCTCTGGTAAAGGGAAAGCGTTGGGATTACCTTCTTTTGCCAGTTTGTCAATTACTGGCCCACCAGGATAACCTAATGCCAACAATCGCGCCACTTTATCGAACGCTTCCCCCGCTGCGTCGTCGCGAGTTTCACCTAAAGTTTCATAAATTCCACAATCTTTAACATAAATTACACTTGTGTGACCCCCAGAAACCAGCAAACAGAGAAAAGGTGGCTGTAAATCCGGGGAACTCAGGTAAGAGGCATAAATATGCCCTTCTAGGTGATGCACGCCTAAGAATGGCTTTTGATGGAGAATAGCCAAAGTTTTAGCCGCACTTAACCCAACTAATAAAGCTCCTACTAATCCAGGGGCGCAGGTGGCAGCAATCCCGTCTATCTCTGACCAGTTTACACCTGCTTGTTGAAATGCTTGGGCAATGCCTTGGTTAATCGTTTCTACGTGCTGGCGGGAGGCGACTTCTGGGACAACGCCGCCGTACTGTTGATGGACGGGGATTTGAGAGGCAATGATACTGCTGTAAACTTGCCGATCGTTGACGATCGCCACCGCTGTTTCATCACAACTTGTTTCTATTGCTAAAATTGTCGCCATTGCTCACTCTTAGGAAATTGTTGAGAACTTGTAACCGTAGGAGCGGGTTTTAGAAATAATTTTTTGATGACGAGACAAGGATAATTGCTAAACCCGCCTCTACAACTCAAAACCCTTCATTCCCTTCTGCCTTGGAGCCTTCTGCCTTGGTGCCTTCTAGAACTAGTTTGAGAAACTTTAACTTTTGTTCACTTCAACTTTACTAAAAATACCAAGCAAGAGTATTATTTCTTCCTAGTTCAGCGGTTTCGACTGTACAAATTATCTCAGCTTTTTGTACAACAAACTTATTGTTTTGTAACAAAAGGAAACAATCCGATGCGACGCTTGTTCGCTTTAATTCTCGTAATCAGCCTTTGGTTCAGCTTTGCTCCTGCTGCTTCTGCTGCGGACTCCTCTGTTCTCGTACCCTGCAAGGATTCTCCAGCATTCCAACAACGCTATAAAACTGTCCGTCCCACGACTGATGATCCCCAATCAGGGAAAAAGCGTCTCGATCGCTATTCTGAAGCACTTTGCGGCCCTGAAGGACTGCCACATTTAATTGTAGATGGTAGCTTGTCTCACGCTGGCGACTTCTTAATCCCCAGTATTCTGTTTCTCTACATAACTGGTTGGATTGGCTGGGTTGGTCGTGCCTATCTCCAAGCTATTAAGAAAGACAAATCTCCAGAAGAAAAAGAGATCATCATCGATGTACCTCTAGCAGTTTCCAAAATCCTCACAGGCCCATTATGGCCTTTGTTGGCATTAAAAGAATTGACTACTGGTGAATTAGTAGCTGACGATAGCAAAATCCCTGTTTCACCTCGCTAGTTTAGTTGCGTTTTCTTAAAAAACTTGGAGGATTTGTTCATGCAATATTTCTTGAAGTATCTTTCTACCGCTCCTGTTATAACAACAATTTGGTTGTTTATTACTGCGGGAATTTTGATTGAATTTAACCGCTTTTTCCCAGATTTACTATTCCATCCTCTGCCATAGGATATATCTTTCGGCATAGTTTCTTGATGGTTTCGTTATACCTGTAGGAGTATGCTAGTTGTTGCTTTTGGCAGTAGCATTAATGCAGAACTGGCAACACGCTCCGACAATTTTATCTGATGTTTAAAACTCGCGATTGTTTACAAGCGTTGGTGTAACGTTAAGTAAATAATCGCGAGTTTATTGTTTCGCCTATTGAATTGCCCTTGCTAATGCAAAAAAGGTTAGGGTAGGGAACAGATAAACTGTCACGCATCTAATTTATTTATTGAGGCTGTAGGGAAACAGGAGAAAGGATTAAAGCAATTTTTTTCAGTTTCCAAGTAAAGTAATTTAAATGGGCAAAAGTTGATTTCTGTTATAGTAGTCTCCACAATTTATAGGGCATTTTCCTGTTTTCAGTTCCCTTTAAATCAAAATATGATTTCCTAACCGATATGTTGGTTACTATACATTTCCCAGCTTAGGTTTGTAGCCATTTTTTCTAACATACGAGTGATTTTTAAGTATTTAAATTTTGTAATTTGGTAATCAGAACTTCCTCTAGATAATCTTCTGTAGTTATAAAAACTGGAAACAGAAATCTGTGGAATTGGCGGCGCTTTGCTTGCTTACGCACTTCTAGCTTTGGATATTCCCCATTTTATTAGCACTTACCTGTTCCAATAAATTAGCTTATTTGCTAATTTTTAAATCGAGAAACCAGTGTTTTAAAATTAAACTGGTTTCTCGATTTTGGTTTTTAATAACTATTCCAGTCGTTTCTGGTTTTTAGAGCGATCGCACCCAAGCTTTATTATGGATGGGAGAAGCGCCCGTTTGATTGAGTTTCTAATTTATTAATAGTGAGAAAGAGTTCTTCATCCGCCATTAGCTTATCGTAATCAATGCTGATTTGCGTTGGGTAGCCTAGAGTAGGGTGATATTTAACATCAACCCGGTGAGCATTTTTGGCAAGTGCTGAACGAATAATCTCAAATAGTTTATCAATAGAATCGTACTTTTGGAAGAGCTCTCTATTAACTATATTTCTGCTGGTTTGTGGCGTAATTGAAGAAGTTTTACCAGAACGAACATCAATAATAACTGGTTGAGTAATATTAGGTGGGCAGAAACAACTAACTTGCAGAATGTAGCGGTAATTTTTCAGCTTTTGTTTAACCCATAATTCCTGGTTTTTTCGTAACTCTTCAGAAATTGGATTTTCCGACATTTGCAAATTCCTTTCAGCTAATATAATTAAGTTGGCTTGAGTCGTAAAATTAGATTGGTGAATATTAATTGCATTAGTACGATCGACTATCAAAACCAACATTAAACTTGCGATCGGCAAAAACAAAATTTTTATGAATTTACTCAACATTTTACTCTATGTGTAGTCTGATTGTATAAGCTAACTCCAATCATTGACTATGGCTATTGAAGAAAAGTTCCCCAGAAGACAATAATGTTAACAGTCCTAAAAAAAATGCAGAAGACAGAGAAATTATTTTCTAATCTTCTGCATTTTTAATTTAACTTATTTATCTATCTCTCTTTAAGAGATGAACAAAGGAGAAATTACTTTCTTTAGACCAATCGATCGTCTTTTCGTCCAAGTAACTTAAACAATTCGGAATCGGTCTTGCGTCAACACACTAGCTTGAGTGTTGTTTAACTTCGCCAGATATTCTCCATTACTCTGGATTACAGCAAAATTAGCAAATGCCCCTGTTCCCTGAGTAATCGAAAGAGAGGCAAAATTCAAACCGTTGAACAAACCGATCGAATCTCCTTCACCCGCATTGAAATCGGTGATAGTGGGCGCTGCTTCAATAGTAGAACCACCATTTCCTGGCGCGAGAGTGAACAGATCACTACCTGCGCCACCCGTTGATAAATCTGCACCACCACCACCAAAGATTTGGTCGTCACCTGCACCAGCATTAATATTGTTGGCGACATTGTTACCCAAAATAAAGTCATTGCTTTGAGTACCAATTAGGTTTTCGATCACAGTACCGTAGGCGATCGGAGCACCATAGCGATCGGCTCTATAGGTGTTGCCAGATGTATCCCCCGTAGCCGTATATGTTGCCTGATTATACGCGCTGAAAGCTGTGTTGCGACCGCCAGGATTCAAGTCAAACCTGTAACCTTGCGTAGCAGTTGGAAGGGCAGAGAAATCTAGCGTGTCATTTCCACCGCCATCCCAAATGGTCTTATACTGTTCCAATACATTAGAATCAATCCTATAAGTTGTATCCGTATTGTTATAGGAAGTATTAGCACCATAGAAAAACTGAAGAGCACGGATATCATAGGGGAGCAAGGTTGTGGGTTTATTGTTAGTGAAGTTATAGCTCATCACCGCATTTAAGTAGTTATCGTCCTGGAAAGGAAGGAATGGCCCTTCTCCCTGCTGACCAGTGGTGCTACCGTTGTAATTACCAGGATGACTTAGCCCCATAGCATGACCAATTTCGTGAATCAAACTGATATAGCCGTGACTTCCGGGGCCTTTTTCAAAATTATTATCATCATCGGTACCTTCATAATTGCGAATAAAATGTACATCCCCGCCTTTGCTTCCACCTGGACCATAAGCATAGGCGTAACTTGGCCCTTTAGAGTACATGAAACGCAAGGAACCAATTTTGCCTTCATCCTCATTTACTTCTATAAACCGGATCGGTATAACTGGTTCGTAGACATTTTTGAGAATATCGCGGATGTTATTTTTAACCGCGTCACTTAACGATGCTACATCAGTTTCGCTTGCATCACTTTGGTAAGAAGCAGCAGTATTAGGGGTCACAAAACTGAATGACAGCTTACCTCCAGCTGCAATATTCCACTTACTACCAATTATTAATGCAGCTAGCGGTACGTTATCAGTAGGTTTGGTTACGTTTACAGCATCTTCTTTACCGCTCTTTACAGTATTATCAATTATCGGGTCTTTGCCACCGTTAGGATCGCGGGGTTCGTTGGGTTCCCTGGGTTCTTCAACGTTGGGATCGCGTCCACCCGTACCTGGAGTAGGTGGTAGGGGCGGAGTAGGTGGTAGAGGTGGAGTAGGCGGTACAAGTGGAACCTCTGGATCTCCGATCGTAATTGGTGGTGAGGTTGAGGGAGTAGCTGAGAGAGCTAAATTATAGTTGGTGTCGCCCTCAAATGGATAAACGTGAACGAAATAATTGCCTGTCGGTAAGCCAGTGACGTTGATTGCTTCTGGAGTAACACCTTCATTGGCAGAGATTTCAAACTCTTCATTTTCATCTATGACATTGTTATTATTTTTGTCCAAAGCTAGCGATACATCAGCATCACCACTCAAGCCGTTAAGGGTCAAACTGAAGTCAGTAGTGCCGTTGGTGGTAAACCGATAATAATCATCCGTATCCACCTTACCCACAAAGTCGCTGAAGGTTTGGGTACTACTCAAAATGCCAATATCGTGTGCTCTACCTGGAGTATTGCCTGCATTATCTGGTGGAATAGCTGCGGGAGTAGCTGACAAACTTAGGTCATAAGTTGTATCTTTTTCAAACTGCTGAACGCGAACAAAGTAATTACCCGCACTCAAAGCCAGGTTAGCAATTTGCTCTGAACTGTTACCCACAAATTCAGAAGCAGCAAGCACTTCTTCATCTTCTACAGTGCCATTACCATTACTGTCTTGAATCACGTATAAATCGGCATCGGCACTGAGGTTGTCTAGATTTACATTCAGAGTGCTGTCGCTAGAGAGATTAATACTATAAAAATCATCTGGGTCAACATTTCCGACAAATTCTTTAATGGTCTGAGAATTATTAATCGTACCCAAATTCCGTGCAGTACTCAGGGTGTTACCAGCTGTATCTGCTGGCGGTGTGAAAGGTGTTGCTGATAAGCTCAAGTTGTAGTTGGTGTCGCCTTCAAACTGTTCAACTGCCACAAAGTAACTACCCGGTTGCAACAAGTTGCTAATTTGTTCTGCGGTAACACCTTCAGCACCAGAGAAATTAATTATTTCACTGGATGTTCCATCATCATCTAAAATACCGTTGCCGTTTTGATCCTGAATTAAGAGCAAATCTGCATCTGCACTCAAACCATTAAGAGTAATGTTAACAGTACTGAGATTGCCCACATTGAAGCGGTAGACATCTACTGTGTTATTGTTGCCAACAAAATCGCTAACGCTGGTGCTGCCAATAGTACCTAAATCAAGAGCTTGAGTTAAACCAATAATATTCAACTGTGGCCCTTCTGTACTGAATCGTCCTTCATTTATGCCAAATTGCAGGTAATGTTTAATCGGACTTAAACCAAAAGGTTTAACAGCAGCTGCTACATCTGGGTTTTGCTGTAAATAGTATGAAGTATTGAAGTCAGGGCCAAAGTTACGCCGTTCATATTGCCCATAATCAACAAAGTGTTCTATGGCAGTGAGGGGATCTGCTGTATTCGCACTTGCTTGTACTGCTTGGGCTACATCTGGATTTTCCGTTAGATAATCTTGGGTATAAAATTCACTGAATGGATCGCGCTTTTCAAATTGACCGTACTTGACGAAATGTTCTAATGGTGTTACCACACCATTCGCAACCGCAGTATCGACATCTGAGTAAAAATCTAAATAGAAGCTTGGATTGAAGAAAACACTTGGTTGACGACCTTCAGCCTGACCATACTTAATGAAGTGTTGTAATCCATTCGGAAAAACACCTGATTGTACTGCTTGGGCTACGTCTGGATTTTGGGACAGATAATAGTCTTCGGCAAACAATCCACTGGGACTGCGCCGTTCAAACTGACCACATTTTTGGTAGTGATCGAGTCCGCTGAGAAAAAAACCTTGCCCTATGGCGATCGCTACATCCCGATTGTGCAGCAAATAATATGTTTCATCAAACAAGTTGTTGAATTCTAGCATAATTTTCAGTTGGTTGTAAGTAAATAGACGCACTAAACTGTTCGTTGCAATCAGCAACGTCTAGCAGAAAAGACTGATTTAGTGAGAAAAAATTGATTGAGAGACAATAATTACATCAAAACTTTTTTCCCTGCGATTGCCTACTGGGAAAAGTCACAATAAAGTCAGAAACTTTATTAAAAAATATTACTGAGTCAGAAAGTCAAAAAAAAGTCATAATATACTTTGATAAGAATTCCAAATTTGCTTCAAAATTTGATAATTGACCAATTTCAGTAATATTTGCTAAAAAAATGAATTTAGAAGAAGCTTTAGAAATTGTTGATGCAATCTTAAAGCCAGATTCATTAAACAAACTTCATGAAATATTGTTTCGCCAAGCTTGGGAAGGAAAGAGTTATCAAGAAATTGCTAGCTGTTTTGGTTACGATCTTGGTCATGTAAAGAATGTTGGCTCCCAGCTATGGAAAAAGCTCAGTTTTGCATTAGGAAAGAGAGTTACTAAAACTAATTTCCGCTGTGTTTTATATCGATACGCAGAGCTGCAAATTCAGCAGCAACTTCCTGTGGCGAAGGAAGTTATTGAAACTTTAATTAAAGTTAATAGTTTTGTATCCCAAGACTGGGAAGAATTAATAGATGTTTCTTGTTTTTGTGGTCGAACAACAGAACTTGCTACTTTAGAACAATGGATTACTAAAGAAAATTGCCGACTGCTCGCACTATTAGGTATGGCAGGAATAGGTAAAACTGTCTTATCGGTGAAGTTAGCGCAACAATTAAAAAAGGAATTTGAGTACATTCTTTGGCGCAGTCTCCGTTACGCGCCACCTGTTGAAGAAAACTTAGAGAAAATTTTGCAATTTCTCTTTGACAATCAAACTATTAGTAAAAATCTAAATGTAAAAATAACTGAATTGATTAACTTTTTCCAGCAACATCGCTGTTTATTAATTCTGGATAATGTAGAATCAATTTTTCAAAGTAGGGAATTAGTGGGAAAATATCGTCAAGGTTACGAAGCTTATGGCGAGTTATTCAAACGCTTGGGAGAATCTGTATCAAAAAGCTGCGTAGTTCTAAATAGTCGAGAAAAACCCAAAGAACTTGCTGTACTTGAAGGGAAAAATTTACCAGTCCGTTGCTTCCAATTATCAGGGTTACAATTAGCAGAAATCCCACATTTATTTAAGTTTAAAGGTACTTTCTTTGCAGCGACATCTGATTGGGGAGTAATAGAAAAATATTATTCAGGTAATCCTTTGATTTTAAAAATGCTAGCTACTCAAATTCAGGAGTTATTTGATGGAAATGTTTCCGATTTTATATCTGTATGTGAGCCACATAAAAAGAGGTTTGAAAATATGTATGAACTTTTAGAAGAACAGATAAATCGCTGTTCGGATTGGGAAAAAGAGGTGCTATATTGGTTAGCAGTTAAACGTCATTCAGTTACAATAAGTGAACTAAAACGAGATATTTTAAGTTGGGAGACTCGGCAAAAATTGCCGATTATACTGATGTCTTTGGAAAGGCGATCGCTAATTATTAAGGATCGTTTTAGATTTACCCTAAATCCCCTACTAATGGATTATATAACCAATTTAATAGTTACACTTATCACTCAAGAAATTAAAGATAACGATAAACACTTAATCTATTTAATTCTGCTTTTACAACCCCAAGCAAGTGCTAAAGTTAAATCGGAGCAAATTAACTCAATATTAGAGCCAATTGTGGAAAATTTACGCAGAAAATTTCATTCTCCAAAACAACTAAAAGTTCATTTGGAAAATATTCACTCAGAAATGCGATCGCATATTTCCAATTTATTAGGCTACGGAAATATAAATATTACTTGTTTAAAAAAAGTAGCGGTTATCACTAGTTACCCAATTAAATTAGTTACCAATACGCAATCCACACAACCTATAGCAGATGATATTAATTACCAACATTAATCTACTATAGGTAGCGTTCATAAATTACTTTAGCACAGAGCAAAAAGTGCTGCTTCCAGATTTTCCAAAGCTTTGTCCAAGTTGTCATTGACAATTTGAATATCAAACTCATTAGCGGCGTTAATCTCCTCTTGGGCACGGCGCAAACGTTTGGTAATCGCTTCTTCTGTTTCTGTTCCTCGACGGCGAATTCTTTGCTCTAATTCCCATAGTGAAGGAGGCAAAATAAACAATCGCAAGGCTTTGGGAAAAGTTTGGTGAATTTGTCTCGCGCCTTCTAATTCAATTTCTAAGATTACCCTCTTTCCTTGGGAAATTAGTTCTTCCACTTGTAAGCGAGGTGTACCATAATAATTACCCGCGAATTCTGCCCATTCCAGCAATTCGTCATCTGCAACCATTTGCCGGAACTTTTCCACACTAACGAAATAATAATCTATGCCGTTAATTTCTCCGGGACGAGGTAGACGGGTAGTTACGGAGGTAGAAAGTACCAATTGCGGATGCTGTGCTAGGAGTTGTCGCAGTAAGGTACCCTTGCCAACCCCACTTGGCCCTGTAAAAACAATCAGTTTGCCTGTTTCCATAAGATTGATTTTAGATTTGAGATTTTAGATTTTAAATGCTCATTTGTCATTTGTCATTTGTCATTCGTCATTCGTTAAGAATGTGGTTAAGAATTGTTTGGCAATTACCAATAATTCTTTACAAATGACCTTTAAGTAACAGTTTTTGACTGATGAGCAATAAAAATCCAAAATTTCAAATCTAAAACTGACCAGCTTAGTGTTCGTTAGTCGTCGCCTCTTTGCTGATGACAAAGCGGTTAGCGACTGTTTCCGGTTGAATGGCGGAGAGAATTACATGGCTGGAATCAGTAATAATTACTGCTCTGGTGCGTCGTCCGTAGGTTGCATCAATCAGTTGCCCTCTATCTCTAGCATCTGTGATGATGCGTTTAATAGGAGCGGATTCTGGACTGACAATGGCTACTACTCGACTTGCAGAGACGATATTACCAAAACCAATGTTGATCAGCTGAATATCCATGACAGATTGACGGCCTAGCAGTATGAGGAGCTTTTACAATTATGTTTCCATGATAAATCCAAAAATAAGGAGTTACAAGGCTAAAAACCAAGAAAACAATTGTTTTTAGTTTTTCTTCCGCTTTTTTCACCTTTTTCGGAATTTGACTTCTCTCTAAAGGTATAGAACTAAAAAAGCGGCATTAACCTCTGATTGTAAAAAGCTCGCACAATTAACTGCTCAATTATAGTTAGGTTCACAATCCTGGGATTAAACTTTAACAAATTAGTGGCTAGATTAAAGATTTAGTAAAAATAGTAACTTCCTCTGGTCAGTACGAAAAGCGTAGTTTAGTTTAGATAAAAGGTAAAGGAAGTACCTAAAAAGACTGGAAATAGAATATTAATTGTCTTTCAGCCATCGTAACAATTAAATGTAGAAAATAGGAATTAATAACAATGATTAACTTACGTAGCGCATTTTTTACTTTAGCAGTAGTTAGTTTAGGGACGGTTTCTGTACCGACAGCGGCTAATGCTTTTACGGTGGTCGATCGCACTGGTTTTACCGATACAGAATTCAACGGACTAATAAATCAGGGGCTGTTTGATGAATTATTTGTTGCAGAAAGTAGAATTGGCAACAATAGCAATACAGGTGGCACTCAGGAAATTGGGATTAACAACGATGTAAAATTAGGTGCTCTTCCAGTCGTTCAAGGTCAGCGTACTTGGCAAAACGGCGGCTTGGTCGATTTTATGTTGGAATACACCGGAAGCTTGGTTAAATATACTGTTGGCAATCAGTTACTCAGTACTAATGCTTTTAGCGGCCCGGTAACAGACATTTTCTTTCGTACCCGTGCTGCCAGTAATAGCACAATGACACTGAGCAATTTGTTGTTTAATGGAGTGGGAATTAGCAGTTTGTCTTCTTCCGGTATTGGTACTAGTGATATAGATTATCTGCAAATTAGTAATATCACTGCGCCTTTTACTCTTACTGGTAAATCATTGATGAGTTGGACAGGTACGCGCCCCAATAATTCTGCACTGGCATATCAAATTAAGGTTGGTACTACTCCACAAGTGGAAAGTGTACCTGAACCTGGTACTGTGGGAGCTTTGCTGGCAGCTGGTGTTTTGTCTGTTGGGTTGAAGAAAAAACGGTTATCTGTTTAACTCAGATCTTGTACTCCTGAGCGGAGCCTCTATTTCTCGTTCCCAGGTTGAATCTGGGAACGAGGTTTCGGTTTCCCAGTCCCGTAGGACAGGCATCTTGCCTGTCATCCCCAGTACCCAGTCCCTAAAACCAGGTTTTTCCACCACAAGTACGGGAGAGCCAAACTCTCCTTAATGTTTTGTAATAATGTGTCGCGATCTGAGAAGATAAAAGTAGATAGAAAGTTTAGTTATTCACTCTGAGAAGAATCGACTGTTTTGCAACCCGTTGATTTTACTACACTGACAGCTGCTTGTGATGAATTAAGGGCTGGCTGGCTACCATCGCGCTTGGAACAAGTTTATCAGCGCGATCGCTTTACCGTATCTTTAGCTCTTCGCACTTTAAAAGGTCGAGGTTGGCTAGATATATCTTGGCATCCGCAAGCTGCGAGACTCTGTATTGCTGCACCACCACCCAAAACACCCGACACATTTACTTTTAGTCAGCAGTTGCGTCATCAACTCGGCGGTTTAGCTTTAATCGCAGTTGCGGAAATCGCCCCTTGGGAAAGAGTTTTAGATTTCCAGTTTGGTAAACGTCCGGGAGATCCTCCGCTTTGGCATCTTTATGTGGAAATAATGAGTAAGTACAGCAATGTCATTTTGACGGATGCTGACAACATTATTATTACTGCGGCGCACCAAGTAAATGAACAACAATCTAGTGTTCGCCCGATTTTGACTGGACAACGTTACGAAGTACCACCAATACTTTCCGATCCGATTCCTAGTTTGAGCGAGTCTCAACAACGTTGGCAAGAACGAGTTAGTTTAATTCCGGGAAAGTTGGGACGTTGTTTGCTGAAAAGTTACCGGGGTTTGAGTTCGGCGTTGGTGCAGTCCATGATCCAAGCTGCTGGACTTGACCCTAACCAATCTAGCGATACTTTAACAGAGTCGGATTGGCGAGGATTGTTTCAAAAGTGGCAGGAATGGTTGTTAGTTTTGGAAAAGAGAGGAGATTCTTTTATTCCTGGGTTGACGAAACAGGGGTATACTGTTTTGGGTTGGGATGTGGTTGAGTCTGCTAAGAATGTTCATAGTTTGCTCGATCGCTATTACACTAATCAATTAAACCAGCAGGAATTTACCCAACTTCGCCATCAACTAACTCAGAAACTAAATAATATTCTGGGAAAACTACGGCAGAAAGCACAGGGTTTTGAGCAACGCTTGCAGCAATCTGACACAGCAGATCAACATCGTCAACAAGCTGATTTACTGATGGCGCATCTGCATGAGTGGGAACCAGGAATGAAGTCAATTATGTTAGCAGATTTTGACACTGGCGAACCTGTAAAGATTGGGTTAGATCCCGAAAAAAATGCAGTACAAAATGCCCAAGCTCTTTACAAAATTCACCAAAAACTTAAACGCGCCCGGAATGCAGTTGAACCCCTATTAGCTGAAGTAAAAGCAGAGATTTATTACCTGGAACAGGTAGAGGCGGCTTTAGCTCAAACTGAGTTTTATAGTAGTACAGAAGATCTGCAAACTTTGACGGAAATTCGGGAAGAATTAATTCAACAAAAGTATCTGGAAGACCCAGAATATCGTGTTGCTACTAAAGCCGAGTCAGAGTCGCATCCTTACCGATTTGAGACTCCTAGCGGTTTTGAATTATTAGTTGGACGGAATAATCGCCAAAATGATTATCTCACATTTCGGTTAGCAGGAGATTACGACCTTTGGTTCCATACTCAAGAAATTGCTGGTAGTCATGTTTTGATGCGTTTAGAACCGGGAACTGTGGCGGAGGAAGCTGATTTACAGTATGCCGCCGATCTTGCTGCTTACTATAGTCGTTCTCGACAAAGCGATCGCGTTCCGGTAGTATATACCGAACCTAAACACATTTATAAACCAAAAGGAGCAAAACCAGGCGTAGCGATCTATAAACAAGAAAGGATTATCTGGGGTCGTCCACAATTAAGGTAGTGGAAATACGACAAAAATCAGGATAACTACCGAGATCAAACATCTACCTTTTGTAATATTATAGTTATTAAGAAAGTTTACCCTCTGCACGAATGGGAACGCGCAGTCGGGATTTCTTCTAATCAACAACAACATATTTAAAATATTAGACCAGCCTTTTGGAAAGCTGGTCTTTTACCATTAGAATGTAAAAGTGGTGCGGATTGTGCCAATAACAATGTCGCTGTTGTTGCTATTATGATCGGGAGCAGTTATCCAAATTACTCCAGGGGTAATGGAGATGTTATCGGTTAACTGAAGTTGGTAAAAAGCTTCAACGTGGAAAGAAACATCATCATCATCGCCACCTAAACCAGCATTATATAAGTCTGTGGAAAGGCGAGGGCTAGCATCAGCAATTGGTTCTACACCAACTACAATTCCTCCCAAACTTCCCGGTTTTAACAAATCAGGAAAAGCGAGAGTAATTGCTCCATAATAAATGTCTAAACTACCTCGGTTCAGTTGTCCATCTAATGTGGAAAGGGTGCGACTATTAATGTAGCCACCCCAACCACCAATGACAAATCCGGGATTAAGTTGCCAGGAAAATCCGGCACCGTAAGCATTACTAGAAACTGGTAAGTTATTATTACCTGCAAATGGTTGGAAGGCTTCTAAAGTCGATCGCAAATTGGCTACGCGACTACCAGTAAGGAGGCTAGTGTTGTAGGAATTGGCATAAGTTAAACCAAATTTGAGACGTTCGCTTGGTTGAAATGTTAATTGGGCTAAAGCACCATAAGCCCCATTGAATAAACCTTCTCCTGAAAATGGAGAAGATGCTGAACCTGAGTCAGCGCGATACCCTAAACTAAGTTCAATACCATCAGTGAATTTGTGTCTTATTCCAATCCCTGTACCTTCCGAAAGGTAATAAATTGGTGGACGAGTACCAAAGCGAGACAAAGCACCAGTAGCCCCATCACCATCGAAGTAAGGATTTAGTGTATCGGTAAAGCCATCTGTACCGCTGGCATTAGCAGAAATAATTACTTCTGTTCTTTCTCCAATAGGAAAAGTGTAAGACAATTCATCCAATGCTAGGCTATTATCTGCGGTTTCAAAAGGGCCAGCACCAAAGAATAAATCGCCTTCTGGTGTAAAAGTGACGCTAGAAAAAGCTGGTAAATTACCTGCTTGAAGCCTGGTTAAAAGTGTGTCTTTTCCGGTGAAACTAGTAACAAAATTCAATCGGGCACGATAGCCAAATATTGGTACTCTTTCTAATCTACTTCCAAAAGCATTGTCTCCGGCAAAAATAGAAGCGGGGGCAAAAATGACTTCTCCTTCTAGTTTTGTGGTGGTGGAAAATTGCTGGGCTTCTACTGTAGTTACTCTGGCTTCTAAGTTATCTACTCTACCGCGTAAGTTAGCAATTTCGACAGAGAATTGTTCTTGCAATCTTTGCAATCGATCTAAATCTTCTTTACTTACTCCTTGGGGTAATGTGGCAATTAATTCTTGGATTCGATCTAAACAACTGTTCAATCCAGCGGCAAATTCGTAACGAGTCATGGCCCGATTGCCACGATATGTTCTGTCTGGATATCCTTCAATACAACCATATCTTTCAACTAAGGATTGTAATGCTTGAAATGCCCAATCTGTTGGTTGTACATCGCGCAGTTGGGATACTGATGTTACTTGTTCTTCGGTGTTTTCTGGGGTTGCATTTTCATTGGTATATTGGTTTATTTGTTCTAATATTGTTTGGGAAAGATTGGATTTAGAATCGCTGTTTTCTGGGGTTGTTGGGGGAGTGGTGGCGATCGCCTCTGCTGCTGCGGGTAGCGCGATCGCACCTGTGGACAAGGTGAAACTTGCACCAAACACAGCTGACCCCTTTAGGAGTTTATTGCTTAATATTTTCAACATTGATGGTTCCTAACCTCACACCAAATTTAGTCAAGACCTGAACATTATACGCTTTGTTCTAGAAAAACCAAGTATTTTTTTGTAAAATTATTGCAAATAAATATCAATAATTTTTTTTAAGTTTGTCTAGAATGAGATTTATTCTCATTTTAAATACAGTATAATCAGATCGATTCTCAAAAAAAGCTGCGGCAATCAAAGGAGAGAAGTTTTGGCTTGCCCTAAATTGGAGAGATTGTTTTTAAGTTTGCTGCTGGTTGTGCTACATATAACTGGGTGTAACCAGTCTAATTTGGTTTCTACGCCTACGCCTGCTTCTGGAATAGCCCAAACTTCGCCACAAACGCCAAAGCTGAAGGTGGTAACGACGTTTTTGCCGATGTATTGGTTTACCAAAGCGGTGACTGGAGATTTAGCCCAAGTAGAAATTTTAGTACCACCGGGTAGCGAAATCCATGATTATCAAACTACACCAAATGATGTGCAAGCGATCGCCCAAGCCGATGTGCTGGTAAAAAATGGTTTAGGCTTAGAGGAATTTCTCGAAAGTACTGTCAAAAATGCCCAAAATCCTAAATTGAAACAGATTGAAGCTAGTAAAGGTATTCAGTCTTTACAGGAAATTTCGCCTGTGGTAAAACCAGTCCAAACAAAAGGAGAAAATCACGATCGCGATCGTAAAAAAGGTAATCCTCATGTTTGGTTAGATCCAGTTTTAGCAATTAAACAAGTAGAAAATATTCGCGATGGTTTAATTGCTGTCGATCCAGAAAACAAGGATGTTTATCAAGTAAATGCTGCTGCTTATATTAATCAATTGCAAGCTTTGGATCGAGAGTTTCAACAAAGGTTAAAATTGTTTGGCAACCAATGTACTTTTATTACTTTCCATGATGCCTTTCCTTATTTAGCCAAGCGATATCAACTGAAGCAAGTAGCAGTAGTAGAAATTCCTGAAGATCAACTTTCTCCTGAAGATATCCAGAAGACGATCGCTACAGTGAAAAAGTATAATGTTAAGGCTTTATTTGGTGAATCAGGAACTGACAACAAATTGTTAAGCAGTCTTTCTCAAGATTTAAATTTAACTTTGCGAAATTTAGATTCTTTGGAAGGAGGAGATAAAGATCCACAGTATTACATTACAGGAATGAAATCCAATCTTCAAGGTATTGAAGCTGCCTGTCGGTAATTCCAAAATGGCAAAAGGAATATTGTTTGTAGTGGCGACTTTAGTCGTATACCCAGCAAAAATTTAGAGAGTTGAATTGTCAGCAATGAGTTTAACAAAAGTCCCGGTTTTAAAAGTGGAGAATTTGACAGTTTACCGAGGTAATTATTTAGCTGTCAGGGATGTTTCTTTTGAGTTAAAATCGGGTACTGATACAGCAATAATTGGCCCTAATGGTTCGGGTAAAAGTACTCTAGTTCAAGCAATTTTAGATTTGTTTCCCAAGAATTCGGGCAATGTAGAAATTTTTGGTCGTCCATTGAAAAGATTGGGGAGTTGGCGACATTTTATTGGTTATATTCCCCAGCATTTTATTTTCGATCGCAGTTTCCCAATATCTGTAAGCGAGTTGGTAGGATTGGGATGGCAAACAGAAAACAGTCAAGAACAAATATTCAAGCTGCCTAAATTTTGGCAACGAAATGGTGAGAAGGAAAAAGCGATCGTTAATGCTTTACAACGAGTTAATGCTTATCATTTGCGACAACAAGCAATTGGTACTTTAAGCGGTGGAGAATTAAAACGAGTTTTACTTGCTTATTGTTTAGTTAGTCCGCGCAAGCTTTTAGTTTTAGATGAAGCTTTTGCCGGAGTAGATATTTCTGGAGAGGCTGATTTTTATTATTTATTAAATGAACTAAAAAATGAGCAAGGTTGGACGGTTTTACAAATTTCTCACGATTTAGATATGGTAAATAGTAATTGTGACCAAGTGATTTGTTTAAATCAAACTGTAGTTTGTTCGGGAAAACCAGAGGCTATTCTTTCACCACAAAACCTGTTAGCTACTTATGGGCCAACTTTTAGTCGCTATCAACATCGGCATTAGTATCTGTTGTATCTGTAGAGACATTGTATACAACGTTTCTACAGATACAACATATTTACAAGGATTCCGTTTCGTCTAAATGTTCAGCAACAGCTTGGTAAAGTTCTAAAACATGATGGTCTTTGAGACGATAAAATACATTACGTCCCCGCTTCCGGTAGCTTACTAGTCTCATCGATCGCAAAACTCGCATTTGATGAGAAACTGCGGATTCAGACATTTCCAAAGCTGCTGCTAAGTCGCAGACACAAAGTTCTTTTACCGCTAACATAGAAAGAATTCGCAAGCGGTTAGCATCTCCCAAAAAACTGAAAAATTCTGCCATTCTTTGGGCTTTTTCTGTGAGGAGAATTTGCCCTTGAAGATCAAGAATTTCATTATTAATGGGACATGGGAAATCACAACTTAATTTTTCGGAATTAGATAACAATTTGCTTTCTATTTCATTAACAGCAGGTTCAGCTGACATTTCTAAATTGTAATTGCTAATTGATTTTGATGCTTTGTTTGAATTAAAGAGGTCTGAAAGTAATGATTTGGCTAAATTTACTTTCTCATTACAATCCTAACTTATTAGCTGTCATTAATGTCAGCAATTTGCTGGAATTGTTGCAATTTCCTTTTATGCAGAGGGCGATCGCAGGTGGTATTCTAATGGGATTATTAGGAGGCTTACTCGGTAGCTTTGTCACTCTGCGACAATTATCGTTTTATAGTCACGCTGTTGGACATTCTGCTTTGGTGGGAATTGTTTTAGGTGTACTCCTCCAGTTGAATCCGACTTGGATGTTGTTACCTTTTATTCTAATTTTTGGTGTAGTTGTACTTTATTTAATTGACCAAACCGATTTAGCTAGTGATACTATTCTTAATGTTCTTTTATCGGGGACTTTAGCAATTGGAATTATCCTCAGTAGCTTCATTCGCGGCTACCGAGGCGGTTTGATGAATGTGTTATTTGGGGATATTCTGGCGATTAATCAGGTAGATTTGATTCTCACCTTAATCTTGCTTTTTTGCAGTGCTATTTATCTCTTATCTACTTTAAAAGAACAAGTTTTATTAACTCTAAATTTGTCTGTGGCTAAAGTGCAAGGTATCCCAGTTCAGCTACACCGTTATTTGTTTGTGGTGTTGCTTTCGTTAACTGTAGCTTTGGCGACGAAAGCGATCGGGATTTTGCTGGTAAATGCGTTTTTGGTGATTCCAGCTGCGATCGCCAAATTACTGGGCCAAAAATTCAGCACTTTTCTCACATTGTCAATAATTTTGGGTGCTCTCAGCAGCATCATTGGCATACTTTTCTCAGGTCTTTTTAACTGGCCCTCTGGCCCCAGCATTGTTTTAGTCCAGTTTTCCCTGTTTTTAGTGGTTGCCGGACTAACTGGGCTGAGAATGGCGATTAAATGATACTGCTGAGATTCTAAAAACTGACTTTATTAAATTAACAGCTACAACCTTGATGACCACACCCTTTACCTTCCGGGTGTCCATTGGCACAGGCATCGCTGCAATAGTATTTGTCATCTTTTTGAATAGCATCACCAATGGAAACTACACAAAGGCAAGATTCACAAGCGCATTTCATGGTAGTGACAGTGGCCATAGTTATTTCCTCATCGATTCTCATTTAACTTTAATATATGAACAATTATTCAGATAACACTCTTTATAAATCTTCAAAAAATCTGCGTCAACTTTTTCTCACTAAAGGCTTGCTAAAATCTTAATTTGTCTGTTATATTAATTAAGCGTCAAAAACAAACAAAAAAACACGCAATAACAGTCCGCCGGGATAGCTCAGTCGGTAGAGCAGAGGACTGAAAATCCTCGTGTCACCAGTTCAAGTCTGGTTCCTGGCATCAAATTAAAACCCTTACATCCTGAATGGTGTAAGGGTTTTAGGCTTTTAAGGGGTATACGCTGCGGTGGGTGTTATTTGAGGTGTTTAAGGTGCAGTTGAGGTGCAATTGATGGTCGGGATTGCGTTTCAGCGATTGGGGTAAATTTGGGGTAAATGAGTAGAATGGAGAATAAATTACCTCAAATATCTTATATGTACTCACAAGCGTTGTTGGGTAAAGCTTCTAAGGGTTCAGTGCAACTAAAAAATTCCAACCAGCGATTACAAATAGTCTTCTCGTATCCAGTAGAGATAGAAGGTGAAATGCAAAGGAAGCGGTTCTATATCAGTACTGGCTACGCTGATACTCCTGAGAATCGAGAAAAAGTAAGCCATCTGGTCACGATAATCAAAACAGATATTGAATATGGTCAAGTTGATTTAAGTCTTCAGAAGTACAAACCTACTGCATCTCTCTGTACTGTTACCCCAATTACCCCAATTCAAAAACCAAAGCCCCAGTTAGATGAACTTTGGGACAAGTATAGTCAGTTTAAGAAACCGCAGGTTAGTCCTAGTACATACACCAAAGACTTTTCTAAGCATCGCAATCACATCGCTAAATTACCAACGCGATCGCTAGATGAAGCGTCTACTATTCGGGATTACTTATTATCGAATTTGACTCCTGATGCTGCTAAACGGTGTCTCATTCAATTTAAAGCTTGTTGTAACTGGGGATTGGAAGAGGGGTTAATTGACACAAATCCTTTTGCAAAAATGAAGATCAAAGTGCCAAAGGGTTTATCTGAGGAACAAGATATTATTCCGTTTACGAAGGAAGAGAGAGATTTAATTATTCGTACTTTTGCTGGCGATCGCTATTACAACCATTACACTAATTATGTCCGGTTCCTCTTTTTTACAGGGTGCAGACCTTCAGAAGCAATAGCCTTGAAGTGGAAGTACATTAGTAACAACGTAATTCAATTTCGGGAATCTGTTGTTGTTTCCGAAAATGGTTTAGTTCTCAAAAAGGGATTGAAAACCCAGAGTAAACGAGATTTTCCGATTAATTCAGAAGTGCAGGCAATCTTAGATGAGATTCGTCCTGAAATAGTCGATCCTGAGTCATTTATATTTACTAGCCCCACAGGGAAATTTATTGACCAGCACAATTTTTCTACTCGTGCTTGGAAGTCGATTTTAGCCAAGTGTGAAATTCCTTACCGGAAAAGCTATCAGACTCGACATACTTTTATTAGCTTGTGTGTAGAAGCAAATATTAACAGTACAGCGATCGGCAGATGGACAGGGACTTCTGCCAAAATGATTGATAATCATTATGGGGCGACTAACTTTACTAATCTCAGACCTCCCGATCTTTCTTAAATCATTTACTTACCAGAACCAATATTTTTTTCTCCTAAAACACTCCAAGGATGAGGAGTATTTAAAATTTCTGGGTGGCTTTGTAATAAAGTTAAACCTACAAGCAATGTTGCTACAGATAAAGCTAGGGAACCAGAAATAATTTTGGCTAATGTAACTATTTTTCCCAGGCGTTCTTGGCGATCGCTTTCTACAGATAACATCTGCGTGGGAAGTTGCATCTGTTCACTTAAATCTTGCAAATTCTTCACTTCCAGAGTAACTTCTGTTTTGCTTAGTTGAATAAGTTGCAGTTCTTTTAACTTTTGAATTGCTTCGAGAATTTCTGTGTAATTATAAGGTTTTTCCCGAAATTCGGCTGACCAAGCTTGAAAGTCTTGCAAATCAACAGTTAATTTTGGGTTAGCTGCAACTCTGGGCAATAGCCATTGGTAAAGTAAAATTGCACAGTTGGTTAATTTTGTTTCTAACATAACTATCTCCTTAAGATTACTAGGGCTTAATGAAGGAGACTGGTTAGGAACAGCTAATTTATTAATTGCTATTCTCAAAACTCTTAGTCCTTACTTAATTATTTTTCTCTATTTCCGCTAGTTCCTGTCACCCTAGTCAATGATTTTTTACACTTCCTATAATAATTGTTGCATAAATAACAGTTTTCGATATGCTTTTGTGTATTAACTGCATAAATCTCTACAATTTTACGAACTCATGACAAAACAACGACTGGATGTATTGTTGGTAGAACTTAACTTAACTTCTTCTCGGCAGTTAGCGCAGAGGTTAATTCAGGCAGGTGAAGTGTTGGTCAATCAACAGGTAGTTGACAAAGCGGGTACTTTGGTCGATAGTTCTGCCCAAATTAAGGTGAAACAACGATCGCCTTACGTTTCCAGGGGTGGCGAAAAACTGGCTAAAGCTTTAAAATGCTTTACTATTCCGATCGCAGGACGCATTTGCTTAGATGGAGGCATTTCCACAGGCGGTTTTACTGATTGTTTGCTGCAAGCTGGTGCCAAGCTAGTTTACGGCGTGGATGTCGGGTACGGACAAGTTGACTGGGGGATTCGCAACGATTCCAGAGTAATCTTAAAAGAACGCACTAACCTGCGCTATCTGACTCCAGACGAGTTGTACGGAAATGGAGAAATTGCTGATTTAGGGGTAGTGGATGTTTCGTTCATTTCTTTGGCAAAAATTCTCCCTAGCTTATGGCAACTACTTCAATCTCCCCGTGAGGCAATTTTGCTTGTTAAACCGCAGTTTGAAGTAGGAAAAGAACGGGTTGGCAAAAAGGGTGTGGTGCGCGATACTGACGACCAAGCAGATGCGATCGCGCAAGTAATTGCAGCTGCACAAGCGATTGGGTGGCAATATTGTGGCTTAACCTGGTCTCCAGTAACAGGCCCCGCTGGTAATATAGAGTATCTTTTGTGGTTGAGTATGGACAGCCAAAATTCGACACCCGATCTGACAACACTCAAAGAGCTTACCAAAACTGCAAAAGAGGAACTTAGTAATACAGTCGATAACTGATTTTCTAACCACTTATCTAACCTTTAATTCAATGCGGTTTCTTCAATTAGTATTTAGATTACTAATCTACATCTTTGTTATTTGTAGCCTGGTTTTCTTCACAGTTAGCCTCAAGCTGATAGCCAACTTGATCGGTGAAGAGCTAATTTACAACATTCTGATTATTGGGGAATTTATAGCTATTTTTCAGGTGGTTGAATTTGCCAATATAATTATTTTTGCAGTACTCGGTATGGGCTTTGGCGTAGCTAGCGTCATCTTACCAAAAATTTGTCAGCTCAAAACAAGCGCCGTTTTGTTAATCATTATAGTACCTCTAATTTTTAGTATTACTCCTATCCTTAAATATAATACTTGGGTCAAAGAAATTGCTGACAATGAGAAGCTCACATACCAACAAGCACAAGACTTAAGTAACTCATTTTTAAAATCTAGAATTAATTTAGAAGGGTTTTTAGGTTTCTATTCTTATAGTGCTCAATTTCCCGTCTTACCACGCACAAAAAAAGAAATGGTTCTCGCGGTAAAATTAGAGAAGAAAGTCCGATATGAACTCACTAGTTTAACTAAAGATCCTAATCTAAGCCAACAAAAAGTTTCTATTTTCTTAGCTTATGGGAATTGGGCAATTCGATTTTTCTACTTCTCATTATCAGTATTTACTACGATCGCTCATTTTCATATTGGTCGTCAAACAATTGAAAAGCAACTAATAAAAGCGCGAACTCCCATGTTTCCCCCCATACCCCATCGTCATCAAATGCCCCAAAACAAAACTGTTAGACAACCTGTGCCCCAGAGAGGTAAACCCAAAGCACCTCCTATTCCCCACCGTAGTCAATCTGTAAAGCCAGAACTTCCTCGAGGCAAATTGAATAAATGAAATCGATTAAATTAAAACTGAAATCTTTTCCTGTTTGGGTTTTTCTTGCCACATTATTGGTGATTACTAGTATTTGGTTAATTATAGATATTACTATACCCAAAATACCGATTTTGGGTTTTCATAGTATTGTTGATACTAAAAAGTTAGCGGGGAAAAACAATAACCAAAATTTCCCAAAAATCGATTATACTAAGGGAGATTTCGGTGAAGTTTTAGACTATTTGGTGAAGCATAACTTTTGGTTTATTTCAAGTCAAGAACTATACGATTATTTTATATTTAATTCACGAAAAATTCCGTCTGAACATATAGGCCAAAGACCAATAATGCTGACATTTGATGATTCTTACAAAACTTTTTATACAGATTTATTGCCAGTTTTGGAAAGTATAGCAAATAAATATAATCAGAAAGTTAAAGTGGTATTGTTTATCAATCCTGGAAGAATGGCTAATCATGAAAGTAAAACTTCATATAACATTACTTGTAATAATTTGCGAGAAGGATTGGAAAAGGGCTTTTTTGATATTCAGTCTCATGGAGAAAATCACAAAAAACTTACTGATTTAAACACGAAAGATTTAATTTATGAATTAGAAACAGCACAATTGCAACTGAGGAAATGTACCGCAGGTTTAGATCCTAATCAAACAGTTGCTTCTCATCTAGCTTACCCTTACGGTGCTTCAAATCCGAGAGTGGAGAAATTTGCGGCTAGATACTATAAATCAGCATATTTGTACAATAGTCGATTTTTTTGGCAAGGGTGGTTAAAAAATAAATACCAAATACCCCGTTTAACGGTTAATCACCAAAAAGCTCCTAAAGGACTGATCTATGTAGCGGAAAAAGCTCTTAAAATAAAGGGTGAATGATGCGTTAAGCCAATAAGATGAATTCGGTTGGTAAGAGTTTCACTTAATAAAAGTATACAAGTTGAAAGTTCGATCGCTAGAGGTTTAACTATGACTACAGAAAAACAAGCGCGGGAACAAATGGCGCAACAGCGTCTGGAAATGGAACATCTTCAAGAGTCAATGTTGAATCGTGCAGAAGCAGAAGTTCAGCAAGGAGATAATGCTGCAACTGAAGAGTTAGCACGACAACAAATGACACAACAACGTTTAGAAGCTGAACAAACTAAGGAGTCAATGTTGACTCGTTCGGAAGCAGAAATTACTGAGTAGGTTTATCAAAGTGTTGCTGCAATTCTGAACGTAAACGATAGAGAATTGTGTGGGATTCTACCTGACTGAGTATTTCTTGAATGACTGTATTTGGCCCTAATTGTCCCCAAGTGCAGCCTTTTTCTAAGTATACTTGAGCAGCGCGACCGATCGCATAAGCCCCATAACCCGCAATCCCTGCTTGAGCGATCGCAGCACCCGCATAAGCTGTAATATTAGTAGGGTTTTCTCCCGCAGAAATTGCCGCAGCACTTTTCCCTAATCCCCACAAGAAACTAGTACCGATTTCTCCTAATAATAAACCACCTGAACTTAATAAAATTGTTTTTAATAACTTACCAGCTTCGTAACTAGTCATTGGTAAATTATACAATTTTGCTAAAGCCCGAATTAATGCTAAATCTGTTAAAGTCCCGCCGACAACATCTAAAAAAGCAATGGGATTTACGGCAATTGCGATCGCTTTATATTTAGTAAACTGCCAAATTAAATCTTCCGCTTCTTTTTCCCGCATTTCTATACTTTTTCGGGCAATTCTTTCTTCCATATCCCTAGCTTGAACTAAGGCATTTAAGGCAAGTAGCGATCGACCTTCCCGATTCAAAATCTTGAGAATTTTCTGCTTTAATTCATTAATTTGTGCTGGTGGACTTTCCCACTCATAACTTACCTTGCCATCCGGCATTTCTACCCTAACTTGTAAAGGTGCAGGTTCCGCTGCTATCATCACAATTTCATCAGGTGAAAGTAACTCTTGTAAAATTGAATCATCGCCACTAGCAGCACCTAATTTTTGCAGATTTGCGTAAATTGTTTGTCGGTCTTGTTCGGGATAAAGGTCGATTTTATTAAACACTAAAATTATCGGTTTTTGCGCTTTTCGTAATTGACAAAGTGCTTGATACTCAGTGCGAGTAATATCTCCAGAAACTACAAATAAAATTAAATCAGCTTGACGCGCCACATCTTGCGCCATTTTCGCCCTAGCTTGACCTTCAATTTCATCTAATCCCGGAGTATCAATTAATTCCACTTGTACCTGACTACTCCCCCCCTTATTAAGGGGGGGTT
>NZ_JADEWG010000086.1 GCF_015207735.1 [Phormidium] sp. LEGE 05292
CCCCATCCCCCCATCCCCCCTACGCCATCAACTTATCAGGAGCGATCGGTAAATTGCGGAACCGTTTGCCTGTTGCGTGGTAAACCGCATTAGCAACCGCAGCAGCAACCCCGGTAATGCCAATTTCACCACCCCCGCGAGCGCCCAAGGGATTAAACGTTAGATCCGGTTTACCCACAAACGTTACATCAATGCGGGGAATATCAGCGTGGCTGGGATAATGGTAAGTTGCCAAGTCATAGACCACAGGTTGTCCTGTGTTGGGGTCAAACACGCACTCTTCCATTAGTGCTTCCCCAATGCCCATGATTACGCCGCCCCGAATCTGGCTAGCAGCAGCTTTGGCATTCATTACCTGCCCGATGTCCATCACCGATACCCAGCGCGTTACCCGCAATCTTCCTATTTCTTCATCGATCGACACTTCACAAAAATGAGCCCCCCAGGATTGAAACGCCCAGTTTTTGCCCTCTTCACTGGGCGCAGACGAGCCTGTAGCTTCCACTGCGGCTCGTCCAGAACTTTGTAATTCTTTGATCGCCTCTTTTGTATTGGTAAACTTCCCGGACTTGAGCAAGTTCTGACAAGCTTGTTGCACAGCAGGAGCGAGGGAAGCCGTCATTTGCGAACCCCCAGCTAAGCCGCCATCGGGGAAGAGGGAATCGCCGATTTCCACGCTCACTTTATCTACCGATACTCCCAAAGTTTCCGCCGTCATAATTGCGATCAGGGTATAGGTTCCAGTACCCATGTCATTGGCGGATGTCAATACATTTACTCGACCATCGGGCAACAGCCGTACCTTGACTGTGGCGTTTCCCCGCAAAGCTGGATAGGTAGCCGCTGCCATTCCCCACCCAATCAATTTACCATCGCGGGTGAGGGTGCGAGGTTGGCGAGGACGATTCTGCCAGCCGAAACGTTTGGCTCCTTCTTTGAGGCAGTCGGCAAAATGCTTGCTGGAAAAGGGGAGGTTTTTCCGCAAGTGGGTTGTGGTTTCGTTTTTAAGCCGCAGTTCCACCGGATCGAGGTTGAGTTTCCATGCCAGTTCATCCATTGCCGATTCCATCGCCCACATTCCAGGGGTTTCGCCCGGTGCCCGCATGAATGTCGGAGTGCCCACGTTTAATGTGGCAACAGTCTGGTTTACCTGCATATTGGGCGCGGCGTACATGACTGGGGTGATATTGGTGCAGGGTTCAGGGAACATATCGACCGGGGAAGTGACGGATTTGGCGGTGTGGACGATCGCATCCAACTTTCCATCTTTCGTCGCTGTCAACTTTACTGTTTGTTCCGTTTCCGATCGATGTCCGGTGTTAGCAGTCATCTGCCGTCGGCTCACCACTACCTTCAGGGGACGCTGTATCTGACGCGCAACAGCGGCACACAATATACTGTGAGGCCAGGGGTATACCTTAGAACCAAATGCACCACCGATGTAGGGAGTAACAATTCGCACCTTTTCTGAGGGAATACCAAACAGTTCGGCGTAGGTACGCTGGATTCCCGCCACCCACTGAGATGGTTCGTAAATCGTTAGTGCATCTTCCTGCCAGTGGGCAATGATGGCATGGGGTTCCATCGGCACATGAAGTTCGGTGGAAGTGGTGTAAGTTGCTTCTATAGTCGCTGGTTCTGTTACCCCTGTTCCGCTAGAAAACTCCCCTTTGCGAAATGCCATTTCTTCACCAAACATACTGTTCGCAGCTTTGTAGGTGGCTTTGGCAGAATTGACCAATGGTGTTTCTATGTCGTACTCTACTTGCAGCAGTTGGGCTGCATCTCGCGCCCGTTCAAAGGTATCGGCTACTACCAACCCAATAATCTGTCCGCCATAATGTACCTGTTCGTCGGATAGGGGTAGGCGAGCTTCGTAGATTTTGCTGGTGATGAAGTTATTGGTGGGTTTGAATACTTTGGGGGCGTTTTTGTGGGTAATGACGGCAATTACTCCGGGTGCTTTTTGGGCGGCTTCGGTGGAGATCGATCGAATCCGTCCTTTGGCGATCGCAGATGTCACCAAATACCCATACACTAACCCTGGAATCTGTTGTTCTCCAGTATAGGTGGCTTTTCCAGTCACCTTAGCCAGTCCATCTGTACGACTAACCGCAGTCCCGATCACCTTGTTCATGCTACACCTCCTCCCTGTGCTGAAATGGTAAGCGCCCGTTTGATTGCCCGTTTTGCCATGTTTACTTTGAAACCGTTATGATCTAGGGGTTTCGCTCCTTGCAATGCTATCTCTGCGGCTTGTTGGAATGTCTCAACTGTAGCGGGTTTGCCTTTGAGGAAAGTTTCTGCTTCGATCGAGCGCCAAGGTTTATGGGCGACTCCACCCAACGCCAAACGAGCATCCCGGATGCTTTCTCCAGATAGGTCGATCGCAGCTGCCACCGAAATCAAGGCAAAGGAATAGGAAGCTCGATCGCGCAACTTAAGATAAATTCCCGTTTTCGCAAAGGACACAGGTGGCAGAATCACAGCCGTAATCAGATCTCCAGGTTCCAAATTAGTATCCCGCTCAGGCGCATCACCCGGTAAACGATGAAAGTCATTAAACGGAATCTGTCGCCGTCCTTTGGTGCTTTCCACTTCTACAACTGCATCCAACGCTGCCAATGCAACGCACATATCGGAGGGATGAACGGCAATGCAACTATCGCTAGCTCCTAAAATCGCGTGCATCCGGTTGATTCCTGGGATTGCGGGACAACCACTTCCTGGTTGTCTTTTATTACAAGCAAACACGGGGTCGTAGTAGTAAGGACAACGAGTGCGTTGCAACAAATTACCACCGACGGTTGCCATGTTGCGAATTTGCTGGGAGGCTCCCGATAGAATGGCGCGAGACAATAGGGGATAATCACGGCGAATCTGGGGATGATCGGCAACAGCTGTATTGGTTGCTAGTGCGCCGATACGAATGCCTCCCTCTTTTGTCGCTTCGATTTGCTTAAGATCTAAACGAGAGACATCAATCAGTCGATCGGGTCGATCGAGAAATACTTTTAGGCGATCGACCAGATTAGTCCCCCCGGCAATAAATTGGGCATTTTGCGTAGTTTGCGACTGCTGCACCGCATCTTCAGTCGAGGTAGCCCGAACATAAGCAAAATTCTTCATCCTGCTACCTCCTCAACCAGCATTGTAGCCGCAGGAGAAGGAGGAGTTTGTCCTGCTGCTTGTTGTACAGATGCCACAATACCGTTGTAAGCACTACAGCGACAGAGATTACCACTCAGTCGTTCTTTGATCTCCGCTTCCGAAAGCGTTGCCAGTTGGGGTGGACGAGTTAGATCGGCTGTCACCGCACTGGCACAACCCCGGTTAACTTCATTTAATAAGGCAACCGACGCACAGATTTGCCCTGGTGTACAATATCCGCACTGGAAACCATCATTTTCAATAAATGCTGCTTGAACGGGATGCAGTTGTTCGCCTTTGGCTAAACCTTCAATAGTGGTAATCGATCGACCTTCCTGCATAATGGCAAGGGAAAGACAGGAATAAACGCGATCGCCATCTACCAGCACCGTACAGGCACCACATTGCCCATGATCGCAACCTTTTTTCGTGCCTGTCAATCCCAACCTTTCCCGTAATACATCTAATAATGTGACACGCGGTTCAATCCGAACCGTTTGAGTTTGTCCATTAATGGTAAGTGTGACTGGCGTTTCTCCTTGAATGGGAGAATTGCGTTCGGTTTTACCGTCCCGGAGGGAATTGCTTGACATTTGTTGAGCCTCAGCAACATTAACATTATCAAGTACTTTAGGCGCTACGATCGCTGTCCCCGCAGCTGTGAGAGCTTGTCCCAGGAACCAGCGCCGAGAAGTTCCCAGAGGTTTTTTCTTGTCCGATGGCATGGTTGCTGTCTCCGAAGTTGGAATGAACTTGAGAAGACTGTGTTCGAGCTTTAAATTAAGACAAATCAACCATACCGTAGCTCAATCGATGAAGGATAGTAACTTTTAGGCAGAGATTTAAGTTAGCGATCGTTCCACTAATCCACGTCGGACAATTTCATCAGACGAACGCGCCCCTACAAATAAGTCATCATAAATCTATCTCTCACAAAATTACTTCTATGTCTGCTGGACAAAAATTGCGTCAATTAATTGAACGTCCCGAAATTATCGTTATCCCTGGAGTTTATGATTGTTTAGGTGCCAAAATCGTCGAACAATTAGGTTTTGAAGTTGCCGCTACCAGCGGTTTTGGGATTGCTGCTTCCACTCTTGGTTTACCAGATTACGGTTTTCTCACGGCAACGGAAATGTTATACAGTGTAGGCAGAATCGCCCAATCAATAACTATTCCTTTAATTGCGGATATGGACACTGGTTATGGTAATGTTTTAAATGTAATGCGAATAGTTAAAGATGCAACACAATTGGGTTTAGCTGGCATCATTTTGGAAGACCAAGAATGGCCGAAAAAATGCGGTCATTTTGAAGGGAAAAGAGTCATTTCAATGGCGGAACACGCCGGAAAAATTCGCGCCGCCCTGAAAGCACGAGGAGACAGCAGTTTAGTAATTATCGCCCGAACTGATGCGCGTGGGCCATTGGGTTTAGATGAAGCTTTTCGCCGGGGAAAGGCTTATATTGAGGCTGGCGCAGATGTGTTATTTGTGGAAGCGCCGCAGTCGGTGGAGGAACTCAGAGCGATCGCAAAAACCTTCCCCAATGTCCCATTAGTTGCTAACATCGTCGAAGGTGGAAAAACCCCGGAAATTTCTGCTCCAGAATTACAAGAAATCGGTTTCAAAATAGCCTTTTTCCCCGTCACCGGACTTTTAGCTACAACTCAGGTAATGACTGCTTGTTTCCGTCAATTGAAAGAACATGGAACCACAGCTGATTTTAATCAATTAGTAAATTTCAAAGATTTCCAAGAATTCATCGGTATTCCCAAATATCGCCAAATAGAACAAGAATTTATGCGAGCGGAAGAAGCTTAATTTAAGTATTAATGCTATTATTAAAGCAAAAGAATCACAATTTAACTAAAAATGGCTACCAGTACATATTTAGTCAAACTTGCTTTATTAACAGCAACTCAAATCAAAACTTTATCGCCAAAATCAATTCTTTGATCGCTCTCGTTCCCTGGTTGAACCTGGGAACGAAAACCAGAGACTCTGCCTCTTGGTGTAATATCTGCAATTAACTTAGGAGATAGGAAAAACTTAACTGTGAACAATAGAATAGCAAAAAACTCGTTAGTAACTCTGGGTGTAGAACTACTTCTTTCTTTACCTTTAGGTTTCGCTTTTGGTAAAATTTTCCCGATCGGAGGAATTGCTTGGATATTTGGCGGTATTGCGGCTGGTGCCTTAACAATTTATACTTCGCGCTTCACTAAATGGGAGATTAAACCACATCCAATAGCCAGAAAAATCGGACAAGCATTAGTTGGAACTACGATCGGCTTTTCCATAACTAACGGCAACCTCGAAGCAGTTTACTCGGAATTACCAACCTTCTTATTTTTAACGCTGTTTATTATGATAACTGGCGTATTTACTGGCTGGTTTTTCTCCAAAGTTAGCCGCACAAACATCTTCACAGCCATGTTAGCTACTACTCCTGGTGGTGTAGGAATTATGTCCAGCTTTGCTGCCGAATATAATAAAGATGTTTCCCTCGTTTCCCTAGTTCAAGTAATCAGAGTTACCAGCGTTGTCATTATTATACCAATCTTAGCCCGGTCATTAGCAAATAGTAATGGTACTTCTGTAAGCAGCTTCATCAAAAATTTGTTTCCTACAGATACTTTATCCTTACTCTTGCTAATTATTCTCTTAATTTGCACCTTTTTGGTAGTACAACTAGCGAAAAAATGGCAAATTCCCACTCCTTTTTTCTTTGGTGCATTATTGGTAGGTATAAGTTTTAGCTATTGCTTAAATCTTGTACCATTTCTGGATGAAATTAACTTTACTCCCCCTTATCTCGTTAACTTAATCGGTCAAGCATTACTAGGAATTAGCATTGGTGAATCTTGGGGAAACAATCCGAAAATTAAGAAAAGAACCATATTTTATGCTTTAATTCCTGTAAGCTTAACTATTGTAGCCGGATTTATTGCAGCTGGGTTTGCCACGCTATTAACTCCTTGGGATTGGCTAACTTGTATGTTAGTCACCGCACCCGGAGGCGCAGCAGAAATGATCTTAGTCGCCCTCTCTTTAAATCATAATGTGGAAGTAGTTACAGCAGGGCATTTAATTCGATTAATTGCTTTAAATGCTTCTCTACCTTTGTGGCTATTGTTCTTTCGTTATCTTGAAGAAAGAGTGGCAACAAACAATTATTTATTGAGAGGATTAACAGATGATCGATCGAGTGAAAGAATTTGACACTAAAGAATGGGTAAAAGTGCGTTCTTCCCTGGATGGAAACCAAACTTTTCTCACTTGGACGGGTTCGATTTACTCTTTTGTTCCTGGTGAAAAAAAGAAACGCCTGTTTAATATTGTCGGAATGAGTGTTAGTAGATGTATCGCCAATGATGACGAAACATGGGATTTTACCTCACGGGAATTAACTTATTATCTTGACCCCCAAACAGACGAAATCTTGCATAAATGGGAAAACCCTTGGACAGGGGAAACTGTGACTGTAGTTCATGTAGCTAATAGTCCAGTAGAAGGACATTTTAAAGGCAAGTTTCCCGGACAAGTAAACGGTGAAATTACCACTTTTGTCTTTGATTTATTTCCTACTTATCCCAATTCTTTAGCCAAAGATGAAAGTTTTAGTGATTATAGTCCCCAAGAAACTTATCAAGCTGCGGAATTATTTAAACTGACAGTTCCGACTAAAGATTTAGAAAATCCAGATACAGTTACGGTTTCGGAAATGTTTATTTCTTGGGATAGAATCGGCCCTTGGCTACCTTGGATGAAAATGGGAAATAGAGTAGGTAATTTAATTTACAGTGCTTGTGGTTTGAAGGTGAAAGAATTTACTGATTTACCTCAATTATTGCAAGATGAAATTAACACGCGGGTGCCTTTATATAAAAATGCACCGAAATCTCCTTTAGATGATGATATGACTTCTTGGACATATTTTAAAAAGCATTTTGAGGCTTATTTAGCTGGGGAGAGATTTCCCATCCCGGAAGCGGAAGAATCATAATCAAATTTTAAAATATAAAATCGAATGATTGCCATACTGATAAGAGATCTTCTGCTAGAAGCCATACTGATAGGAGGTCTTCTGCTAGAACAGTTTCCCAAGAGGGAGATTGTTTTAAGCTTTGTTGATAAGTTGCTTGTCGCATGGTAAACAATTTTTCGCGATCGTTAATTAAAGAAGCGATCGCCTTTGCCCAAGCTTCCGCTGTATCCTGATTAATAACTAAACCATCCTCACCAGATTGATTAATCAGTTGTGCTGTACCGCCTTGAGAGGAAACTAAAACCGGAAGTCCCGATGCCTTTGCTTCCATCACCGCATTGCTGTAAATCTCTGTTTGTGAAGGAAACACAAATAAGTCTGCACTAGCATATAACCAAGCGAGAGTTGATTGAGGTAAAACGCCCGGAAGAGTGACAGATGAACCGAGTAAATCTTGAATTTCTTTAGCATTGTTTCCTTCTCCAGCCATTAACGCATGAACCGGATAATTTAAGTCTAGTAAAATTTTCACAGCTTGGGCAAATGTTTGCACATTTTTACAAGTATCTAACCACCCAACAAATAAGAGAATAAATTTTTCCTGTGGTATTTTATAAAGATGTTGTAGCTTGGTGCGATCGCGTTTTCCCGGATTAAACAACTGACGATTAACACCTCGCCGCAAATAGGAAAGCCGCTGTTTTGGCAAAATTTCTGCTACTTTTTCGTAGTCAGAAGGTTGCGAAACTAAAACATAATCGCACTGAGTTAAATAACGTTGTAACTTCCGCATTGTAAAACATTTAGTTATTTCATCTACGTGGAATTTTTCTAACAAAGTGCGACTTAACCATCCATTACCAAACATCCGACGCACAACATCAGCTGTATAAATTTGGCTATAGTTGGGAACATCAGTATGCAGAGAAGCTATCAAAAACTTCCCTGAATCTTGGGCGAAAATTCGGGCGGTTTGACTTAAAGTAAATAGAGGATGGGTAACGTGCAAAATATCATGTTTTTGCAGATGAGAAAACAACCGAGGATTTATTGGTGCCAGATCGGTATGTTCTGTCATCCGATCGAAAAATGTCAAACATTGAGTTCCAAAAATTGGCGAGTGAATGCTATAGCGAACATTATCAGCAAGAGGAATAACTTGGTTTTTTGCACCCAGAAAATAGAGGGTTAGATCCAGTTTATTATTAAATGAAATTGCTGCTTCAGCAAATCTTTCCCAACATTTTACATGACCTCCAGCTTCCGATCGCCACCAGAGATCTATCAACACACCAACAGATAACATTCTCACCTCAAAATTTTCAACCTCGTTTCTTGGATAATATCAATTACCTAAAAGTCTGCTACGTTTGACCCCCCTAACCCCCCTTACAAAGGGCAGGGCTAATTCATGGTCATCAAATAAAATTAACCGGATGGGGGGACAAGGGGACAAGGAGACAAGGGGACAAGGGGAAAGATGATTTTTCCGTTGTTTGCATTATCTCTCCTTCACAAATCAATTTCTCCGTTGAAAATGAATTAGCCCTGCTTACAAAGGGGGGAAAAAACTGAATTTTAAGTCCCCCTTATTAAGGGGGGAAAAAACTGAATTTTAAGTCCCCCTTATTAAGGGGGATTTAGGGGGTTCTCCGATTTGTTGCATTCTTTTTGATCTTTGATATAGTTGCAGATTTCCTCACCGTGTTATTGTTAGTAATACTTCCGAAAATCAATCATCAAAAACATAAATGATTTGACCATTGGCACGAGTAATACTAATTGCATTAAACTCATCATCATCGGCTCTTCCCCTAACGGTTACGGTTTCACCGTTTTTGAGATTTGCTGTTCGCAAAGTACTTTTTTCTGCATCTACTAAAAGTTGACCTGTACCATCGTCAATGATAAATTCATCATCTCCGAGTTGGACAATTTTTCCGGTGATAGTTGTGCTGTTGGCGTTCTGTAAATCCCGAATTTTGCTTTGGGCGATCGCGATCGACCCCACTGCTAAAACCGCTGTTAAAGCAAGTATTCCTAGAACAATTTTTTTCATAAAAACCTCCCATCTATTTATTAAGAAGACAGAGGAACAGGGGAGATAAAAATTTATTCTCACCATTTCACCTTCTTTTTGTCCTCTGCCTTATTTAATAGATTGGCAGGTAAAAGTAACAAGAAGGTTTCAACGAGAAATTGGCAACCGAATTTCAAAAGTTGAACCTTTGCCTAAAGTGCTTTTGACAGAGATTTGTCCATTGTGTGCGGTGATAATTTGACTAGTAATTGCTAAACCTAGCCCAAATCCTCCGGTTTGGGATGTTCGCACTTTGTCTACTCGATAAAAGCGATCGAAAATTCTCGGCAAATCTTCTTCCCCAATACCAATACCTGTATCTTTAACTTGAATTAATACCCATCGAGGTTGAGAAATGATTGAAAGTTCAATTTTTCCCCCTGACAAAGTGTAACGACAAGCATTACTCAAAAGGTTAATTATTGCTTGGCGGATTAAGTCGGGTTCTACTTTGACAATTAAAGGGCGATCGGGTAAATTACTGCTAAAAGCTAAATTTTTGGTGGCTGTTTGTTGATGATATTCCTCTAAAAATGTTTGCAACAAAGTCACCAAATCTGTATAACGAAGTGCTTCTGGTGGCAGTTTTCCTTCATTTCGGGCGAGAAACAACAAATGTCCAATTAATACACCCATTGACTCGGCAACTTTTGAAATTGTTTGCAGTCGAAAACTTTGTTCTTCGGGATCGATCGGTTCCATCAATCCTACCTGGGCATTACTCACAATTCCCGCTAAAGGTGCGCGTAATTCGTGAGAAGCATCTGCCGTAAATTGTTGTAATTGTTGATAGGATTGTCGGATTGGTTGCATTGCTGCACCGCCTAAAAACCAACCAATTAAAGCAATAGTTATTAACATACAAGGAACAACAATAACTAGAAATAACTGTAACTGTCGCAAAGGTGCTTCAACTGGCGCTAAAGAAGCAGCTATTTGCAAATATCCCAAAAGTTTTCCTTCTCGATAAACTGGCAAAGTCAGCTGGCGTAATCTTCCGGTGTAATTAGCTGTCTCACCCGGAATAGTTTCAAATCCTGATTTATCCTTTAATGTTAGTGGCGGAATTGGGCCAACAAATTGCCATAATTGTTTTTCACGATTGTACCAACGAGCAAATAAAACTTCGCTATCTAATATAATCGCATCTTTGCCTAAAATGGGAACATTTTCTAAGTCAATTTGCTGTTGATTCTGATACACTATTTCTTCAACATTTGCTGCCATAATTTGACTGATGTTGAATAGTGTGCGATCGAAAAATTGCAAGCGATCGCGAGCTTCTCGCAAATAAAAAAGCCCAACAAACACCAAAAAAACGCTACCCATTGATAGGGTAAACCAACGTGCTAAATTTTGCCGACTGCGAGAAAACATTAAACTAAAAGTGAATCAGGAGATGCTAAACGATAACCCATGCCGTAAACTGTTTGTAACCAATCTTCGGCATCAACTGCTTGTAATCTTTGACGAAGACGATGCACTAAAATAGTAACAGCTTTACTTTCCGGTTCCATATTCCATTCCCACAAAGCTTGTTCAATCCGATCGCGAGTCAAAATTTGCCGGGGATGGCGCATCAAATATTCCATTAGTTGAAATTCTCTAGTTGAAAGTTGAATTGTTTTCTCTTGTCGTTTAACTATTAGTAAGCTGGGATGCAATTCTAAATCTGCTAATTGCAAAATATCACCTTGCCAAAGTGGAGAACGCCTCGCCAACGCCCTTACTCTTGCTAATAATTCTGTCACATTTACAGGCTTCACCAAATAATCATCTGCACCTGCATCTAATCCTGTTACTTTATCCAAAATTGCATCTTTAGCCGTGAGAAATAAAACAGGAGCAGTTTTACCAGCTTGGCGATATTGTTGACATAAATGAACGCCACTAACTTTTGGTAACATCCAATCTAAAATCAATAAATCATATTCTCTTTCCCTAAGCAACCAACTAGCAGTTTCGCCATCACTGACAGCATCAACAATGTGCCCCACTTTAGTCATAGCCGCAGAAAGTGCTTCTAACTGGATTAAATCATCTTCTACAAAGAGAATTTTCATCAGTCAACAACTTAGTTTAAAATACAGTGATGGTTTTAGTAATAAATTTTACCATCTATGAAATCCCTACGTTGGCTAACTGGTCTGGCTAAATTATGGTTAGAATTTTGGCTACCTTTGTTTTTAATAACGCTGGGAGTTTGGTATGGTACACAATGGCTCAATGGTAATGTGTTGAGTCAAACTTACACCATCAAAGCTGAGTTAGATAGTAAACAAGTACAACAAACAAAGGTAACTTTAGCATTTACAGTTTTAGCGATCGATGCAGAGATCGATCGGCGAAATAAAAATACAGAAGTCACTGTAAAAACAGCAGGTTCATCCCTAATAGAACTAGAGTTTGAATATCCAGTAATCGAATTTGTAGAAGTGGAAAAAGCGATCGCTCAAGAACTTAACTTACCTCTCGACAAAATCCGAAAACTAATCCGATATCGCCTTGATTAAATAAATTAAAATCTTTTTTCTTTCCTTCTGCTTTTTGCCTTTTTAAACTAAAGACATCCTTCGACAAATTCCACTTCTGGAAGCTTACCAGCTCGGTATTGAGTAACGCGAGTTCCATCAGTTTCAAACAACAAGCGATAATTTTTATCTACACTATCTTTGGGAACAAAAGTTAAGTAATGCCCATTTTGGACATATTTATGAGGAGTTACTTGAATTTGTCCCGGATAAAGCGACTTAATTCTAGTTTCAGTATCTCCAATTTTCGCACCTTTTCCAGTAGTAATTCGTTTGTTTTCCCGAATATCAATTCTAGCAATTCGATTATTAATTACCATGAAACTGACACCTTTTGGTTCTCTTTGTGGTTGAAAGTATAAACAACCACCTTCTTCACCGCCACTTCCTATTTGAACTAACTTTGTTCCCGCAGCTTGTGCGGCTTGATTAACAGTCATTCCCACTCGAATTGGGCCAATGCTATTGATAAATACTTGCGATCGATCTGTGAGTTTTGCCTGTGCATTCACCAAATTACCAAGGCAAATAACAACGATTAAACTCATTAAAAGAATCGAACTATTAACTCTGTTAAACATAAACAAAAACCCTTGTAAAATTCACATACAGTGTGAAAAAATAACCATCTGGGGCAAAGCATTTAGGAGAAAATTCCGATTCTCGAAGCAGAATAAATTTATTATATAATTTTTGGAATATAAACGCTAATGCCCTTTTCAAGGAACTTTTGGTAATTTGATGATAAAGCTCGTCCCCTTGACTTGGGTACTTTCAACCTCAATCGTTCCTTGATGTGCTTCAGTAATCCGCTTAGCCAAAAATAATCCTAATCCCCATCCTGTTTGTTCGTTAGCAGAGATAGTTCGACGAAATTGTTGAAATAGAATAGATTGAGCATCTGGATCGATCGGATTTCCCTCGTTATGAACAGTAAGGTTGATGTGTGTTTCAGTTTGCTCGATCGTAAGTGTAATCGGTGTATTAGGAGTACTATACTTCACAGCGTTAATCGCTATATTTTCAATTACCCGCCGCATTTCTTTAGGGCTGCAATAGGTTATAACATGAGAATCCGAAACGATTATAAACCGTTCTCCATAAGTGAATCTCAAATCCTCTACTAACTCTTGGACAAGCCTGTGTAAATCGCATTCCTCAAATTCCAGTTTTAAGCTTTGCCCTGCCCGCAGCCGACTTGCATCAAGTAGATTTTGAATCATCGAATCCATGCGATCGATCGCACCGATCATTCTCGCCGCCACTTCCACATGAGAATCTCCTCGTTCCAGCCGACGCAAAATCAGTTGAGTTCCCAATTTCACAGTATTAATTGAACCTCTAAGATCGTGCGTCAGCGTCACCATAAATAGTTCTTGAATATCTCGTAGCGTCTGGGAAAATTGAGTAGCAGCGTCATTAACTGCTTGCTCGATCGAGTTGATAATGATGTCTCGTTCCCTCATTTCTAAAGGCGCTTCTTCCTCTAAAACCTCAAAAATCACCTGACGCAGGATATGGTACTCAAAGATCAGTTCGCTCATCGAGTAGTCGGCATACCCTGCCCGCTCACGCCCATGTTGCTTGCCAATGCGTTTGCTCTTTATCCGATCGGCTTCTATTCTCGCAGGTGTCCTGTCAATCTCGGTTGAGAGTTCATCTACTAGTTGGTTTAAATACAAAGGAAGCGAATTTTGTAACACAAGGGACTCGTGATGTATTGATGCTTCAACTTCATCACGCGCCCGCTTCTCCCACATCTGCATAATTCTTTTAGCATTCTGCTCCAGGCGCTCAGAAACTTGGTTAGACATCGTTATCTAATTCTCTCCATAAATCAAGGTAAATCAACGTTCTGTAATATGAGTATGTAATGCCGTCAAAAAAAGGATTTACGACGATAACAAAGTCCAAAAATAACCATCTGGCGCAACAAAAGAAAAGCTTTTTTCCCCAAATTCATTGACTTCAATTTCCGAAAATCTTTTCACTTTACTTCCTTTAATTCGTTGAAAATAATCTTCAATATCACTCACTTTGTAAGTGTATAAAGACATTCCTAAAGATCCTGGTTTTGCTTGTTCAAAACAACTATCCAAAGGCATAGATTCAGGAAACCGAATAATATAAAGTCTTCCAGAACGTGCAGCTTGAAAATCAGTTGTAGAAGAACGAGGATCGTCAAAAGCTGTAACTATAAACTTTTCTTCAGGTTGCAAATCAAAAAATTCTCTTCCCGCTTCCGAACTTTCATAACTAGTTTCCACATCATCTCTTACCCGCAGCAAACCCAAAGTTTCTTCATAAAAACGCAGAGTTTCTTTGCTATCATCCTGAACAATGAGTCCTAAATGAGTAATTTGACTAGCTTTGAAAGCTGAATTTTCGTTAATCTTACCGTAATTTGGCAAAGAATAATTGAAACGTTGAAACAAAACTTGTCGAGTTAAAGGTTGCAGTAACAGCATTTCTCTAACTCCGACAGGCGGATCGATAAAAGGGCGAGTTTGTCTATCTTTATTATAGATAATTTCCCAATAAGGAAAAGTATATTTAATTGGTAAACCTGCTTTTACTGCCTCTTCAGCATGATTTAAAATATTCATTACATCAGCAGTTAATGTAGTTGTCCAACGAGTTCCTTTCGCTTTCATTGAAGTTAATTTTAACCCTTCATTTGTCGGGTTCTCCCACTGCATCAAGCGCACTAAACCGTGATCTGCATCTTGGTGAAATAAGCGAAAGGAAAGTAATCCAGAATTAACACCATATAGGTTATATACTTTTTCTGGTGATAATTCTCCGGTTTGTCCGATCTCATAACCAAATTGTCCCCAATATTGAATTAGAGGCATGGCATCCTCTACTCCAATACATACCTCATAAATTCCACCAATTTGGGGAGATGTTTTCATAAATAGCTCCAATCTTTGCTATAGATTTATTGTTATATATTTTACTTGCCGCAGGTTAATAAATCTATAGTATGGACTTACAGGCTGCTCATCAAGAAATTGAACTTCTTTCTCAAGATTCAAATTTCACTTAGAGTCTGCTGAAAAAGTCTTTTGCTGGGGATAGGGGTTAGTTTTTCTATTGTGTTCATGTTTTTATTCGCTCAAACACTGCTTTAAGTCGAGTAATGCAGTAACCTGTTTCTTTAAAGTTTAGATAATGCCTGCAATTCCTCCCAAGAGTAATGGGCAGGTAATTCAATTTCTTTAGTATCTGCACCTAAACCTAAATAAGGGCTAGTTTCTTCAATCATTTCTTCTGTAAACTCTGCGATCGCATTTCCGGCAATGCCACCTGCGATCGCACCTGCCACACCTCCGACAACTGCACCAACTTTACCAGCAATTGAATTACCAATAACATCGCCAGTAACACCACCAATTACAGCCCCGACTCCGGTTCCAATAATGTGAGAATTACTTGATTTATTCGATTCTTCTGATGGTTCCATAGCTTGATTTTGCTCATTCATTGTCATTAACTCCTACTCAATTTATCAAAAATTAGTTGTTATTAGGACTTACGCACTCTGGAGCCGGAAACCTAGATCCGAACTAGCCCCCCTTAATAAGGGGGGAACCTTCTAATACCAAATCCGGGTTAGTTACCCCCTTTATTTTCTTCTTCTTCTTCCTTCGTGTTCTAAAACGCTATCGCGTTTCGCTGCGCTATCGTGTCTTACGTGCTACGCACACGCTACGCGAACGTGGTTCCATAAAAATTCCTAAACCGGGGTAATCAAACCGGATTTGGTATAAGCCCCCTTGGTAAGAGGGTTGGGGGATCTCAGTGTGAAAGTCCTTGTCATATCCTAAATCGTTCTATTAAACGATCGCCTACTCGTAAGGCATTCGCCATAATCGTTAATGTTGGATTCACACCCGAATTTGAGGGAAAGAAACTTCCATCAACTACGTAAAGATTATCGATATCGTGAGTGCGACAGTTTAAATCTAAGACTGAAGTTTTTGGATCTGAACCAAATCGGCAAGTGCCGCACTGATGGGCAACCGCTTGTACAGGTACATGATTTCGGGGATAAATACTAAAGGGAATTACGTGCATTGCTTTGCGTTCAATTGCTTTCAAAACTGATGTCCAACGATGGATTAAACGATCGCCTGCTTCTGTATTATTGGGAGTGTAATTCAAATGAATTTTCCCATTAATAACTTGCACTCGGTTATTTGGATCGGGCAAATCTTCCGTTTGTAACCACCATCCAGTCGATCGCTCTGCTAACAAATGGCGTTCAAACTTAGGAATTAGTTTAACAAAAGGAGCCATCAACGGCGGCGCTTCTGCCGGAAGCATATCTGCTAATACATTTCCCGTATTTTGTACCATTCCCATTGGGTAGGGAAAATCTGGTTCACCCCAATAAAAATCATTGAGAGCGATCGTCTTTTGAAAACTGGCATGATTAACTTCCAAATGTAACGCCACTAACGCCGTCGCTAGATGTTTCATGAAATTTCGTCCCACCTGATCGGAACTATTAGCTAATCCTTTGGGATGCTTATCATTAGCTGAACGTAATAGCAACACCGCAGAATTAATCGCACCACAAGCAACTACAACAATGTCACTTTTAAAGACATGAATTTCTCCATTCACATCTGTTTCAACGCCAATAATTTCCCGCCCAGATTCACTCGTGAGTAATCGCAATACCTTTGCATGAGTTAGCAAGGTGAGATTATCATATTGTTCGCGGGCGGGACGAATCGCGTTTATGTCTGCATCTGCTTTAGCACCGACGAGACAGGGATAACCATCAAAAGTATCGCATCGAATGCAGGGGCTTTTTGTACGGTCGGGTACCGTGCCGTTAGGCGTATCGCTCTCATTCAACTTCAAACCCAACGGCAAATTAAATGGATAATAGCCTAGCTTACGAATATCATCTGCGATCGCTTGCATATCCGGTTCATGGCTAACCGGAGGATAGGGATATTCTCCACTAGCAGGCGGTTCCGTTGGATCGCTGCCTCGTAACCCATGCACATCATAAAGCTTTTCTGCTTGAGTGTAATAAGGTTCAAAGTCTTGATAACTTAGTTCCCAAGCAGGTGAAATTCCCTCTTTATGGATAACCTTGCCAAAATCTCGATCGCGCAACCGAAGTAAAGCTGCACCATAAACTTTAGTATTGCCACCCACCCAGTATCCAGTCTGGGGACGGAAAGCCTTGCCATCATTGCCAATCCAGTGTTCATCGGTGTGATAGCGTTCTTTTTGATAAACTTCCAACGCACTCCAATTAGCCTTTTCTCGCGGGAGAAAATCACCTCGTTCTAACACCAAAATCTTTTTCCCTGTCGGTGCTAATCGATGTGCTAAAGTTCCTCCACCTGCACCTGTGCCAATGATAATCAAATCGTAGTGACTCATAAGTAAAGTTTTGTGTTTTGAGTTTTGAGTTTTGAGCTTTGGAAGGGCGAAGCATTCGGACAAAAAATCTAGGGTTTGAGTACATAAATTGTCGCCCGAATGCTGATGCCTCCGGCACGCTACGCGAACGCCCCTACCCAAAACCCGAGCAGTATTGAGATCTCTCCCCATCTCCCTATCTCCCCATCTCCCCATCTCCCTATCTCCCTATCTCCCCATCTCCTTTCCCATAAACGTTCAACTCACCATCTAACTGCATGACTTTCCATTTGGTTTGTTCACCCTCACGCCAGAAACGCAGTGTTACCTTGGCATCACCAACCCGCAAATTTATCAAATCTAGGTCGGGCAACCAATCGGGTAAAACAGGTTGAACAGTAAGAGATCGCTCAACTGCATTGGCTTCTAGCCCCAACATGGCACGAATCAGCAGAAAAATCGATCCAGCTGCCCAAGCTTGCGGTATGTTTGCATCGGGATAGGGGACTGGAAAACCATTGGGTTGACGTTCAATCCCACCAAATAATTCGGGCATTCGCCCTGCTTCAAAGTAACTAGCAGCGGCAAAAATGCCTTCTGCAATCTGGTTAGCTTCCTGATGATAACCATATCGCTTCAAACCCATTGCGATCGCTGAGTTATCATGAGGCCAAACGCTACCCAATTGATAGCTAATGGGATTATAAGCAGGATTTTGGCTGGACAAAGTACGAATCCCCCAACCACACCAAAGATCGGGCCGAAATAGCCGTTTAACTAAGCGATCGGCACGCTCTTGGGGTACAATACCTGACCAGAGCAAATGTCCGGGATTGGAAGCGATCGATCGAATTTGCTGTTTTTGACTATCTAAACCGAGACAATAAAAGCCTTCTTCTTCCATCCAAAAGCGATCGTTAAATCGTTGATACAAATCGTCTGCTTTTTGCCGCAGAGTTTTTGCCCGTTCCGGTTCTCCCAAAATCTCATAAATTTGAGCAGCATCTTTCCAGGCATTGTAAACGTAACCTTGAACTTCGCAAAGAGCAATTGGCGGATCGACCTGTTTACCATTAGGATAGACGATCGAATCTCCCGAATCTTTCCAGCCTTGATTCCGCAAACCCATTGAAGAACTAGTTTGATACTCAACAAAGCCATCTTGGTCAAAATCGCCATACTTTTCGATCCAAGTTAATGCTTTTTCCAAAGGATCGCGGCATTCATGCAACAAATTTTGATAATTACTCCATTGATAAGCTTCTGCTAAGGTAACGATCCACAGAATTGTCGTGTCGATCGTTCCATAGTAAGGCGTATAAGGTAACTGCTTCAACTGTGTCAACTCATCACGCCGTAGTTCATGCAGCATCTTTCCCGGCTGGGCATCCCGCCAATCATCGACTTCGGTGGCTTGCAGTTGCGCCAGTCGCAACAATGTACCATAAGCAAATTCATGATACACCGCCATTGTCTGCATACTAACAACGACCGAATCTCGTCCAAACACGGCAACAAACCAGGGAATACCAGCCGCAGGCATCCAGAAATCATGCCCATTATCCTCGACTTTGATCCGTAATGCTGCCATATCGATCGAAGCTTGCTGATAATAAGCTGTAATCTCTGCATTAGACGATCGCAGTTTCGTTGCTTGAGACAGAAAATCATTGCTAATCTGCTTTGCTTCCGTCTTATGTTCTACTGCACAAGTATTTTGCGGATAAATTGTTTCATCACCAACGATCGCCGCAAAATTAATACAAGTATGCCAGGTTTCTCCCGGATCGAGTACAACATCAAAAAATAAGCGACCATTCGCATAACGAGGTTGAGAACTAAAGCATTCTGGTTGAGTGATTAGCCCGCGACGAAAAGAACCATTGCGATATTCCGTTGTCAATTTTCCATCTTTCCAGATCGTTTCGGTTTCGCCTCTCGTTAAAATCTGTTGCGATTTCACTTCAAAGATATCCGCAAAATCGGAACGAATCGCCAACATTAGTTGAAATTCGACTCGTTCTGAATGATGATTTGTAATGTCAATATCTTCGTGCATTCCTCCTACAATATCCCGGCGAATTCCAATCATCAATCGACCATCGGGGATTGTGCCATTCACAGTACGAAACTTCGGATTTGTAAACTGGTAAAGGGCGCTGTGATGATTAATCGGACTAGAGGCGAGTAGAAGTAAGCGATCGCGATTAATCGACACTTCATAGTAAGAAAGCAATCTTGTATCCGCCACAAAAAAGCCTTGCGCTACATTGTCATCAATCCAGCCATAAGAATCGGTGACTAAAAATGTAGAACCATCATTAATTGTAATCTGACCTGAATTAACAGAAACTTTAGTTGGCATCGCTTAAACTTTTGAGTTACAAATTTTGAGTTTTAATGCGAGTTATGAGTTATGAACTTTAAGTTTTGAATTAAATAGACATCTCCAGAAATTAAAGGTGCGTTACCTGGAACCGTTGTAGAGACGTTGCATGCAACGTCTCTACATTCTTTTTTGGAGATGTTCAATGCAGAATTTAACTCAAAAATTTCTCCAGGGCGGGTTTTGTTGTTAATTCTTCTGCTATGAACACAGACTTTGCTACTAAACCCGCCCCTACAAACTCAAAACTAACTAACCACCTTTCGCAAAACCTGGATATAGCGTCATACCACCATCAACAAAAAGCGTTGTCCCATTAACATAATCAGAATCATCTGATGCTAACCAAACAACTGCCTTACCAATATCTTCTGGAACGCCAACTCTACCAGAGGGAATGAGTTGTAACAATTTTGCTTCTGCTTCTGGGGTATTCCAAGCAGCAGTATTAATTTGAGTTTTAATTGCCCCAGGTGCAATACTATTAACTCGAATTTTCTGTGGTGCAAGTTCCTGCGCCATACTTTTCATTAACAGATCGATTCCACCTTTACTAGTGGCATAATTAACATGACCTGCCCAAGGAATTACTTGATGCACTGAACTCATACAAATAATTTTACCTGCGGCGCAGGAAATATCCGGTTTCACTCCTCGACGCAAAAATTCTTTAACTGCTTCACGCGCACAGAGAAATTGCCCGGTTAAATTAACACCAATTACCAGATTCCAATGATCTAGAGTCATATCCACAAAAGGGGAATCTTTTTGAAGTCCGGCATTGTTTACTAAAATATCGATCGTGCCAAACTCTCGCAACATTTGAGAAAACATTGCTTGGACTTCATCTTCTTTAGCAACATTGGCACCAATAGCGATCGCTTCTCCACCCTCAGAGATGATATCATGAACAATCTTTTGGGCTTCTTCTTTCTCGGAATGGTAATTAACAATAACAGAAGCACCCGCCTTTGCTAAACACCGTGCAGAAGCTTCGCCAATACCAGAACTTGCCCCCGTAACGAGGGCTTTCTGACCTTTAAGTAAATAAGGAGAATAGCTCATCTTTTTTAGCAGAGTTCTACCTCACTTTAGAGTGCAAAACTAAAAACAAACTCTATCTCATGGCTTAAGATATATCTCTAACAATTGGTCTATATTTATTTCACATCAATTTCATTATTGGATATTTTTAATTAGATAAATAAGCTTTTTCTCAGAATCTTTTAAGACAACTAATCATTTTGCTGATGAATTATGATCTATAAATTCGCGATCGGTTTTGCGATCGCTCTATTACTTGCAAACAGCACTGCATCTCACGTTTTAGGACTGAATCTATTGAGTCACCTTTACTTAGGGTTTCCCTCTGGAATTAGGGGTATTACTCTGCTTTTATTGCGAGTGGGAACTGGCATATTATTTATGCTGCATGGTTATCCCAAAATTACACACTTAAAACAATGGGCAAGTTCCCTAAAAATGCCCGTATTTCTCTGTTTTCTTTCTGCCCTTTCCATGTTTGGAGGTGGCGCTTTCCTAATTTTGGGATTGCTTACTCCTTTAGTTAGTATAGCTATTCTTGGCTCGATGATATTTGCGGCTTATTTAGAAATTACACAGGGTTTACCTTTTGTCGCCCGCGATCCTTATTTAATCCCTGAAGGACAGTATGAAGGCCCAAATGGTAAAGGCGAACCGCCTAGTTGGGAAAAAGCTTTTATGTATTGTTTAATGTTGATTACGATCGCTGTTTTCGGCCCTGGTATTTTTTCAATCGATGCTCTTTTATTCAAATAAGAATTATGAACACCGCTTTTCTATCACCCATACAAACACAACGGATAGAAGCGATCGCTTTAACTGTTGCTGATATCGATCGTTCCATTAATTTTTATACAAAAGCACTTGGATTTGAAGTCATTGATGATGGTAGTTATACGGAAAATTCTTATGGTAAAATTCGAGTTGTTACCTTAAAATTATGTGATGAAAAAATCCGCTTTATCCAATACTTCGACAAAGTAGGAAAGCCTATTCCACAGGATTCGCAAAGTAATGATTTGTGGTTTCAGCATTTAGCGATCGTCGTCAGCGACATGGACGAAGCATACAATTATCTTAAATCATTTCCTTTTGAAGCCATTTCCACAGCCCCACAAACAATTCCACCAGAAAACAAAGAAGCTGCTTATATTCAGGCATTTAAATTTAGAGATCCTGATGGTCATCCCTTAGAATTAATTTGGTTTCCACCGGACAAAGGACAGCAAAAATGGCAGCAAAAAAGTGATAAGTTGTTTTTGGGAATCGATCATACCGCGATCGCAGTTGCCAATACAGAACAAAGCTTACAATTTTACTGTGATTTCTTAGGAATGAAGATTGATGGTGGCAGTTTCAACAGCGGCGAAACTCAGGCAAAAATGGATGGTTTACCTGATGCAAAAGTACGAATTACTGCATTAAGACCAATTCAAGGTGGATTAGGAATTGAATTGCTAGATTACATTAAACCCGAAAACGATCGCCCAATTCCACCCGACCTCAAAACTTATGACATTGCTTCTTCGCAAATTGAATTGATTATTGATGAAGCTCAATTTCGCCAAAACAAAATCCAATTAGAAAACTTTCCATTTTTGCATCATAAGAGTTATCGAATTCAAGACCCCACAGGACATTTTTTGTTGTTAATTCCAAAAGCCTAAATTAAGAGAGTTTTTATGGCAAAAGCAAGCGAAATACTACCAAACACAATTGAAATCTATGATGACAGAATGCGGACATTAATTATTCCTGATGCCCGACTTGAGAAGTTAGCTGATGGTGCTGTTCATAGCGAAGGGCCTGTTTACTTTCCTGAAGATGACAGTATCATTTGGAGTGATGCTCATGACAATCGTTTGTTACGCTGGAGTGCAACTGATGGATTCAGCGTTTTACGCGATCGATCTGATTACCAAAACGGTAACTATCGGGATTTAGAAGGTCGCTTAGTTTCCTGTTCATCTGGGTTACGTGCTATTATTCGTCGAGAGCATGATGGACAATGGCGAATATTATGCGATCGCTATCAAGGTAAACGCTTAAATAGCCCCAATGATTTAGTCGTCAAAAGTGATGGCACAATCTGGTTTACTGACCCACCCTACGGCATTACCGAACCTAATCAAGGATATGGAGGCGAACAAGAACAAGCGGGAAGTTACGTCTATCGCTTCGATCCAAAAACAGGCGAAATTGAAGCAGTAATCACTGATATGTTGCGTCCTAATGGCTTAACATTCAGTCCAGATGAGCAACTTTTGTATGTATCAGACTCTTCTGCATTCAACATTCCCGACGGCTATCATCACGTTCGCGTCTATGAAGTTGTAGAAGGTCGAACTGTAACGAATGGTCGTGTATTTGCAGAAATTAATCCCGGTCAACCTGATGGTTTACGAGTCGATAAACAAGGCAATGTTTTCATTAGTTCTGAAGACAGCGTGCAAGTTTATGCACCAGATGGTACTCGTTTGGGAAAAATCCTAGTGCCAGAAACCGTTGCTAATTTAACATTTGGTGGACGTGGAGGCAAACGCTTGTTTATCGCCGCTGGAAAATCTTTGTATGCGATCGATCTAAATTAGGACTTACGCACTCTGGAGCCTGAAACCTAGATCCGAACTAGCCCCCCTTAATAAGGCAGGGCTAATTCATGGTCATCAAATAAAATTAACCGGATGGGGGGACAAGGGGACAAGGAGACAAGGGGACAAGGGGAAAGATGATTTTTCCGTTGTTTGCATTATCTCTCCTTCACAAATCAATTTCTCCGTTGAAAATGAATTAGCCCTGCCTTAATAAGGGGGGAACCTTCTAAGCCCCCTTATTAAGGGGGTTGGGGGATCTGGGTGTGTAAGTCCTATAAATACTCACGGGATCTAGAATCTCTCATCCTGCCGCTGACATCAACTGCTGTAGGCGCTGGGGTTCTTCTCCCAGCCAATCTGGATTTTGGGCGGTGCTATCGAAAATAGATGAGGTTTTGAAAGGCTCGAACTCACCTTTGGCTCCGGCTGATGCCGTTTTAGCTAATAAAGCTTGCACTTGCTGTTCTGTCATCGGCTGAAATGTTCGCACGGCTTCCAATGCTTGCTCAAGAATTTCCATGCTATCTAAACCAGTAATCACAACTGAAGTAGGCAGGTTTAGGGCGTAATGGAGACATTCGATCGGTGTTACCGTATTTGAGCGCAGCAAAATTCCATTAGCCATACTTTTCATGCCCAAAATGCCAATATTCCGTTTGACTAGTTCTGGAACAACCAGCTTGGCAAAGCTGCGATAGTGGGCATCCATGAGATTCAGAGGCATTTGAACTGTATCAAATTTAAAACCGTATTGATCTGCTACTTCCAGCGTATGTAGATGAATATAGGGGTCTTTGTGTCCGGTGAAGCCAATGTATCGGAGCTTGCCCGCTTTTTGCGCCTCTAAAACAGCAGCATGAGCACCTTCTTCATCAAAGATGCGATGCGGGTCTTCAAATCGCAGTATTTCGTGATGCTGTATCAGGTCAACACGATCGACTTGCAACCGTTGCAGAGATTCATCTATTTGTTTGGCAGCTTCCTTTTTGGAACGACCATCGATCTTCGTCATGAGAAATACTTTATCTCGATAGCCGTTGCGGAGTGCTTTCCCCATGCGAATCTCGCTGACTCCTTTGTTGTAATCCCAGCTATTATCCATGAAGGTGATGCCGCGATCGATCGCTGTGTGAACCAGCCGGATGGCTAGTTCTTCATCAACGTGCTTCAAGCTTAGATGCCATCCTCCCAGTCCGATCGCTGAAACTTGTTCTCCGGTACTGCCAAGTTCTCGATATAACATTTATGAATTTGACTTGATTCGTGTCATTTTTTTCCGATCCTAAAAAGACAGTTGAGTTATTGCGTCTTCCCAATGACATATCAATCAAACAACTGAATTTGGCAGTGGGGGTTTTTAACGGCTGTGATGCGTAATATCATGTCCGGCTAATCAACCTTAATATCCTTAATCCGAAACCCTGTAGAGACGTTGCATGCAACGTCTCTACAGTATGGGTAATCCACCGGACATGATATAACTACTCTATTGATGGTGTTTCCGCAAATTGCACAAGCAGTAAAACAGCGGGTTCATTTCCCACAGTTCCAGAAAGGTGTCCTTTCCGTCCCTGTGCATCCGCTTTTGTATTTTGGTCTGCGCCAAAAGAGATTTCACCAGCACCCATTTCCACTCGTTGCCCGTCCATCGTTTCCACAAACCAACGTCCCGATAAGGGAATAATCCATTGAGGTTTCGGGTTTTCGTGCCAAGTTCCTGTCCAGCCAACGGGTAGGACTGTAAAGCTAATTGTGGCACCTTCCTGTTTTAGCTGACCTAACCATTGCGGGGAAGCAGGTGGTGCAATGCTATTTAGCTTAAAATCCTGAATTTGGCGACGAGACTGGTGACTAACTCCATTTTGATCTGTCCAAACATACCAATACTCAATGGTAGGAGAGGCATTAGCTCGATCGATCGCTTTTTGTTGGGATAAAGGATTGTTCATATCGATTTGATAAACATAATCAAACTTACCAGATGTAGAGTAAAGAAAACAGAATTACCCAAATTACATCAACAAAATGCCAAAATAAAGTGGTTGCGCTTACCCCAAAATGACCATTGTTGTAGTTGTTTGGCAGGAGCGATCGCACTAACATAATCACCTGCAAAATCACACCACTAAAAACGTGCAATCCATGAAAACCAGTCAAAATGTAAAAAGTTGCTCCAACTAATCCAGTTCTTAATCCAAAATCAAGATTTTTCCACTCAATCCCCTGCCCTATTAAAAAATAAGTTCCCATCAAAGCAGTCATCAACCATAACAACCGAAATTTATTCAAATGATGACGGCTCAACGCACGTTCTGCCAGTTGAATGACGACACTACTAGAAAGCAAAATTATTGTATTAATAACAACAAAGGTAGACGGTATTGGGCCAGAAACACCAGGAGGCAACCACTTTGGAGTTGTCAATCGTAGGACAATGTAGCTGAAGAAAAAACTTAAAAAAACGATACTTTCGGATAACAAAAATATTGTAACTCCAAACATTCCTTTACCATGATGGTCTTCGTGGCTTCCGCCTCCGCTGGGCAGAAATCGTTTTAACCAATCTGGCAACTTTTGGCGCAAACGTTCGAGATCGATCGGACTTTCATCAACATGAATTCTAGTGTTGGGCGAACTACTCATCGTTAGAAACCTCCTCACCAGATTGGGTTGCTGAAGCTTCTCCATAAGCTCTAGGATTGCCGTAGTTGTAAGGGGGAAAAACCACTTGGGGAATCTCAGCAAAGTTCTCTTTCGGTGGTGGTGAAGAAGTTGTCCATTCCAGTCCAGTTGCTCGCCAAGGATTGTCAGTTGCTCTGGTTCCTGCGAGAATCGAACCAATCATGTTAGCGATAAAAGGTAAGGTTGAAACTCCCAACAAAAAGGCTCCTAAACTAGCAACTAAATTCCAGCCTTGATACTCTGGTGGGTAGGAAGCAACTCGGCGCACCATACCTTGTAAACCTAATGGGTGCATGGGGAAAAATGTGAGATTTGCACCAATAAAGGTTAACCAAAAATGTATTTTTCCCCATCCTTCTGCATACATTCTTCCGGTTATTTTTGGAAACCAGAAATAAATGCCAGCAAAGATTGCCATTGTGATTGTATTGAACACAATGTAATGGAAATGCCCGACTACAAAGTAGGTGTTATTAACGTGCAAATCAAAGGAGTTAGCAGCCAACATTACACCTGTAATGCCGCCAAAAATAAACATTGCGGCTCCACCCATTGCAAATAACATTGGTGTATCGAGGTGAAGTTTGCCTCGCCATATCGTAGCAGTCCAACCAAATGCTTTTACTCCTGTTGGTACAGCTACCAGCATTGAAGTTACAGCAAATAGCATTCGCATCCATCCTGGAGTTGCACTGGCGAAAAGATGATGCGCCCAAACAAAGATGCTGACTACGGCAATGCCTAAAGAAGCGATCGCTAATGAACGATAACCAAACAAAGGATTACGGGCGAAAGCTGGCAATACTTCGGCAAAAATGCCAAAGGCAGGTAACGCCATGATATAAACGGCTGGATGGGAATAAAACCAAAAGAGGTGTTGGTAAAGAATCGGATCGCCATGTCCCGCAGGGTTAAAAATCGTAGTCCCAAAAGCAAGATCGAACATTAACAGGATTAATGCCCCGGTCAGAGATGGTAGATTAATGAGTTGCAGTAGTTGGGCACTGAGAACCGACCAAACGAAGACAGGCATCCGAAAAAAGGTCATTCCGGGTGCGCGAAGCCAGAAGATCGTAGTAACAAAATTGACTGCCCCCATGATCGAGGAAATACCCAGCAAAATTAAGCTGATAATCCAAACTAGTTGACCAGAGGGAGCTTGTAAACTTACTGGTGGATATGACCACCAACCAGCTTGAGCAGGGCCATTAGGTAACAAAAAACTGGCGATCAGCAAGATTCCCGCTGGGGGAATCAGCCAAAAGGAAATGGCATTCAGCAAGGGAAACGCCATATCTCGCGCCCCAATCATCAAGGGAACTAGATAGTTTGATAGCCCTGCGTTGAAGGGAATGATCCACAAGAAAATCATCACCGTTCCATGCAAGGTAAAAAGGGCGTTGTAGAGAGGACGATCGACTAAATTTAATTCTGGCGTAGTCAACTCCGCCCGGATTAACATCGCCATCAATCCACCGATTAAGAAAAAAATAAAGGTGATGAGGATGTATTGCACACCGATAATTTTGTGATCGGTGCTGAAGCGAAAATAGTCTCGCCATTGGGGAGTTTGCGATCGTACATCTACATCATTGGTAATCGAAGGATTTGTCATGATTCACCCTCCTTCATGGGGACTGGGGATTGGGGAC
>NZ_JADEWG010000087.1 GCF_015207735.1 [Phormidium] sp. LEGE 05292
AAGTAGGAGCAGGGGAGCAGGGGAGCAAGGGAGCAGGGGGAGCAGGGGAGCAGGGGAGCAAGAAAACTTCTTAACTCAAAACTTGAAACTCAAGGCTTTTCACTTCCTTAGAGCATTCTGTCTTTGTACTAGTAAACTGCCAAAATTAATAGTAGGGCAAAGGGATTAAACTAATAAAACGATTGGGGAGAACACATTTATGAATTTGGTATTACTCCAGAATTGGTTGGATAACACTAGTTTTGCGATTTTATTTGTTACCATGCTGGTTTACTGGGGAGGGGCAGCATTTCCCAATATTCCAGTTTTACCAGCATTGGGAACAGCAGGGATGGCGATCGCTAACCTTTGTATCGCCTGCTTACTGGGGGCACGCTGGATAGAAGCGGGATACTTTCCCTTAAGCAACCTCTACGAATCTCTATTTTTCCTGACTTGGGGAATTACCACCATTCATTTAATCGCGGAAAACATGAGTCGTAGTCGGTTGGTGGGAGTTGTCACCGCACCTGTAGCGATGGCGATAACGGCATTTGCAGCCTTGTCCTTACCCGCGCCAATGCAAACCGCAGAACCTTTGGTACCCGCACTCAAATCAAACTGGTTAATGATGCACGTCAGCGTCATGATGTTGAGTTATTCTTGTTTGATGGTAGGGTCGTTATTGGCGATCGCATTTTTAGTAATTACCAAAGGAAAAAACATCGAATTGCGAGGCAGTTCTGTAGGTACAGGAGGCTTTCGTAATCAAGATTATCAACTGCGTCGTTACGGAAATTTAGTAACACAAACTCCTGGTGGTAAAGTCGAACAAACTGCTGCCATTTCCGCTGCCATTCCTCACGAAATTGAATATAACGGCAACGGTAAAACAGCCGTTTTAGAGGTAGTCAAAACGCCACCAAAAGAAACAACAGTCGAACCACTTTCGCCCCAACGTCTCAACTTAGCCGAAATCCTAGATAATATTAGCTATCGAGTAATTGGCTTAGGATTTCCGCTGTTAACAATTGGCATCATAGCTGGGGCTGTTTGGGCCAATGAAGCATGGGGTTCTTATTGGAGTTGGGACCCGAAAGAAACCTGGGCATTAATTACTTGGTTAGTATTTGCTGCTTACCTACACGCCCGAATTACTCGTGGTTGGCAAGGGAGAAAACCAGCAATTTTAGCAGCAACAGGGTTTGTTGTAGTCTGGGTTTGTTACTTAGGAGTTAATTTGCTAGGTAAAGGTTTACACAGCTACGGCTGGTTCTTCTAACCTTCAAGTTTAAGCGATCGGCACTCAATTAATCTTAATTGTCAGCTGGTCGCTAGCTTTTTGCAAACTTATGCAAAATTACCCAGAACAATACAGTAACTTAAATATTTGTGAGTTATTCTAGAAAGTTGTGCATTTAAATTGCTAATTAGCAGTCCCCGAGAATTAAGCGTTGTTGTCTTCCTTGCTGCAAAAGCTGATCCCCTCTTACTGACTATGGTGTAAATTAAATGCTAAAAAGCTGAATAGCGTTCAGCTAAGTGTAAGCTCTTATGATTACAATTCTACTGGTTGATGATAGCCCGACAGTTAGGGTTATGGTTTCAGACCTACTCAGACGTAAAGGTATAGAAGTTATTGAAGCAGGTGACGGCATTGAAGCAATCGAGAAAATGCAGGTTCAATGTCCAGATTTAGTAATAACTGATATTGTCATGCCGAGAATGAATGGTTATGAACTTTGTCGATGGATAAAGACACAATTTCAGGATAAATATATACCAGTAATTATGTGTACCAGTAAAGATCAGCAATTCGATCATTACTGGGGAATTAAGCAAGGTGCAGATGCTTATATTACTAAACCTTTTGAACCAGTGGATTTAATTAGAGCAATTAAAAAGCTTTTAGTTAGGAATTAACTAAATCCTCTTCTTCCTCTGTGTCCTCTGCATTCTCTGCGGTTAAAAAAAATATTATTTCCAAATCAAATAGGAGTGCTATCTATGAATAATTTCGAGGAGCTTAACAAAAAAGATGTTGTATCTCTTGAAAATTTCAATGAAGTTAGAGTAAATGTAATTCCTCAACAAATGCTAACAGTAGAGCAATTTCAAAAAGAAACAGTAAGATATACTATGGGAAATACAGGAGATGAAAGGGTGGAAAAGTGGCAAAAAGAAGGAGTAAGATGTGAAGTATTACAACCTGGAGGAGATTGGCAAAAAGGGAAAGTAAGGATGAAAATAACCTTAGAATTTTACCCAGACAAACCCTCTCAACCAACTTTTCCACTAGATGATCTTCGTAAACAAATCAAAGAAACCTAAAACTAACTCTTCTCTTCTTCTTCCTCTGCGTCCTCTGCGTCTCTGCGGTTCAAAAAAAGCTATTTCCCAAATTAATAAAATTACCCTTCCCTCTTCCTTCGCGCTCTTTGCGTCCTTCGCGGTTCAAAACTCTTAAATGCTTTCCTCCCAACCCTGGACACCACTTCACGCCCAAATACATCGCACCTTGCGACAACGCCAACTATTACCCAAAAACCAAAACATATTAATAGCAGTATCCGGCGGACAAGACTCACTTTGTTTAACCAAATTACTATTAGACTTACAATCAAAATGGCAATGGCAACTAGGAATTTGTCATTGCGATCATCGATGGCGAACCGACTCAGAAGCTAACGCCAATCATGTAGGAAAACTTGCTCAAACTTGGCAATTACCCTTTTATTTACAAATCACAGACCAAGAATTAAAAAGTGAAGCAGCAGCGAGAGAGTGGCGATATCAAGCATTAATTAATGTTGCCCAAACGCATAATTACAGTTATATTGTTACTGGACATACAGCGAGCGATCGGGCCGAAACCATACTCTATAACTTAACTCGTGGTAGTGGTGCAGATGGATTACAAAGTTTAACTTGGCAAAGATATTTAATTGAAAAAATCCAACTAATTCGCCCACTTTTAGAAATTACTCGCTTAGAAACTGCCCAATTTTGTGCAGATTTTCAACTACCAATTTGGTCAGATTCTACTAACGAAGAGTTAAAATATAAGCGAAATAGAATTAGATTAGAATTAATCCCTTACTTAAAACAAAACTTTAATCCCCAAGTGGAAAAAGCCCTAGCTCAAACAGCGGAAATCCTGCAAGCAGAAGTAGAATTTTTAGAAAATACTGCTCAAGAAATCCGGCAAAAAGCTAGTTCTAATTCTCCCATTCCGCAGCTAAATCGCTCAATTTTACGCTCTACATCTTTAGCAATTCAAAGGCGAGTGATGCGACAATTCTTACAGCAAAATTTAGGATTTGCCCCTAGTTTTGAGCAAATAGAAAAATTAACAGCTTTAATTACAGCACCTAATCGTTCTTGTACCGATCCATTTCCTGGAGGTGCGATCGCTCAAGTAGAAAACGACTACATTTACTTAAAAAAAGCCTAGAGCAGCAGGGCAGAATCACACAGTTGAAATTAAAGTTTTTTCCGAACCTTCTGCTTTCTGCCTTCTGCCTTCTCTTAAGAAGCTGCCAATTGTTGTAACTCGCTAGGTATCAAACTATAGATAATTTTTCGCATTTCAGCGATGCCATGAAATTGATAATCGCCAACTTCTTGAATCTGATTAAGCAGACCAGCGATCGTTTCTAGCTTTTGCCGCACTTCGTTTACCTTATCTTGAATCTGTTGCAAAACTTCCTCATAAAGTCGCACTTTGCCCCAAGATTCTGCTAAAAATGCCTTTTGAGTTTGAGTATTTTGTTCGCTGCTTTGTAACTCTTGGCGTTGATTTTCTTGTTGCTGTACTTGATCGTTCACCATTGCTTGAGCTTGCCCAATACTAGAGCGCATTTGCTCAATTTCCCGTTCCAAGCTTTGTAACTCATCCGCCTGTTGTTGACGAACAGATTCAATCTGAGATAAAACAGGGCCTAAATCAATTTTTTGCCCATCAATCACCTCAGTATCAGCTATTCCTTGACGACGGCGAAACACCTTAAGATGCTGAGAGAAAATTTCCTCCCGTTCCCGGAGAGTCCGACGCTGACCCACCAAAGTTTCTTCTAACATTTGGTAACGGTCTTGTTCATCTGCTAATTCTGTTTGTAAACGCTGACGTTCTTGGTTATTAGCTTGTTGTATCTTTTGTTGTAATTCTGCGATCGCCTGACGTTCAAATTCCAACTCCTCTTCCTGATCGCTAACAAAACGCTTCGCCTTATCCAACTCCAACTTCAGATTTTGGACAACTGCTTGTAGTTCCCCTACCGCCATGCGTTCTAAAGCTTCCAAATCAATTTCTTGGCTAATCTTCACCTCCGAAGACAGCGCCGCCAAACGTTGTACTTGTTGATATAAGTCATCTTGATTTCGCAACCGAGCGGCTAAAGATTGAGCATATTCCTGCTTCAAAGATAAAGAATTTTGCTGAATCTTTAAAGCCTCCCTAGCTTGCTCCACAGAACTCTGAGCTTGGTAAAATTCTTGCCAACGACTTTGCAGATTGCTAGCTTGACGATCGACTCGTTCTTGGAGAGCCGTCGCCGCTGCTCGTTGTTGCTCCAACTGTTGCCAATGTTGATCTAGAATCGCCTGCTCTTGATTGAGTGCCTCAAAAGCCCAACCAAGTTGTTCCCGAATTGGTTCTGGAGAAGCGATCGTCTGGGATAATCTTTCCAGAATCTCTTGAATTTGCCTTGCTTGTTGATCGTCAAGCGCCGCTTGCGGTTTATATTGAGCTTCCAACTCCTTAATCCGCTCTTGCTCACCCTTCAAATGCGCCCAAGCGCCTTCCAACTCCAAGCGATTTCGGTCAATTTCTTCCTTTAATCTCTCCGTTTCCTCACGAGAACTATTAATTTCTTGCCTTTGCTGTTCAAATCGCTCCACCTCCTGCTCCATTTGCGCCAACTCTTCTTGACGAGCTTGAATTTCCATCTCCCGACGGTTCAACTCATGAGCTTGGTAAGTCAGCGACTCCTTCCACTGTTCAATCTCTTCTTCCTTAGTCTTATACTTTTCTTGTAACCGCGAGAAATTTTGCAGAACCCCCACTAACTCCCGCCCCGGATTAATGCGTTGCACTTGGCGATTTCCACCCAAGTCAACCAACACCAGCGCCCCGTCACCGTACTTACTTCCTTCTTCAGGAGAAAGAGCAACTACTTCCTCGCCAGTTATTGCACTCCAACTTTCGCCACGCTGACAAGCCAGCAGTTTCAGATCCGTTTTACTGCCCCCGAATGGGCCAGATTTTTTTTGTAATACTTCCGCTAGATACAGCACGCCTATATTCCTCTTGATGTGTCTAGGTTTGAGCTTTGGCTAAACCTTTCCCAGATATTATTTAGTTCTACTAACCCTAGTTTAGGCAGACAACGCTCATAAAACAATTTGAATTGACCTGTCTACATATTCGCCGCTGTCTTCATCCGACCCAACCCCATCGAACGGAATCAACGTTGACTACTAACGCAAGTTGCTAGTTATTAAATTGAGGTTGGTAGTAGGTAGTAGGTAATGGGTAATGGGATTCCTACTACCTACTACCCACTACCCACTATCTATCACCACGTTAGTAAGTAGCAACTTGAGTTACTAATTAAATTTAGCTGGAAACGGTAGCCGAAAACAGCTTACCGCCTCTGCCATGAATTTTGCCTGCGAAAAATGGACGCTTCCCGGTTTATTACTTGGTCGCAGTTCCTCCCCACCCTTCTAAAAGTCAGGAAGGAACTGCGACATTAGGTTAAATTCTAACCTAGACTAATTACATCTACTGTACTAGCCAAAGATTCTAGTGTGGTAAGTGAACCAAAAATTAGCCAGACTTAACAAAGTCTAGGCGATACTCATCCACAATCAAAAGGTAAAATTTATAATTTTTTGGGCTGGGTAACTCAGTAGCAGCACAAAGTTAGATTAAAACAGTTTATTAGGAGAGCGTTATAGTTCCATGCAGGGAACGTTAAGTGAAATTGATATTCGTAGTATTTTGCAACTCATTGAATTAGGTCAACGAACGGGTTACTTAGAAGTACAGGCGTTTGGTGATGCAAAATTTCGAGTTGCAGAACAGTTTTGGATTGTATTTTTCCTCAATGGTCAAATTGCTTATGCCGCAGACAGCGATAGTAGTTTATCTAGGCTACGGGATTATTTACGTCGTTATCGGTTAGATTCTGCGGTAGATCAACTTTATGTACCAGCGATCGCCACCACCAATGCTCCCGAATACGGCTACCTGTGGACATTATTAGAAACTCACGTCCTTACTCCAGACCAAGGCAGAAACATCATTCAAAGTATGGTCAAGGAAACTTTGTTTGATCTCCTCAGTTTACACCAAGGCTCCTTCGTATTTGAAATTGGCCCCGCCCTTGCCCCCCAACTCACCACCCTGGAAATTGACCCCTTGGTGACTCAGATTATGAAACAGGTACAAGAGTGGAAACAATTTCATCCCCATATCCAATCCCCAGAGCAATGTCCTGTACTCGTAGAATCGTCACTTTTACGGCAAAAATTACCAGACAACACCTTTAAAATTCTCGAAAGATGGGCAGATGGTCAAAACTCCTTGCGGCAAATGGCACGTTACCTAAATCGGCAAATCCTTCCTGTCGCCAAAGCTATTTACCCATACATCAAAAAAGGTTGGGTGCAATTAGTTTATCCTAGTAATCCCAGCACCAATGCAACGCCGGGAGAATTTACTGCCGAGCCGAAAACTGGGACACACAGCGTAGTTTTCATTGATGATGGGATTGCCACTTGTAAAGCTGTGGAACATACTCTCAAACAACATGGTTACCCTGTAGCTGCCATTAGTAATCCCCTGAAAGCACTGAGCTTGGTATTCCAAATTAAACCAGACCTAATTCTTTGTGACATTATTATGCCTGAATTAGATGGATTGGAAATTTGTGCCATGTTGCGACGGTCTACTGCTTTTCGCCAAACGCCGATCGTCATGTTAACAGGTAAAGATGGCTTTATCGATCGCGTCAAAGCCCGGATGGTAGGTGCAACTGACTACCTCACCAAACCCTTTGGTGACAGTGAATTACTGATGCTAGTCGAGAAATACATTGGCAAAAGCGATAACGATGCAGATAGAGCCACCCAGTTATTGATTGATGCGTTAGAAGAGGAAATAGGACTAAGCAACAATTCCGACTTGAATGTAAGTCGGTCATAGTGGGGAATACTAATACAAGGTGCTGGTTACTTGACTCAATTGATATGTGGAAAGCGGCAACCTTGATAGATTTTTACTGTTATCTAAGTTTGTAAAATCAGTAGGTCAGGTAAAAAAATAATGAGTACAGTTCTAGTAGTAGAGGATAGCGTTACCCAAAGGGAGATGATCTCAGATCTGTTACGTGGGAGCGGACTTAATGTTTCAGTTGTCACTGATGGAGTAGAAGCACTGGAGTTCATCCAAGGTCGTTGTCCCGATCTAGTAGTCTTAGATATTGTCATGCCCAAAATGAATGGTTACGAGGTTTGCCGTCGCCTCAAAGCCGATCCGAAAACACAAAAAGTACCTGTAGTGATGTGTTCTTCTAAAGGCGAAGAATTCGATCGCTATTGGGGCATGAAACAGGGTGCAGATGCCTACATTGCCAAACCGTTTCAGCCTAAAGAACTGATCGGTACAGTGAAACAACTATTACGAGGATAGGGAAAACAATTATGGTTGGCAGCCCGGACTTTTTAACCGGAAAAGGTCAAGACCAAACTTCAGAATTTCAAGAATTAGAAAGCCCAGAAGGTGAGTTACATCTGAGGTTTTATATTACACCGACCACAGAATTAGCTTTACCCGCGATCGGCATCAAAGAAGTAATTTCTCGACCACCAGATGCAATTACACCAATCCCCAATGCCTCTCCCTTACTCTTGGGAACACTCAACTTTCGGGGTAGAGTAATTTGGGTAGCTGATTTAGGACAATTCCTGGGAGAATCTACATTACTAAATACAGACCGCTCAGAAATTCAGGTCATTGCCATAGAAGACCAAGATACTATGCTAGGCTTGGCAGTTGATCAGATTGTTGGTATGTGTTGGTTGGATGTAGAAACAGGTTTTCAAATGCCAAATAATGCACCAGATAGTATGGCACCCTTTCTCAGGGGCGAATGGGTATTAGACACCCAAAACAATAAAACTCTGCAATTATTAGACCAAGTGGCGATTCTCCGATCGGCACGCTGGGCAGCATAAAATTGTGTAGAGCAGTGTTGAGTGCCTAATAAAAAACAGATATTCTACTCTGGTCTAGAAAGTAAAGAGTCAAGTTAATAACTCTTCTGCCCGGAAAGCGCAATTCACTTTCTGACTGCAAAATCAGCAAAGACAAATTTGGTAAATAATTATTGGGTAACAGCAAATGATTTATGAGTATAAAACCCGCGCCAAATAATTTCCAACTAACTCAGCACTCAGTACTCATTTAGCGGGAGGAGGCAAATGCCATTTAGCACACACACGCAGAAATACCAAGAAGCTCAAACAGCATATATGCAGGGGAAAGACGAGGAAGCGGCAGAAATTGTCGATGAACTCGTTTCGGAGTTCCCGGAGGAACCAAGCATCCGGCTACTCCGAGGTCATATTTATTGCAATCTGGGACAATATGACACAGCTAGGGAACAGTATGAATATGTGCTGACCCTGACAGATAATCCAGAATATGTCGATTACGCTAACAGTGGTTTGGCTTACCTGAGTGAATGTGAAAATTCCTCATCTGCCAATGGTGCTGCTCCAGAAACGGATTATGGAGAGTATTATCAACCGGAAGAAGATGAAGAATGGAATCAACACGATCGCGCCACTCTAGCTAATGATTTTGGCTTAGATGACCTGGGTTTAGACGATATTGATGATATTCCCCAGATGCCTTCTGACTATCAAACTGGCAGAGGCGCTGCACAATTTGAGCATGACAACCCCTTTGGCAGTCATGCCCATACCAATGGCTACGATAACGGTAATGGTGCTGATGCTGGGGAAATGTTTGTCGATCCCTTTGCTGTTGGTTCCAGTGAGGAAACATACTTCGCTCAAGAATCAACAGATGTTTCCTCTGGGTGGTTCGCCCCAGATCCGAATCAGGAAGATAATTACTACACGGAAGAATCAGAAACAAATAATTACTCATTTACTACTGATTCTGCCGCCTATAGCGATGAAGTCGCCTTTGACTCCCAAGCCGACGCTTTCGACCAAGAATACAGCAATGAATACAATGAATACAACGATCCAGAGCTAGCATATCCTGAAGAGGAAGAATCTCCGGCTTGGTCAAACTCACAACCGACATTTCCCGATCGACCTCCAGTTTCCGGTAGCCAGGGATTTTCTCGTCCGGTTTATCCCAGAGGTGTGGTTGGTGAAGATGAAACAATTTTGCTGGGAAATGAACTAGCACCAAGTAGCGACGAGATTGATGCCTTTAATGTGGCTTTTGGGGAAGAAAACGACGATGATTCGACTTTTTCCCTGCCAAATTCTGGAACTCGTCAACAAGTTAACAATGATATTCTCCAAGAATTCGATGAATTTGATGATGATTTAGCAAATCTGCCTAATTTTGACAATCTGGAAGATTCGGCAGCTTTAGCAACTCATCCGCAAACGGGTTCTTTTGGTTTAACAGGGGGACTTTCTACGGGTGGAATGCGATCGGATTTAACTGATGCAGGCGATCGATCGGCCTTTGGTTATGATGATAACTTCCCCACCACAGAACCCCCGATATTTGTTCCCCCATCAGCCAGCGGCAGCACCGAACCAACTGTTACTGTAGAACAGGGTGTGTTAGCTTTCTTTGAAAACGCTCCTCTAGCCCGCAAACGCACTTATTCAGCGATCGCAGTGGGGATTTTGTCGGCAATTTCCGTCGCTGCTGTTAGTTTAGGCTCTCAACTGGCTTTTAGTCCGCGAGATAAAGATAGCCTCACCCAAATGCAGTTTACAGGTTTGGCAATGGCAGGAGTAGCCGGAGTCGTCGGTTTTGGTACCACTATGCTGGTAGGGGGGTTAACGGCTAGGCAAATTCGTCGCCAAACTGTAAATTTACATGAGCAATTTGATTCGGTTTCTCAAGGCAATTTGTCAGCCCAAGCTACAGTTTACTCGGAAGATGAACTGGGGAGATTAGCAGCATCATTTAACCAAATGACGCGGATTATGCTCACTCAAACCAGTGAAGCACAACGGAAAGCGGAAGAACAAGAACAGGCAAAAGAAGATTTACAACGGCAAGTAATTCGCTTGCTGGATGATGTAGAAGGAGCTGCAAGAGGTGACTTGACTGTTCAAGCTGAGGTAACTGCTGATGTGTTGGGTGCGGTAGCTGATTCGTTTAACTTGACGATTCAAAACCTGCGGGAAATCGTCGTTAAGGTAATTGAAGCTGCTAAACAAGTCAACAAAGGTGCGTCGGAAAACGAGAAATTTGCCCGTCAACTGTCGGCTGATGCTTTGCGTCAAGCAGAAGAATTGGCTGTCACCTTAAATCAGGTGCAAGGGATGACGGAGATGATTGCTAGGGTAGCAGATAGCGCGGCTGAGGCAGAAAAAGTCGGACGAAGTGCTTCAGCGATGGCTCGCAAAGGCGGTGATGCGGTAGAACGGACTGTGGGCAGTATTTTGGGGATTCGGGAAACTGTGGCGGAAACTACCCGCAAGGTGAAACGGTTGGCGGAGTCTTCCCAGGAAATTGCCAAGATTGTAGCTTTGATTGCGGCGATTGCATCGCGTACCAATTTGTTAGCATTAAACGCTAGCATTGAAGCAGCAAGAGCAGGCGAAGCGGGTCGAGGTTTTGCAATTGTGGCTGATGAAGTACGACAGTTGGCAGACCGATCGGCAAAAGCACTCAAAGAAATTGAGCAAATCGTTTTGCAAATTCAAAGCGAAACTGGCTCGGTAATGATGGCAATGGAAGAAGGCACCCAACAGGTAATTGAAGGGACAAAAGTTGCCGAGCAAGCGAAGCGGAGTTTGGACGATATTATTCAAGTGTCTAACCAAATTGACGTTTTGGTGCGATCGATTACTGCTGATACAGTTCAGCAAACTCAAGCGGCTCACAATGTAGCACAGGTAGTTCAATCTGTGGAACTTACCGCCCAAGAAACCTCCCAAGAAGCACAACGGGTGTCAGGACAACTGCAAAATCTAGTAGGTGTGGCACGTAATTTGTTAACTTCTGTGGAGCGTTTCCGTGTAGAAGCGAGCGATCGCTAAGCACACTCTCTCGCTTCCTGGCTATATTGAATAAATTAACGCTAGGAAAAACTAACAATTATTACTTTTGATAGTTGAGTTTTGCCAAACATAAAAGCGGAGTAGGGACGAATCATGAATCGTCCCTACACTCAAAACTCACAACTCATTGAGGAACTTCAGCTATGCTGCCAGAACAACAACAGCGCATCCTGGGCTATTTTATTGAGGAAGCTAAAGACCACCTGAATACTATTGAGCAGGGTTTGCTAACTCTCCAAGCGACTATTAATGACCGAGAATTATTAAAAGAAGTTTATCGTGCTGCTCACTCTGTTAAAGGGGGAGCCGGAATGCTCAGCTTGCAAAGTATTCAGAAAACTTCCCACCTTTTAGAAGATTGTTTTAAATTACTTGAAGAATCGCCAGTCCAAGTAGACCAGAAATTAGAGTCTATGTTCTGGCAAGTATTTGATGCTCTCAAAGAGCTATTAGAACAGTTACAAGGGCCTTTTGGTTTAACAGAAGATGTCTCAAATAGTGTAATGGCATCACTAGAATTAGTTTCTGGCGAGCTCAGACAACACTTACAAAAATTGGTAAGTTCTTCTGCTGGTAAAGTGTCACCAACTAAGGCAAAAGACTCGCAGCAAGAGTTACTGATTGCTACTTTTAAGCAGGAAGTTATGGAGCAGTTGCGACAAATGTTGCAATTGTTTAAGCCACCAGCTTGGCCGAACAGCCGCCCACAACTAGAAGGTTGCTGTGATACTTTGGCGCAAATGGGAAATAAGTTTGAATTGTCGGCTTGGTGTGGTTTAATGGAGACGGCAAAAGGTGCGATCGCTAATCAAGAAAACACCTGCCAAACTCTGGCTCCCATTGTCATTAAAGAAATTAAAGCGGCTCAAGAATTAGTTTTGACAGGAAAAGCAGGCCAAATTTGCGTTGGCGAACAATTACAAGCACTTTTACCTGTAACTTTACCTGCCCAAGAAGAAGAATTAGACTTTGGCGATTTATTCTCAGAAGAGTCAGTAGTCGGCAGTGAAGCAGATATTGATTTTGCCGCTATTTCAGATGAAGAAGAAGTAGATGTTGACTTATTCGCAGAACCATTAGACTTTAGTGAACCTGAGCCATTAACAAATACAGCTAATTTGGGGAGTTCAGGAAAAGCGACAAGATCGATCGCAGACCATACCCCCCGGATGGATGCGCCCGAAACCCAAAGAAATCCAAGAGTTGCAGACCGACATGGCCCAGAGGTTGGAGCCGCAGAACTCAATACCTTAGCAGACCTATTTCAGGAAGCCGTAGACCTTGACGACAACTGGCAAGAAGAAGAAAGTTTTAGCGATACTACAGTTGAACCAGTAGGTTTAGAAAGTCCCACAGATTTAGAAACAGATAGTGAATTTGCCGATCTGTTTGATAGTATTCCAGCCGAAGAACAAGCAACAGATGAAGACCTTTTAGGTTTTCTCAGTGATGACTTTGAAGAAGAAGATTTGGCTGACCTTGGTTTAGATGATGATATTTTCGGTGAAAAAACATCGGTAGAAACTGAAGATAATCTCACTGAACTATTTGCTGACTTACCAAAAGAATCGGAAACTTGGGATGAAATAACAGAAGTTCCTGAAGCAAATTTAAAAGCAGGAATTAGCCAATTTGATGGCGCAGAAACAGAAGATTTAAAAGACCTATTTGCCGAGGAAACAACAGAAACAAAAAATAGTTGGAATGAAGAAGATTTTGCCCCTCTAGAAGAGGCGGAAAATTTAAATTCAGACAATTCTTTAGAGTTTTTAGGTCTAGAAAACCAGGCAGATTTTAATTGGGAAGATGAAACTGCTGAAGCAACAACAGCCGAATATTCTCAACCTGAAGCAGAATTTGATTTAGCCAATCTATTTGATGAAGATGAAGAATTATTAGATTTTGCTGGGGAAACTTCGACAACAAGTGAAACAGAAGTAACTGAAGCAGCTTTAACAGATGATTTTGGATTTTTCGATGATGCAAATGAGTTGTTGACTAGCGAAGTAGTTGAAGATGAATCTGGAGCAGATACCTTTGATTTTGGTACAAGTAATGATGAATTATGGAGCGAAGCAACTCCAGAAGCTAGCGCCACAACAGAGGAATTAAATGAAAATTGGTTTGCTAATGACTTGAGTGCAAATGAAGATAACCAAGGAATCCCTGTAGCAATAGATGATTTATCTTTTGATGCTTTCGATCCATTTGCTTTAGATACTTCAGTTAGTAACCAACAATCAGACGATCGGTTTGCTTGGGATGTTCCCGCAACAGCAGATAGTACGGGAACTTTAGACGATCTGTTTGCTTCGGAAACAGAAGATTTAGGCAATTTTGCTGCGGAAAACCTCGATTTCGGTAATGATTTGTTTGGTGAAGAGGTATTTGCTGAAAGCACAAATCTAGCCAGTACAGCAAATGTATCGCCAGTAGATGAATTTACTACTTATATCCAAGAGTTCGACACCGAATTTGGTGCTTACCAGGCGGAAGAACCGGGAATGGAATGGTTAACAGATAACTCTACAGAAGCATCTTTAGAGTTGTTTGAATCAGATGCACCACCAGCCGAAGAAAATTTTGATTTGGGGAATTTCGATCGAGAATTAGCCGCTGATTCAGAATTGGCAATAGATGATTTTCCAGCAGAGATTTCTGATGATGGTTTTGATTGGGGTGCTGAGTTAACGGAGGCAACACCGAAAACTTCAGAAGCTACTGTTTGGCAAGATTTCGCGGAGTTACCCACAGATGAAAGTTTTGATTTTGATGGTTTAACTGCCGAAGAAACAGAAGATTTCGCGGAGTTACCCACAGATGAGAGTTTTGATTTTGATGGTTTAACTGCCCAAGAAACAGAAGATTTCGCGGAGTTACCCACAGATGAGAGTTTTGATTTTGATGGTTTAACTGCCCAAGAAACAGAAGATTTCGCGGAGTTACCCACAGATGATGCTTTTGATTTTGATGGTTTAACTGCCCAAGAAACAGAAGATTTCGCGGAGTTACCCACAGATGATGCTTTTGATTTTGATGGTTTAACTGCCGAAGAAACAGAAGAATTTGCTGATTCTGATGGACTAGAAACTAATGCTTTGAGCCTCGATACTGGTAGTTTGGATAGTTTCGATAATTTTGATTTGGTACCGGGAGAATTAGAAGCAGAAGATGGCGTAGGGGATTGGGATTTTGCGGCTAATGTTGGTGAAACAGACGAATTTGGTGATTTAGCGGCGCTGTTGAATGAGGAAGAAGCGCCTGCTTTAGATCGATCGCCAGATGCCGATTTTGCTGATTTAGAAGCGATGCTGGGTGATGAAGAACTAGCAAGTGCTGCTGCGCCAAATAATCATGTAGATACAACTGATGATTTAGATTTTGCTGATTTGGAAGCAATGTTGGGTGATGAATCGCCAAGTATAGCTAAGACGGCGATTCCCGCAGCAGCAGCGACAGCGGCGGTAGCAGCATTAGCTAGTCAAAAGTTGGATGATGATATTGACTTTTCTGATTTGGAAAGTTTGGTAGCAGAAATTGATAAAAAACCGGGTTCGCCTGCTGCTAATAAACCTAGACCTACCCAGTCTACAACGCCGAAGCGTTTGAGTAGAGGAATTCTGGAACAAACGATGAAAGTGCCAGTTAAGCAGATGGATAATCTGAGTAACTTGGTTGGGGAATTGGTGGTAAACCGGAATACTCTAGAACAAGAACAGGAAAGATTACGGCAATTTTTGGATAATTTGCTGACGCAGGTGCAGCAACTCAGCGATGTGGGTGCAAGGATGCAGGATTTGTATGAACGATCTTTGCTGGAAGCTTCGCTGTTGGCTTCTCGGCGGCGCGATCACTATCACACTTCTAGTTTTAGGAGTTATGGTGATAGGGATTCTGATGACTCATCTAATAACGAGAATTCCAATCATAACGATCGTTCCGTAGAATACGATCCTTTGGACTTGGATCAATTTACTCCTTTCCACACCATTTCCCAAGAGATGATTGAGTTGATTGTTCGGGTAAGGGAGTCTACAGCGGACATCGAATTTGTGACTGATGAAACTGAACAGGTTAGTCGTCAGTTCCGCCAAGTTACTACTCAATTACAAGAAGGTTTAACTAGGGCAAGAATGGTGCCGTTTGGGGAAATTGAGCGAGTTTTCCCGTTAATTCGTTATGTGCGTGATAAGGCGGCGGAATTTGGTAAACAAGCAGAAATCAAGATTGAAGGGCGAGAAACGCTGATTGATAAGTTGATTCTGGAGCATTTTTCCGATCCGTTAAAGCATTTGGTAAATAATGCGATCGCACACGGAATTGAAACCCCAGAAATCAGACAAAAAGCTGGTAAACCTGCTATGGGTAGGATTACGATTAAAGCGTTCCACCAAGGAAACCAAACGGTAATTTCTTTCTCTGATGATGGTGCGGGAATTAATGCCGATCGCGTTAAGACTAAAGCGATCGAAAAACGCTTAATTTCTCGCACTGATGCCGAAAATATGACCCGCCAAGAACTTTACCAATTGATTTATCATCCTGGGTTTAGTACTAAGGATGAAGCAGATTTACTCTCCGGTAAAGGTGTGGGAATGGATGTGGTTCTTACCTCTTTGAGCGAAATTCGGGGGACAATTACCACTGATTCTAATCAAGGTAAAGGTACGAGTTTCACGATTCGTTTACCACTGACTTTGAGTATTTGTAAAGCACTTTGTTGTTTGAGTGACAAAGCCAGAATTGCCTTCCCAATGGACGGTGTGGAAGATGCTTTAGATATTCCCAAAGATCGGATTAAAATTAATGCTGAAGGTAAACCTTGTATTCCTTGGCGCGATACAACTTTACCCTTCAAACCACTAAGCGAATTGTTGACTTACAATCGGCAATTAGGTAGGGCTGGTGTGTATGGTGGGACTAAAGAAGAAGATGTAATTTCGATCGTCGTTTTGCGGAGTCCGAATAATTTAATTGCTTTGCAAATCGATCAAGTTTTGGGTGAACAAGAAATAGTAATTAAGCAATTGGAAGGGCCTATTCCTAAACCATTGGGCATTGCTGGTGCGACAGTGCAAGGGGATGGTCGCATTATGCCGATCGCTGATGTATTAGAATTAGTTGACCTCTCACTCGGACTAATTCGCAATGAAGGCGGTAAATTCTGGGATCAAGATGCAGCAAGTGCAACACCAGAACAACCCAAGTCAGATCCTACAGTATTAATTGTCGATGATTCGATTACTGTTCGGGAATTGTTGTCCATGACATTTAACAAGACTGGCTACCGAGTTGAACAAGCACGCGATGGTCAAGAAGCTTGGGATAAACTAAAATCTGGTCTACCTTGCGATATCATTTTCTGTGATATTGAAATGCCCAGAATGGACGGTTTAGAGTTACTTTCGCGTCTGCAAAAAGACCCAGAATTAAGTCATTTGCCAGTAGCAATGTTAACTTCTCGCGGTGCAGATAAACATCGTCAAATGGCAGTTCAATTAGGCGCAAGTGGCTATTTTACTAAGCCTTATCTCGAAGATTCGCTATTAGATGCAGCATCAAGAATGTTGAAAGGAGAGAAACTAGTTACTAGCAATGCTAGTGCTTAATTAAACATCGTAGGGTGTGTGACGGCATAACTCGCAAAAAATTGTGGATTTTACTTTTTTGCTGTCACGCACCGCTCAGTTAAAAGGTGCGTTACACTGGCGTTAACGCACCCTATTTTTTTAAGTTATGACTGATTCAACACTATCCTTCAATTACCCAAAAACCACAAAAATCGACGTAATTGATGATTATCATGGGACGAAAGTTGCCGATCCTTATCGTTGGTTAGAAGATCCTGATTCAGATGAAACTAAAGCTTGGGTAGAAGCACAGAATCAAGTTACTTTTGGCTATCTTAACGATATTTCAGTTAGGGAAACGCTGAAGCAACGCCTTACTAAACTTTGGGATTATGAAAAATATAGCATTCCTTTTAAAAAGGGGAATCGTTATTTTTACTTCAAAAATGATGGGTTACAAAATCAAAGCGTGTTCTACACTTTAACTTCTCTTGATAGCGAACCTAAAGAATTATTAGATCCGAATAAACTGTCAGCAGATGGAACAGTTGCACTGTCTGGAATTGCTATTACTGAAGATGGAAGTTTGATGGCTTATGGTTTATCATCTTCCGGTTCAGATTGGCAAGAATGGAAAGTGCGAAATGTGGAAACAGGCGAAGATTTACCCGATCGTTTAAAATGGATTAAATTTTCTGGTGCTGCGTGGACTAACGACAATCAAGGGTTTTTCTATAGTCGCTACGATGAACCAAACGACGCAAGCAAATTAGAAGAGGTTAACTATTACCAAAAACTCTTTTATCATCGTTTAGGAACTCCCCAATCAGAAGATATTTTAATTTATCATCGTCCTGACCAAAAAGAATGGGGATTTAATGGCGATGTGACTGAAGACGGCAAATATTTAATTATTAATGTTTGGCAGGGAACAGATCCAAAAAATCTGATTTTTTACAAAGATTTAACTGATGCAAATGCTGAGGTGATTGAACTAATTAATGAATTTGAAGCTAGCTACAGTTTTGTGGATAATGATGGTGAAACTTTCTGGTTCCGTACTGATTTAGATGCCCCAAAGGGAAAAGTAATTGCGATTAATATTAACAACCAAGCTAAGGAAAATTGGCAAGAAATCATTCCCCAAACTGAGGAAGTTTTGGAGGGCGTGGGTTTACTAAATAATCAGTTTGTTACCGAATATTTAAAAGATGCCCGTAGTCAGGTAAAAATTTTTGCATTAAATGGCGATTTTGTCCGGGAAATCCAATTACCGGGAATTGGTTCTGTGGGTGGTTTCGGTGGGAAACGTTACGACACAGAAACTTTCTACAGTTTTACTAGTTTCACTTTTCCGACAATTATCTATCGCTATAATCTGGTGACGGATGAAAGTTCGGTTTTTCGTAAATCAAATATAGATTTTAATCCAGAAGATTATGAAACTAAACAGGTATTTTATACCAGCAAAGATGGTACGAAAATACCGATGTTTATTACTCACAAAAAAGGTCTACAATTAAATGGGAATCAACCAACTTATCTTTATGGTTATGGTGGTTTTGGTGTATCTTTAACGCCTAGCTTTTCTGTAGGTTTATTAGTGTGGTTGGAGTTGGGTGGAGTTTATGCGGTTGCTAATTTGCGGGGTGGCGGTGAATATGGGGAAGAATGGCATTTAGCGGGAACTAAATTGCAGAAACAAAATGTGTTTGATGATTTCATTGCGGCGGCGGAATGGTTAATAGAAAATAAGTATACTTCATCGGCAAAATTAGCGATCGCAGGTGGTAGCAACGGCGGTTTATTAGTTGGTGCTTGTATGACACAACGCCCTGAGTTGTTTGCTGCTGCTTTACCCTCTGTGGGTGTAATGGATATGCTACGTTTCCATAAGTTTACTATTGGTTGGGCGTGGTGTTCTGAGTATGGTTCGGCGGAAAATGCAGAAGAATTTCCGGTACTTTATGGTTATTCTCCGTTGCATAATTTAAAAGCTGGTGTTGCTTATCCTGCAACTTTCATTACTACCGCAGATCATGACGATCGCGTAGTTCCCGCCCATAGTTTTAAGTTTGCTGCGGCGTTACAAGAAGCACACAATGGCGATCGACCTGTGCTAATTCGCATTGAAACAAAAGCCGGACATGGTGCTGGAAAACCAACTGCTAAAATAATTGAAGAAATTGCCGATCGCTGGGCTTTTTTAGTGCGAACTTTAGAGATAGAATTAGCATAAAAGAAGACCGAAGAAAGTTTTTAGTTGTAGGAGCGAGTTTAGTAAATTATTTTGATTTACAAGCTAATAAATTATTTATCAACCCCGCCCTTACTTCCTCTGCCTTTGTTCTGCTATTTCATCCAGCAGTTAATATGCTAATCAAACAAATTCTTTCAATGATGGCAAAAATAACTAATCCAACAATTAAACAATCAGCAGTAATTCCCTACCGCATTCAAGATGAAAAGTTAGAAATTTTGCTGATCACTTCTTCGGGAGGTAAACGTTGGGTTATTCCCAAAGGAATGATTGAAATATTTATGAAACCCCACTATTCCGCAGCGAAGGAAGCTTGGGAAGAAGCAGGGGTTACAGGGCAAGTTTCCGAAACTACAATTGGTACTTACAGTTATAAAAAGTTGGGTTGTAATTTCTTGGTTGATGTGTTTTTGTTGCGGGTTGAAACGGTGTTTAATGATTGGCCGGAAGCTAAAGTTAGAAAGAGAGAATGGCTAAGTTTAAAACAGGCAATTAAGCGAATTCAGGAAATTGAATTAAAAGAAATTTTGATGGAATTTCCTCTTCATATTTAAGAATATAGCAGGAATTATCCGAAATATAACCGTTATAAGTTTAATTTTATAATCCCAGAGGTAAGGCAGTAATGAGTGGCAAATTGGTAGTAATTGTCGGGAGTATTTTGATTTTTGGAATTCTGGAAAATTTGTTTCCGTTTTTTACTTATAAACAGGGTTTAATTAATCGGATGGGTACTAATTTTGGGTTGGGGGTTTTGAATGCGATCGCCACCAGTCTAACTACAGTTTGGCTATCCAAATGGTTACAAGAACAAACTACTTGGCAAGGATTATTTCAGGGGATTCAACCTGTTTGGTTAGTCGGCATTTTATCAATTTTAATTTTAGATTTGTATATGTATTTTTGGCACAGATTAATGCACACTTGGCCCTTAGCTTGGCGTTTTCATTCTGTACATCATACTGAACGATCGATGAATGTTTCCACAGCTTATCGGTTTCATGCGGTAGAAGTAATTGTTTCTTATTTGCCCAAAATTCTCTTAATTTGGTTCTTAGGTATTGCGATTCAACCATTACTAATTTATGAATTAGCATTTATTTGTGTGATTGTGTTTCATCATAGTAATTGGGCTTTGGGTTATGGGTGCGATCGCTTTTTAAGCTACTTCATTGTTACACCTAACTATCATCGAATTCATCATTCACAAATTGTCGAAGAAACCAACTCAAATTATGCCAGTCTTTTGACTATCTGGGACAGAATTTTTCAATCTTTCCGGCATAGAAATGACCCGGAAAATATTAAATTAGGGTTGAGCGAAGAAGCAAAAGAATTTAATTTAATTACCTTACTAAGTCTACCTTTTTAACACACTAATAATATTGTGTTCAGTTGGATCAGTATTGCATGGTAAGGGCGGGTTTTGTTCAGGCTATTAACTCAAGTTGCTAGTTACAAGTTTGGCTCTTTCTTAGCCCCCCTTTTGATCCCCCCTCCGCCCCCCTTAAAAAGGGGGGAACCAGCGGAAGCTTCGCTATTAACATCACGGGGGGTTGGGGGGATCAAAACCTAGTAATCACAGCCTTAGATCCCCCCTAACCCCCCTTACTCAAGGGGGGAACTCCAAAAAAATTAATAACTAGCAACTTGCGTTATTATTGTTGTCTAAACCCGCCCCTACCCCATTTTTAGCAAACATTTGTGTTAACGATATCACTCTAAGGATTACAGTACATACATTGTGATGGATCGACTTGTTTAATGCCATCAGGAAATAGAATCTGTTTTTGAAAACCGCATTTTCGGCATTGATAAATATTAGCTAAAGTTAACTGAGTCGGCATATTGCACAAAGCACAAGGTAAACCTGGTTTTCTATCAGTTATACTAAAACCAGGAAAATCACAATTAGGACAAAGGCTATTAAGTTTTTCTACTAAATTAAGAGTAGCTTTGGCAATATTTTTCATCCTTGTTGGATTATAAAGCGCCCGCATATCTGTTTCCAAATGCACTTTACCATTTGCTGATTTTTTCAAAAATAAACTCACAGCTTCTTCCAGCTTTTCTTGTGCGGTAATTCCTTTAATTACCTGGCTACTATCCTTGGGATTTTCTTCAAACATGACAACTAAACCATGTTCAGGAAATCCAACTTTTTGGGCAAATGCAAAAGCCTCTTCTACACTTTTAACGACTTGATGAGTGTGGTTAGTTTCTGTAGAAAATTCTTCACCAATAATCTCTATGTTATGTTTTTTATCTAATAACATGACTATTTCTCGATTACAAGACAAATATGGTACAAAAGGATGAGGGCCAAAAGTGCCTTCGCTGGCAATTGCTAAAGTTTCACCTGTGATATTTAATGCTTGTTCGGCTTTAAATTTAGCTGCTTCAATTTGAGTTCCTCGTCGTTTGATTTCTCTGGTAAATGTGCCGAATTTATCAGTATCAAAGTTTGATGGTACTATAACCTCAACTCCCAATTCTCTTTCTAAAATTGGTGAGATTACCTGTTCTTTTTTGTGCATGGTAGCTATTACAGCTGTGCGATCGACAAACAAAGCTCTACTCTTCATATTTTTGCGTATTATTTAACCTAGATTTAAAATCCCAACATAGCGGAACCTTACTCAAAACTCAAAACTTTCCTTCTGCGTACTGGGATGACGATCGACAATGTGAGCGATCGCCATAGTTAATTCTGTAGGATCGACTGGTTTGCGGATGTGGCGATTAAAACCTGCGGAAATGGCTTTATTGGAGTCTTCAGCACTAGCATAAGCAGTTAAGGCGATCGCCGGAATTTTTCCCCCTGCTTCTGGCGGTAGCTGTCTAATTTGGCGGATTAATGAATAACCATCGCCTTCAGGCATCCCAATATCGCTGACTATGATATCTAGAGGTGATTTTTGTAATACTGTCGTAAATGCTTCTTGAGCCGATCCTACAGCCGTTACTTTGGCTCCCCGATCTTCTAAAATTACACTGATTAAATCGCGGGCATCTGATTCGTCATCAACTACTAACACTCTTAAGTCTTTAAGTAAAGCATCAGAACTCAATGGGAAACTACCTTCTCCTCTACCTGCTTGCTCTTGGGCGCTGCTACTCTCTACCACCAGTGGCAGCTTAACCGTGAAAGTCGATCCCTGTGCGGCTCCCAAACTAAAAACCTCGACTGTACCGCCGTGTAATTCTACTAAGTGACGGACAATTGCCAATCCTAATCCTAACCCGCCGTGCGATCGCGTAATCGAGCCATCTGCTTGCCGGAAGCGATCGAACACAAATGGCAAAAACTCTGAGTTGATACCAATACCTGTATCAGTGATTTGAATTTGAGCAAAGCGGCAATTGAAAATAGGGCATGAGCAATATTTTTCCGGTTCGGCTGTTTCCCCAAAAGAAGGGGTTAGGGGTTGGGGAAGTTCTTCCCTATCACCTAACCCCTGACCCCTATCATCTAATTTCTCCCCTTCCTTCCCCATCACCGCTGATAATCGTATCGTTACGCACCCACCATTCGGCGTAAATTTGATGGCGTTAGAAAGTAAGTTCCAGATAATTTGCTGTAAGCGACTGCTATCGCCCATCACCTTGAGAGAGTTTGCCTGCAACGGTTCTAGTACAATCTGAATATCTTTTACGGTTGCGGTTGGCTTGATTGTCTCGATCGCCTGTTCAAATACAGGTAACAATTCAAGTGGTTGGAGAGAGAAGCGGACTTTACCGCGAATAATCCGCGATACATCCAAAATATCCTCAATTAGTTGATTGAGCGTTTTGGTATTGCGCTCGATCGTTTCTAAAGCGCGGGCAGTTGTCGTTTCATTTAACTTGCGAGTTCGCAGCATCGTTGTCCACCCCAGCATGGCATTCATCGGGGTACGCAGTTCGTGAGAAAGGGTAGCCAAAAACTCATCCTTGAGACGACTGGCTGATTCTGCTTCTGTGCGTGCGGTTTGTTCCCGGCGCAACAGTTGTTCTCGTTCTGCTTGGTATTGCTTCTGGGCGTGGATATCGGTAGCAGTTCCGTACCATTTAATTACGCACCCTTGCTCATCCTTAACTGGTATTCCGCGACTCAGATACCAGCGAAACTCGCCATTAACTCTTTTAATTCTGTGTTCGCATTCGTAGATTTCACCTGTTTCCACTGCTTGCTGCCAAGCTTCTACGGTGCGCTGTTCGTCATCTGGATACAATACTGGTTGCCATTCCCAAGTTCCATCTGCTTGTTGAGAAAAGCCACTAAATTCATACACCCGCTGATTGTAATAATCTACTGTGCCATCTGGGTTAGCAGTCCAGACAATTTGGGGCATGGAGTCAGCGAGGTTGCGGAAACTTTGTTCGCTTTGGCGCAGGGCATTTTCTGCTTGCTGGCGTTCAGTTAGATCGACAATCATACAAATCGCTGCCTCTTCGTTGCCCTCCAACTTAGCTGCGGCTATTAAAACAGGAATGCGATCGCCATTTTTATGCAAGTATTCTTTTTCAAATGAAACTTTACCCGTTTGTTGAAGTTTCTGCCATTTTTGCTCGTCTAGGGGGAGATATTCAGATGGGCTAATACTGCGCCAGTTAACTTCACCAGCATCAAGATCTGATTTTGTATATCCAAGCATTTGCAGAAAAGCATCATTAGCTTCGACAATCTTACCAGTGTAGTTAGCAACAATAATACCAACAACATTTGCATCAGCTAATCGCATAAATTTTGATTCACTAAGCCGCAATGCTATTTCTGCTTGTTTGTGCTCGGAGATGTCTTGAAAGTAAACTGTTAGCGCATCGGCAGATGGATAAAGGCGCACGTCCAACCATTTATTTAGGAACGGGTTAAACTCTTCGTATTTAATGGTTATTTGCTCGTGTACTACCTGATAACAATATCTGTAGCCTGGTAAACTGACTGCTTGGGGAAATACTTCCCAAACATTATTACCAAGTAGATCGCTCTTTTGTTTGCCTAAAATCTCCTCAGCTTTTGAGTTGACATAAGTGTAGCGCCAATCTTTATCTATGCTGACAAAACCATCAGTAATACTGTTTAAAATGTTAGTAATTTCTCGATTTTTTGTCGCTAAGTTTTCTTCAAATCGTTTGCGATCGCTAATATCTTCCAGCACCCGGAGCAAATATTTTGGTTCACCATTGGCTTCTCTCACTACCGAGACGGTTAAATTTCCCCAAACTATCGAACCATCTTTGCGAATGTAGCGTTTTTCCATTGAAAAGGATTTAATTTCATTTGCCACCATCCGCCGAGTATTTTCTAAATCTGTTGCTATATCTTCGGCATAAGTTATATCTGCTATTGATAAATTCATTAGTTCTGTTTGAGAATAACCGAGAATATCGCACAATTTCTGATTAACTAGTAGATATTTTCCATCTAGGTTTGCATGGGCAATACCTACGGCTACTTGATCGAAGGTAGCGCGGAATTTTTCTTCACTTTCGCGTAAGTTGGCTTCTATTTTAATCCGTTCTTGAATTTCCGCTTCTAAGGCTTGAGTACGTTCAGTTACTTTTTGTTCTAGTTCCTGATTTAAGTTATGAATTTGTGCTTCAGTACGAATGCGATCGCTCACATTGCGGACAATTTGTGAAGCCCCAATTAACTGATTATTTGCATCTTTAATTTCATTAAAGTTAATCTCGTAATAATTGCGCTCTAAGTTGGGGTCGCCAAAATCTTCAATAATGGTATAGTTATCTCCCTGCAACGCTCTACCCCAAATTTCTCTAACTTTTGCTTGCTCAATAGGCAAGTGCGCCACAGCATCTAATATACTCATTCCTAATTCAGGTTCTCGACCAAAAACTTTGGTAAATTCCTGTTTATAAGCACTATTAAAAGCAGTAAATCTAAATTCCAAATTTAACGCCCCAATTATATCGTTAGTGCCTTCAATAATTCCGTTGAGAAGATTTAAGGTTAACTGAGCCTCGTTTTTAGCTTGCTCTAATTGGGCGGTGCGTTCCTGTACTCGCCGCTCTAAAATGGTGTTCAGATTAGCAAGTTGTTCTTGTGCTTGTTTGCGTTCGGTAATATCTAAAAAAGCGACAACTCCAGCTTCAATTTCTCCTTGTCCATTGTACAGAGGTGTGGAATTAGCCAAAATTGTGCCACAAGTACCATCACCACGCTGGATATAAATTTCTTCATCTTTAACTACTTCACCACGAGTAATTGTCCGTGCTAAAACTGTTTCTTGGGGCTGATATAGTCGTCCATCTGGGTGAAAGGTTTTATATTTTTGGTATTGCTCGATATTTTCCGCAGGAATGAAGGAATGACGTAAGATTTTCTCCATTTCTTGATTGCCGAAAATCAACTTACCTGTAACAGCTTCCGCCATCACTACACCAACAGGCATTTGTTCTAGGATGGTTTCTAAGCGCGATCGTTCTAGTTGTAATTCCGTAATTAAGCGATCGCGTTCAGCTTCGTATTCCCTAATTGCGGTCACGTCGCGAGTAACATTGGAAAAGCCTTTCAGATTCCCCGCATCATCTCTTAAAGTTGTCAATAGCACATTTGCCCAAAAACGCGAACCATCCTTACGAATATGCCAACCCTCAGTTTCTACTCTGTCCGTAGTTGCGGCTGTTTTTAATGCTGATTCTAGTATTCCTTGCTCAACATCTTCCTGTGGATAGAAGCGCGAAAAATGATGCCCAATAATCTCATCCGATCGATGTCCTTTCAGGCGTTCTGCTCCCTTGTTCCAACTAACAACAAAGCCATCAGGGTCAAGCATAAAAATGGCGTAATCTTGTACAACATCAACTAACAAGCGATAAAATTCTTCACTTTCGCTGAGAGTTTCTTGACTTAACTGAAGTCGCTGTGTTGTTGACTGTAGTTTTGAAACAATATGCGAAATCAGTAATCCCTCGCTGATAAATATTCCTAGCCGTACCATCTGCTCGAAACTGTCAGCCTGTAGCGCATGAGTTGGGTTTAAGAATAAGTAGTTGCTGGCTAAAGCAGATAACATTGTTGCCAGTATACCTCCCTGCCTACCGCCGTACAAGCTACTAAACATTACTGCCGCAAAATAAACCAAAAACGGGCTTTTTACTCCAAAAATCGAGTTAAGTAACAGTCTGATGATGGTGGCGATCGCTACTGCTAAAATGGCGATCGCATAACCACTCTGCCACCAAGTTTTGTTTTTTTCTCTAAATTTTTCTCCTAATGCCAATATAAAACTATACATATAATCATGGCTCTAAAACTAAATTACCTAACATATTAATGCTAAATTACTGAATCTGATTGAGTATTTATTCTCACGTTCTTTTAGTAATTTATCGTTAGCTACCAAGACAAGGAGTTGAAGCAAAATACCCTGAGAGCATACCAGGAGAACTATTGTTATTAGTTGCGAAACTCAACAAGAATAGTTAAATTAGTATCTAAAATTTTGTTAATCTAAGAAGAGCAAGTTAATTACTTTTGATAAACACCTAGTTAATTTAATGAGTTACTACGTAATTTACGACGGCAATTGTAATCTTTGTGTAACTTTGGTAAAAGTTTTGGAAAACCTAGATCGGGGTCAACTTTTTCGCTACAGTCCAATGCAGGATTTAGAAACATTGAGTCAGTTTGGCATTACTTCCCAAGATTGTGAAATGGGGATGATTTTAATAGATGCTGATGCACCAGAAAGACGCTGGCAAGGAAGTGATGCAGCGGAAGAAATTGGACGTTTGTTACCTGTGGGAAATAGTTTTGTAGCAACCTATCGGGCGTTACCAGGAGTGAAGTGGGTAGGCGATCGCATTTACGAACAAGTGCGCGACAATCGCTATACTATTTTCGGCAAACGTGATACCACTTATCAATCTGGATATCCGATCGGTTGTCGAGCAAAAGCAGAAGGCAAGTTTTGAGTTTTGAGTTTTGAGTTAGGAAAGGCAGAAGGCAGAAGTTAAAATTCTCAAGAGTCCCCTTGTCCCCTTGTCCCCTTGTCCC
>NZ_JADEWG010000088.1 GCF_015207735.1 [Phormidium] sp. LEGE 05292
CAGGGCTAATTCATTTTCAACGGAGAAATTGATTTGTGAAGGAGAGATAATGCAAACAACGGAAAAATCATCTTTCCCCTTGTCCCCTTGTCTCCTTGTCCCCTTGTCCCCCCATCCGGTTAATTTTATTTGATGACCATGAATTAGCCCCCCCTTATTAAGGGGGGTTAGGGGGGATCGAATCGACAATATTTGTAACTAGCAACTTGCGTTAATTTACACAACCCAAAAATGAGTGTACCGAAGTTTTTTATGAGTACGAAACCGTACAGAACTATTGCTGTGGGAAAATTATTATGAGTTATAGTTAAAAGTTATTATATATCTGTTTAGTTAGCGTTACATCATACCATTCTGTAGGAAAAATGTGTAATTCCGCCTTGCTACGGAAAGGTCTACGAGTTCTGATAGTAGATAACGATCTTGATTCTAGAGAGTTACTAGCGATAATATTTAAGGAATATGGTGTTGAGACGATCGCAGCAACCTGCGTCAGCGAATCCCTGGAAATCATGCAACAGACTCAACCAGACCTTGTGATCGGCGAGCTTGCCTTGCCCAAAGAGGATGGATACGACCTGATTCGTAAACTGAAAGCCTTTGAAACAAGATACCATGTTCGGATTCCGGCGATCGCATTGACTACCTTAGACGGGAAATACCATCGAATTCGGGCTCTCGCCGCTGGGTTTTGCAAACACTTATGCAAACCGTTTGAGTTAGAAGAATTAATTGCAACGGTGGCTTGCGTCACTGAGCAAGTTCAAGAAATGACAGCAGTTGTCTGCAATTAAATAGATTTTGAGGTAAGCTTACTCCGGCCTGAAGGCACGGAGCTTTAGCCACAGATTTGAGATGTCGGGAAGAGAGACAATTGACTCTCTAATTGACAAGTCATCCCCGGACTTTCGGGACTGATTACAGAAGCCCCCAAAGCAGCAATAACATTAGCAGCATTTATATCTGCATCATGTTCAAACCCGCAATGACCACATTTAAAAATTTTCCCGTTGCGATACGACTTCCCTTTAACTGGGTGGAAGTGATAGCAACGAGAACAAGTTTGACTTGTGTATGCAGGTGGCACAAATACAATGGGTACTCCAGCAATATTAGCTTTGTATTGAGTAAACATCCGCAACTGATAAAACGCCCAATTATTAGTTCTGCGACGCTCAGTTTTACTCCTTGGTTTTTGATTCAAGGATTCTCTGATATTAGTCAAATCCTCAAAAGCCAATGCAGCATTAAATTGTTTTGCTTCCCGAACAAGTTGCTTGGAAATATTGTGGTTCAACCACTTTTGAAAGCGACTTTCTCTGCCAGAGAGCCTTCTCGTCAGGCGACGCGCCGAACGAGTGCGTTTGCGTTGAATGTTCGCTCTAACCTTGCTGTATCGATCTCGAACGTTTTGAATTTGTTTACCGTTCCACGCTTTACCAGTAGAGGTAGTAGCAATATCTCTCCTGCCCAAGTCAACACCAATAACTTTAGGTGTTCTACCAGTAGGCTCGGTAGGCAGATAGACACAGATATTGATGTAGTAGTCGCCTTGTTTGGTTTTGTTGAGCGTAGCAGCAGTGGGATTCTGTCCTTTAAGCAGTGCCAACTGATAATTGCCAATACTCAACTTAAACTTGACTCGACCACACATCAAGGTAATGCCAACTGTTTGCAATTCCTCAATATATTGAAAAGTCCGAATATCCAAATTAATAGATGTCGGTCTAAACTTGTGGACTTGCTTAACGGCTTTGACATTACCAATAACCCGACGAATTGCTTGGCAAACGTGATTGGCTTTCAATCCCGTACTTGCTCTCACTGCCTTATAAACCAAGTGATGCAGCTTAGTTGTATTCCAACAATTCTCTGCTGTAGCTACTTCATATATCTGATTGCAAGCATCAGCAAATCCCCGCAAAGTGCGGTCTATTTCTTGCCGCAACTCTACAGGGACTTGGAGCTTACATTTTACAGATATAGTCTGCATTGGACAAGGGTATTACCTCATCCCATTATCGTAACACAAAGTCGTGCTAAAGCACGGGGTTTCAGACCCAAGGAGCTTTGATGAAACCTGAAAATCAAATATTAGCTAATCTGTCTGCTGATGTATTCCAGAGACTTGCGCCCCATTTCGTTTATGTCAACTTAGAACAGGGTGAGATCATCTATAGACCGGGCGAGCCATTGTCCCATCTCTATTTCCCGCTCGACTGTCTCTTGTCCCTGACAATTACGATGCAAAATGGTGCTACGGCAGAGGTGGGGATGATCGGTAGCCGGGAAGTGTTCGGTATTAATGCCTTTATGGGCAGAAGAGAAACGACACAGACGGGATGCTCTAGCCAGGTGGCAGGTAGCGCGATCAAGATTGATGCTCAGGTAGTGCGGCAGGAATTCGATCGCAATGGCGAACTGCGCGATCTGCTGCTGCGTTCTACTCAGGCGTTTCTGGCGCAGGTGTCACAAACAGCTGCGTGCAACTCTCTCCACGTTTTAGAGCAACGTCTGGCGCGTTGGCTGCTGAATACGCAAGAGCGAATTAACTCAAACAATCTGCCTCTGACACAGGAGTTTATCTCAGTGATGTTGGGCGTTCGTCGGGCTGGAGTGACACTTGCGGCTCAAAAGCTTCAGGAGCGGAAAGTTATTCAATATCGTCGAGGTCATGTGCAAATTTTAAACCAAGCTGGGCTAGAAGCCTCTGCCTGTGAGTGTTTTCAAACGATCAAAACTGAATACGATCGCTTACTAGGAGAAAAATAGTGGCGCAATTCATCGAGCCTTTCTCACATTTTGTTATTCCAACCAAAAACATCAATCAGCCACCAATGAGATCTCCACGCATTTTCGTTCTTGAGCCAGATAACGATGTCCGACCCCTGCTGAAGCATAACCTGGAAAACTGGGGCTATCAAGTAATTATGGCACTTGATGAGGCGGATGCACTCCAACGCATCAGGGAAGGAGGTGAACGCTTTGGCTTGATTTTGCTTAACCAAAATGGGCGATCGATCGATGAGATAATTGCGATCGGGCGGCAGATTCGCCAAAGCACAGAACTTGACAGTCGCGCACCGATGATCGTCATGGCTGAACGGTACGGAGTAGAGCTAGAAGGGCAAAACATCCAGGTAGGTGAAAACGAGTATGTTACCTATCTGGAAGATGGGCAGCAGTTAAGAAATCTTCTAGCTCTACTTTGCCCTGTTTAGAGTAATTTATACAACCCAAAAATGGGTATACCTAAGTTTTTTCTACGGTACGAAATCGTACTGAACTATACCTTTGAGAAAATTATGATGAGTTATGGGAAAAACTGGGAAATATGTATAATTCGGTGTTGCTAAGGAAAGGTCTACGAATTCTTATAGTAGACAGTAATCTCGATTCTAGAGAGTTACTGGCGATAATATTTAACCAATATGGGGTTGAGACGATCGCAGCAACCTGCATCAGCGAATCGCTGGAAATCATGGAACGCATTCAACCAAACCTCGTGATCGGCGAGATTGCCTTGCCTGACGGGGATGGATACGACCTGATTCGTAAAGTGAAACTTTTTGAAACAAAATACAAGGTGCGGATTCCGGCGATCGCATTGACTATCTATGCTAGAAAGAGCGATCAGATTGGGGCTCTCGCCGCTGGGTTTTGCAAGCACTTATCCAAACCATTTGAATTAGAGGAATTAATTGCAACGGTGGCTAGCGTCACTCAAGAAGCGCCAGAGATGGCGATAAGCGCCTAGTGCAAGAAGGCAGAAGGGAAGAACCAAGGAGGAGATTTTTCCTTCGCTGTAATACACAGTATGATTGGCGTGTATGGTTTCACCCAAAAGCCATGACGAACGAACCGAAAAGACCTAAGAGCAGACGCAAACCTACAGCATCGGAAGACAAAGTGCCGCCTGTCTACTTCCTTTCATTGGAATTAGAGAGAGTCCTTTGCTTTAAAGATCGGCAAGTTCTCAATCTTTCTGATAAAAATGGTAATCCGGCTCAATGGACAGTAATTTTAGGTAATAACGGAGTTGGTAAAACAACATTACTCCGTTGTTTAGCAAGTATGGGGATAGAAGTGATTGATGGAAATAAGGAATCGCTTCGTCCTATCTTATATAAACGCTCTAAAAGTATTTTAATATGGCATGAATTAGATATTTTGGAAGAAAATAGTGCTGAATTTAAACTTCAAGTTGCTTACGATTCACTCTTATCATCTTCCAGAATGGAAGATAATAAGAGTAGCAGCAATCAAACACAATTCCAAATGGTAGAAATAGAAATGGGTTTATCTTATTTCTATTCTGTCGGCTTTTTAAGCGAATTAGCAGGATTTATATGCTATGGATATGGAGCAACACGGAGAATGGGTAAGACTTTACTTACTGAAAGCTTTGATGCAGAAAATTCAGTGAGCTTGTTCTCAGAGGAAGCTTCATTAATTAATGCAGAAGAGTGGCTGTTGCAAACTGATTATGCCGCTCGATCGGCTTCAGGAAAAATACAAGAACGCTTCCAAAAACAAGTCAATCAAATAATCGAAATTCTCAAACGAATTTTGCCAGAAGTAGAAGACATTCGCATTGCACCAGCTGATGAAGATATCCCACTTCCAAGGGCAGAATTTTTAACACCTTATGGCTGGGTTCACCTTTCTAGTTTGGGATTAGGTTATCGAACTGCGATCGCTTGGATGGTAGATTTAGCAGTGCGGTTATTCCGACGATATCCAGATAGTGAAGATCCGTTAGCTGAACCTGCGATCGTTTTAGTGGATGAAATTGATTTGCATCTCCATCCCAAATGGCAGCGCACAATTATGGATTTCTTAACAGAAAGGTTCCCAAATACGCAGTTTATTGTTACTGCTCATAGTCCATTAGTAGTTCAAGCTGCTAAAGATGCCAACATAGTTTTATTGAGACGGGAAGGCGATCGCGTAGTTATCGATAACAACCCGGAAATTGTTGAAAATTGGCGGGTAGATCAAGTTTTGACCAGTGTTTTTGAGTTACCCACTGCCCGACCTGCCGATTTAGAACCTCTATTAGCTCGCAGACAGGAATTGCTTTCTAAAGCGCGTCTTTCAAAAGCAGATAAAGCAGAACTTCAAGAGTTAGAAACAAAAATTGGTTCTTTACCAACGGCAGAAACTCCTGATGATATTAAAGCGATGGATATTATTCGCCGTGCTGCCCAATTACTAGAGAATTCCTCCGAGGGGTAATTGGGTGATTCGGATTCAAAAAACATCAGTTATACCGGAAAAACTGGTTCGAGATGGAAAAAATAAACGACGATCGCATTGTATTAGTTATTCCCGCAATCCAGTTGCCTATCGATCGGGTAATAAAACTTTCTTGTTCGATCGATCCATTTATGCACATATTAGTGTTAAACGATCGTTGATTGCAGCACAGTATGGAAAATGTTGCTTTTGCGAACGTTTAATTGGAACTGATGGAGATGTCGAACATTTTCGTCCTAAGCAAGCTTACAAGCAATCAACAGGTGAACCATTGCAGCGACCAGGATATTATTGGCTTGCCTATGAATGGGATAATTTGTACCTTGCCTGTCCTGGCTGTAACCAAAGACATAAGCAAAATTTGTTTCCACTTCAAAACCCAACAGAGCGTGCAACAAATCATCACCAAAATATTACCTCTGAAAAACCATTATTTATCGACCCAGGAAAAGATAATCCTGAAGAATTCATAGGTTTTCGAGGCGAAATAGCATTTTCCATTCAGGGAAATCCAAGAGGAAAAGTTACGTGCGATTCTCTTAGGCTGAATGAACGATCGCTTCCTGAAGCACGGCTTCAACGATTACAACAGCTGAAAAGGCTCTGGCAAATTGTACAACTGGCTGCTAAACAACCAAAAAATACAGAACTTAAAAGGATAGCAGAGGAAGCTCAAGAAGAGCTAAACAAAGCGACTCAAGACAATGCTGAATATTCTGCTGCCTCGCGTTGGGCAATTCGGACAAAATTCCAATTTGTGATTGGATAGATTGAACCCATACAGCAATAAGTAGTTTTAATAATATTTAATTATCAATTCCAATGGGAAGGAACTCGGCACAGGAGTTGTTTCCAAATATTTAAATCTATTTATATAGACAGAGAATGGTTTTTAAATACACAAAAAAACAGGGTGAAAACTATCACCCTTGCGTTGTAATTCAAAAGTCCGTTGTGATGACTGAAGTCATCATTACTCATCGCGTCCGTGAATATGGGCAGGCGGAGAAGTTGCTTCTACTGCTGTGAATGATTCGAGAATTTTGTAAGTATGAGATGCGCCTTTAGGAACTACCCAAGAACTACCAGGTTCTAGTAAGATCTTTTGTCCTTCAAGGTGTAATTCTGCACGACCTTTAATCACATAACCAACTGTTTCGTAATCTCTTTGTGCTTCTGGTTTAACATCACTTGGTTGTTCATCTTCCCAAAGACGCATGGAAAGACTTTTTCCCGTAGCGAGATATTTTTGGCCCATTTCACCTTTACGAGAATAGGCAGAATCTACTTTTTTTACACTGGTATCGGGCATAGTTTTTTCCTTTTTTTTGGTAGTTGCTCTTTTGATCGGGTTGGTGCGTTAGTGAAACGTAACGCACCCTACAACTAACTAATGACTAAGCTGTTGTGTAGTTGCTATCTAGCCAGCAACGAGGGAGACTCTCACCGGATGGAAAAACTAATTCTTGTTTGCTGTAAGTAGTAGTATTTTGTTCTTCTTGTCCGGCTTGATCTTTTCCACTGACCTCTTGTTGATTAGGATTAATCAAAGATTCAGTATCCTGAATTTTAATCAAATTACCAGTTTGTTTGTTTTTGAGAAACATATAACCTCGCTAATTACGGTTTTAAAACAACTTTGATGCAGTTATCTTTTTTGTTTTTAAAGATTTCGTAACCTTTGGGTGCATCTTCTAAATTCATCTTGTGGGTAATCACAAAAGACGGGTCAATTTTGCCGTTTTGGATATGTTCCAATAACGGTTTTAAGTATCGATGAACATGAGTTTGTCCCATCTTAAAAGATAAGCCTTTGTTAAAGGCTGCACCCATTGGAACTTTGTCTAAAAAGCCGCCATAAACTCCTGCTAAAGATACTCTTCCACCTTTACGACAAGCGACGATTACTTGCCTTAAGGCAGTTGGTCTATCTGTTTCTAAACGGACTGCTTGTTTGGCTTTATCGTAGAGGGCATCTAGCCCAGTTCCATGTGCTTCCATTCCTACGGCATCAAGACAAGCATCGGGCCCTCTGCCGCCTGTCATTTCTTTTAATGCTTCGCCTGCATCGACTTCTTCGTAATTAATTATTTCGGCGTTTCCTTGTTCTTTTGCCATTTGTAATCGTTCGGGAATTCGGTCGATCGCAATTACTCTATCTGCCCCTAACAAATAAGCACTTTTAATGGCAAATTGTCCCACAGGCCCACAACCCCAAATTGCTACAGTATCGCCTGGTTCAATTTGGCAATTTTCCGCTGCCATATAACCAGTAGGAAAGATATCTGTGAGGAATAAAACTTGCTCGTCTGCTAGTCCTTCAGGGATTTTAAATAACCCTACATCGGCAAAGGGAACGCGGGCATATTCTGCTTGTCCGCCTGCATATCCGCCGAATAAATGGGAGTAACCAAATAATCCTGATGGTGAATGACCCATCATTTTTTCTGCCATCCAAGCATTCGGGTTAGAATTGTCGCAAAGTGACCATAAATCGCGGTTGCAAAAGAAGCAGTTGCCACAAGAAATGGTGAAGGGAACGACTACGCGATCGCCAATTTTTACATTTTTTACCGCACTACCTAAATCAACTACTTCTCCCATGAATTCATGACCCAGAATATCCCCTTTTTCCATTGTGGGAATGAAGCCATCATAAATGTGCAAATCTGAGCCACAAATTGCCGTCGAAGTAATTTTAATAATCGCATCACGGGGGTTAAGAATTTTGGGATCGGGTACTGTTTCCACTCGGACATCATTAGTACCATGCCAGCAAACTGCTTTCATTAATCTAAATCTCCTGAAATTAAATGACTAACAATTTTTATTTTATTAATCACCGTCTAATTTGGGTATTTTCTCTGTCAAAATATCCTTCTTGATTTCCCGTCATTGGTTTGGCGGTGTTACCAACTGAATCTTCAACTTGATTGATAAAATTTTTCGTTTCAGGAGGTAGCGGTTCATTCAAATTCAGCTTTTCTACTACATTTTCTGTAGCGTTTTTCACTGTTTCTTTGACTGAATTAACGGGGCCTTTGCCTGCATATTCTGGTGCAACTTGGTAATAGTCTCCTTCTGGAGTGATAGAACTTGATTGTGCTAACAGAGAGTTGCCAGCATTAATAATTTGACCAAAAAAAAGCGTAATTGTCGCGATGGAAAGAACTATTAATTTGCGGAAGTTTAGCTTTTGCATTACTCAATTTCTCCGAAATAATTAAATTGCTAAAACTTGGTGATTTGCCTGTTCCAATAGCGAACAAACTTCTTGATCTGTTGTTTGGGAGAAGTTATTGTACCAATGTCCGATCGCCCAAAGTCTTTCGGGTAAAATTACACTTACCACTTCGTCTACTTCTGCGCCAAACTCAGAAAGACTTTCTGCGGCGGCAACAGGAACTGCCACGACAATAGACTTTGGTTGGAGAGGTTTCAGCGCCATTACAGCAACGCGCATAGTAGCACCTGTGGCTAAACCATCGTCTACTAAAATGATTGTGCGGTCGCGAAAATTAGGTTCCGGTCGGGTTTTTCGATAAAGTTTTTCCCGCCGTTCTAATTCTTTTTTTTCCTGTTCAATTACTAGATCGATCGCTTTTTCGGAAAGATCGAACGACCTGATAATTTCCTGATTCAAGAAGCAGACACCACCAGACGCGAGCGCACCCATTGCCAATTCTTTATGAGTAGGAACTCCCAATTTTCGCACTATAAATACCTCCAATGGTGCATTCAAACTTTTGGCTACTTCAAAAGCAACCGGAACACCACCACGAGGTAATCCTAATACCAAAACATCGGGATTATTAGCGTAGTTTGTCAGTTTTTCGGCTAATAATTTACCTGCTTGTGAGCGGTCGCGAAATGGTGTCATACTTCCCCCTCGCTAGCTTATTTCTTAATAGCGTGAGTCTCTTTGTTTTTTAACCCTTCTAAAGAATGATCTAAGCGCAATTCACCTTGAGGTTCTTCTCGCAAATAGTTCGGTGTATCTTCATCAACTGACCCTTTAGCAACAGTTACACCACTGGATCGCTGGGGAGACCATTCACTACAACTTTAGCACCTTCTTTAGCAAATTTGTGAGCAATTGCTTCCCCAATTCCTGTACCTGCACCAGTAATAATGGCGACTTTTCCCTCTAACCGTCTTTCCATTTTTTCACCTCCTTATTGTTGCAAAAGTTAGGGAACTAAAGACTGAATTTCCCAGTCCCTAGTCCCCAATCCCCAGTCACCTTTTTAGACACCTACAGCAGGACTTGTAGAAGGTTTAGCCGCTGGTGCAATTTCTCCAGCAAAACGCGCTTTATAAAGGTCTGCTAAACGCCGTTCGTATTTAGCTAAATCTTCTTCAATTTCTAGGAACAACGCTGTAGAAACTGGATCAGTAAGTTGAGTACTTAGTTGATATGTATCCACAACTGCTGTCTGCATATCGCCTAAAGCAGTACGCAGCATGAAAGTATCATCGCTACCTTGTAAGCCAGTTTTGATTTTGGCGTAAGTATCAGCTGCTTGTGCTGGTAAAGAAGGTTTTTCGCCTAGTGCATTCAGGCGTGCTTCGATCATTTGAATGTGGCTTTGTTTGTTGGCTATTATTTCTTGTAAGAGCGATCGCAATTCTGGATTTGAGCTTCTTTCTGCATACTTCTGAAACTCTTCATGAGAATAACGCTCACCTGCAAGAGATGTATTCAAAGCTTTAGTAATATCACCCTTTGTAGAACCACCCCAAGCATCAGCAAGTTTCCACCATTCAGCAGTAATATCGCTTTCATTAGGCAGGTCTACTTCTTTACCGCCATAACCCAAACGGCTCAAAATTGCGGTGGTAAAAATTGCTAAATCTCCCGGTCTTCTGGAAGTAATTAAATTGCCATCAACCACCAAAGGTTCATCAATGTAATTAGCGCCAGCATTGATGATATCCTTGCGAATTGCCCGATAGCCAGTGGCATTTTTACCTTCGAGTAAATCGCCTTCAATTAATACTTGAGGCCCATGACAAACAGCAGCAATTAATTTTTCTTGCTGCATTGCTTGTTGCACAAATCTAACCGTATTTGGGTTAGTACGCATCGTGTCAGGAGCCATACCCCCAGGAATAATTACTGCATCAAATTCTTCCGGGCGGGATTCAGTAGTTGTGGCATCAGGTTTCTGGGAAAGTTTACCTTGCTTTCCTACGTAAGTGCTGTTCATCCGGGAACCGAGAACAACTACATCGAATCCCGCCATTTTTAGGGCTTTATAAGGTACTTGAAACTCGGAATCTTCGACTCCAGTTTCAATGAGAATTGCTACTCGTTTATTACTGTGACCGTTATGATGTGCCATTTTGTTTCCTCAAATTGTTGGTAATATTTGTTCGATTTAACTTCCAGAAACTACTTGTGAACTGGGGTTAGCTGAAGGTAATAAGTCCAAATAATCCGGTGAAAGATTAGCGCGAATATCTGCAAATTCCCCAGGTGTAACGGCAGTATTTAAAACCGAGAAAACAGCACGCTCTGCTTCTTCACGAGAGCCAAGCTGGGCAATACTTTGAACGTGCTTAAAAAATTCATCACGTTGCATGATATCCTCAGATATTTTTTATCTCAACAAAAGTTGCGATCTCTCGTCGAATCTCTTACTAGGTTATGTATTTTCGCTCTGAGTTCTCGTCATTCAAAAGAGATAGATCAGTTTCGCTCTAAAGTCAGACATAAATTTTGCTGCAAGAAACTAACCTAGAAAAATATAAGGAGCGTGTATTATGGCTGACAAAACAGATAGAAACCTAAACAATAACGAAGCAGAAATTTTAGACCTACCGCAGGAAATCACTGAGTCTTACGGAACTGGAATTCATACAGAGCCAGGATACAATATTGGCACGCGCAGACTGCGGGATGAGGAGAAACAATACACTTCGACTAGTCCCGAATTAAGTGGTGGTGATGTAGATGCTGCTTGGGAACTAGCTAATTCTGATGGTGAAGAAGCTGTGGGTGGAACTGTCGCTACTCCCGATCAGAGTATTGTTGAGGAATTGGGTGCTGCTGTTGGGTTAGAAATGGACGATCGCGCTTTCCTCCGCACTACTGAAATTTTAGAACAACGGGACGATCGACGCTGGGAATTAGATCCAGTTTCTTCCGAAGATTATCAAGAACGCCGAGATTGACACTCTCACCACACTGAGCTGGGAGATTGTTAGGGTCGAGAGAAGTTATTAAGCTGTTTTGCATTTAAATTAGATTGTTTGGAAACAGAAAAAAATTGGTCTAACTCTCTCCCCTGCACCGAGAGCGATCTCAATAAGTGATTTAAATGCGTGACAACTTACTAACCTCTCCCTCCCATTCTCACTTAGCTCAGGGTTGAGAGAAAGAAGATATTTAAACGTTTTCGACAGTTTTGCTAGTTTATATTTCTTTCCCTTCTGGAGTTTAGACATCGTACTAGGAGTGCGATAGTCTAAACTCCAGTACCTAATGCCTGATGAATATTAAGAGGGAATGAAATGTGAAATGAAAGAGAAACCTGAATGATAATATCGAGGATAAATTTGCTGAAATTTTGCAACCCGCTGTCTGAAGCATCGGGTTTATTTCCATCCATTTACCTCACAAGCTGCTATGGCGCAAGAGAAATTACAAATCTATGCTCGTTTGAGGGCACCTAAAGCCGCTGCGATCGCAGGCATTGTATTTGCGATTTTACTGATCGTCGCGATGGTGCTTCTGTTGATTTCTCTGCCTGAAAATCTGCAAGACAACATGACATGGCTGACGACAAATCGGAATAACCTGCTTCTGGCATTGAACCTGGTTCCCTTTGCGGGGATCGCGTTTCTCTGGTTCATGGGTGTGGTGCGCGATCACCTGGGAAACAAGGAAGACCAATTTTTTGCTACGGTATTTTTCGGCAGTGGCCTGCTATTCCTTGCCATGTTGTTCATTGCCACCGCATTAACGGGTACGATCATCTTCTTGTCTGGAATCCAGCCTGAACACCTGATCGCTTCCGGTATTTACGGCTTGGGTTGGACTTTCGCTCACAGTTTAATGTATACCTACGCTATTAAAATGGCGGGGGTCTTTATGATTTCAAGCAGTTCTCTGTTCATTCGGACTGGAGCTATTCCCCGTTGGATGGCGCTTTTGGGGTATCTCCTAGCCGCAATCATGATTTTCAGAATCAAGCAGATCGATCGAGTGGGTTGGGTCTTTCTGTTCTTTCCCCTGTGGATATTATTGGTCAGCATTTACATTCTGAATGTTCACTATCAGAATAAGTCTGAAACGGCATCAAGAGGAAATTGAGCCAACGAGTTCCTTACCTTAAATACTCACAATTTCTATGTTTATCTGTGGTAAAAAATCCTATATTTGGGACTTTTACAAAAAGTTTAATGTTTTAAAAGGGATACGGACGATTCATGAATCACCCCTACTCGTGAAGACACTCCAAAGAGGTGGGAACTTTCAGTTTCCTATATTTTTCAGCTATATTTTTTACATTATTTTATGGAGAAGATTAAATGAGTATACAAGAATCAGCCACTCCGGGTTTCGGATCGCAAGATAAGCATTTTGATCCGAAGGGCAAGATGCCATCTCCATTCACTATTGAATTGCAAAATGGTTTACGCAATAGCTTGCCGTTTGAGGATCAGCGTGATTTTGAAGAATCGCAAAAAGGTTTCATTGCTGCACCTCCCTACAAACAAATTATGGCCCAAGCAGGCAACGTCGCCTGGGACATGGGCTGCTACGAGTTCCTGTTGCGAGGTTTCGACAGTGTTTTCGACAGCATTCATCCCTCCTTACAGCGTCAGGCCATTCTGAACATGGCTTACGGACTATATGAAGTCGTACCCGATAAGATTTATCAGGTGCGCGGATTCGATCTTGCCAACATGACAATTATCAAAGGCGATACAGGTTGGATTTTGTTCGATGTCTTAACCTGTAAGGAAACGGCGAAAGCGGCACTGGAGCTGGTGAATCAGCATTTGGGTGAGCGTCCGGTGGTTGCTGTTGTGTATTCTCACTCTCATGTGGATCACTACGGTGGAGTTCGCGGAGTGGTAGATGAGGCGGATGTGAAGAGTGGTAAGGTGCAGATTATCGCTCCAGTTGGTTTCATGGAACACGCGATCGCGGAAAATGTCTATTCGGGGACTGCTATGACCCGTAGAGCTTTCTTCCAGTACGGTTTGCTCCTGCCGCGCAGTCCATTTGGTCATGTGGATCAGTCCATTGGCAAGAACACCGCAGCAGGATTGGTTGGACTGATTGAACCCACCCGTTACATCGAGCAGGATCTTGAGGAATTGACCATTGATGGGGTCAGAATGGTGTTTCAAAACACACCAGGCACCGAAGCACCCGCCGAGATGAATACCTATTTCCCAGACTGGAAGGCATTTTGGGCAGCAGAAAACATCTGCGGTACGATTCACAACATCTACACCCTGCGTGGTGCATTAGTACGGGATGCGTTGGAGTGGTCAAAGAAAATTAATGAAGCCCTTTATCTCTTTGGACAGGAAGCAGAGGTGATGTTTGCTTCCCATAGTTGGCCCCGTTGGGGGAACGATCGGATTCAAGAGGTGATGCGCGTTCAGCGGGATGCTTATGCCCATCTCAATAACGAGGTGCTGCACCTGGCAAACCAGGGCGTGACGATCAATGAGATCCACAATGTTTATAAGCTTCCCGATAGTTTGCAGCAACAGTGGGCTGCCCACAGCTATCACGGATCTGAAGAACATAACAGCCGTGCAGTGATTAACCGCTACCTGGGGTATTGGGATGCAAATCCGGCAACCTTGATTCCGCTTTCACCCAGCGAATCCGCGCCGCTGTACGTTGAGATGATGGGGGGTGCAGAGAAGATTTTAGCGAAAGGCAAGGAGTTGTACGATCGAGGCAAATACCGCGAAGCAATGGAGATCCTGAACAAACTAATCTATGCTGAACCTGACAACCAGGCGGCTAAAGATTTGCTGGCGGATGTGTTTGAGCAGATTGGTTATCAGAAAGAAAGCCCCAGTGTCCGCAACAGTTTCCTTTCAGCTGCCTACGAACTACGGAATGGCTTTCCCAGTGGCGTAACGGCACAGTCGGTTACTCCTGACACGGTTCGTGCTATGTCCACCGAACTCTTGCTCGATTTCTTCGGCATTCGGCTGGATAGCCAGAAAGCGGCAGGGATGAAGTTCACGATCAATTTACTCACGCCGGACAATGGCGAGAAATTCGCGGTGGAAATGAGCAATTCAACCCTAACGAACATCAAGGGGTTTCAGGCGAAAAATCCCGATCTCACCATCACGATCGATCGCAGTAACCTAGAGTTAATTATGGCTGGATTGACCACATTCCCTGCTTTGATTGGTGAAGGTAAGGCAAAGCTAGAGGGCGATTCCAAGGTCTTTGAGCAACTCCGAAGCCTCTTAGTCCAGTTCGCCCCAGACTTTGAGATCATGCCTGGAACCCATCCCGCAAAAAATGCAATCTCGTCAGAGAAAGACGCTTTTGAACAGCCTGAGCCAGCAAACACGGCGGGGGGATGATGGCATAGAGAATTTTCTGAAAACTAGCCCAATTCCACGCCTGGAGGTGGAACCTCCCAGATCCTCGTTCCCAGGTTCAACCTGGGAACGAAGACAGATGTGTAGATGTAGATCTTTGGTTTTTGCTAGAGATGTTTTTAGAACGCAGATGAATGCAGATATGTATTCCTAATGAAAGATTATTTTAAGTTACTTTCATTCCTTTGGTAGAAGTGTAATGTTTGATTTTTATATGATACTGAATTTGCTTTATTTATAGATATAAAGTATGGCAAGCTCAATTGAATTTAAGTTATTTGCTCCTAATAATCAAAAAGCGGCTTTGATTGGCTCTTTTAATGATTGGCAAGAAATGTCAATGATTAAAGGTGAAGATGGATATTTTCGGACATCCGTAGAATTGGAAGATGGTATTTATCAGTATAAGTTTCGTGTCCAAAGTAATGAATGGGTAGAAGTAGTAGATCCCTACGCTACAGAAATAGATCCTCAAACTTCTGGTGCTGTAGTGCGAGTGAAAGAGGGAAAAAGAATTATTGATACTTATGTTTGGCAACATGACGATGAACCATTGCCTGACAATCATGAATTGGTAATGTATGAATTGCACGTTTCTGACTTTTCTGGTAGTGATGCAAACTCAGAAAAAAGAGAGGTGTTAAAGCGAGTAATTGATAAGTTGGATTACTTAAAAGAGTTAGGAATTAATGCTATAGAATTAATGCCCTTAAATGAACATCCAGGGAAATATAATTGGGGTTATTTAGTAAGTAATTTCTTTGCGTTAGAAAACAGTTATGGCTTCCCTGAAGATTTTAAAAGGTTAGTTGATGAGTGCCATGCTAGGGGGATTCGCGTCATCCTTGATGGGATTTATAACCACTCTGCGGAAGAGTGTCCTTTGCTGAAGATCGATCGCACCTACTGGTACTATTCCTCAAAAAAACCACATAAAAAAGAAAGTGATTATTGGGGGCCAGAATTTAATTATGAATACTACGATGAGAAATTAGATATTCGTCCCGCTTGGAAATTTATCGGGGATGTCGTGCGGTTTTGGATTCAAGAATATCACATTGATGGTATTCGCTTTGATGCTGTTGCTCAACTTACTAGTCTTGATACTGAAAACCCGAATTTTGATTTTCTTAACTACATTACTCAAGAGGCAAAAAAAGTTGCCGGAAATAAACCGTTTTATAATATAGCTGAGTGCATTCCTGAAGAACCAAGTCTGATTGCTCCTGATGGGCCGATGGATGGCTCTTGGCATGAAAGTTTTCATCAATTTATCTTAGAACATTTGTGCAGCGACACCTTTAATTTAGATAAATTGACAGAAGTTTTAAATCCAAAACAGCAGAATTATCCAACTACTAATAAGTTAATCAATTACTTAGCAAGTCATGACCAAGAACGGGTTTTTCCACAACTTAATAATCTTGATATTGATGAGGCAGATGCTTTTAAAAGAGCGAAGTTAGGAGCAGTTTTATTAATGACAACAGTGGGAGTACCAATGATTTGGATGGGTGAGGAATTTGGCGAGAGTGAACGCAAACCTAAATCTACAGATCGACCAACTCCTATTAAATGGAATTTGTTAGAAAACCAACCTAATCACGATCTGTTTGAGTATTATAAAAAGTTGATAGCCTTGCGAAAAGAAAATTCAGCATTGCATAGCGAAAACGTAGATTTATTCCATACAGATCCAGAAAATAAAGTGTTAGCTTATAATCGCTGGAATGAAGCAGGAGCGCGAGTAGTGGTAGTCGCTAATTTTTCTGACAAAAACTTAACTAAATACCAAATTAACCACTTTCCTGAACACAGCAATTGGTATGATTGGTTAGAAAGTAATCATTTAGAAGCAAAAGACAATCAGCTAATAGTTGATTTAGGCGAACATGAAGCCAAAGTTTTTGTTTCCCAGTAGTCAAAGAAAACTTCAAGGCTGAAGGAAAAGAAAGCAAAGTTGGTGAATTTTTGATATCTTAAGACTCGATTTATCAGGAATCCCAGTCCCTAATCCCTAGAGCGCCAGTCCCCAAAATTAGGCTTTTCCGCCACAAGTACGAAAGAGCCATAGTGTTTAACTAGCAGTCTTCCTAGCAGCTTCTCGCAGCCGCTCCACATCGCGCATCGGTGGTGCTCCAAAAAGCCGCTTGTACTCCCGGTTGAAGTGTGAGGCATCGTCATACCCGACTCGGTAAGCAGCACTGGTAGCGTCAAGGTTTTCCCCCAACATCAGACGACGAGCCTCTTGGAGCCGCAGTTGCTTCTGGAACTGCAAGGGACTCATGGCGGTGACAGACTTGAAGTGATGGTGGAAGCCCGATACACTCATGCCAAGCTCTCGTGCAATGCTTTCAATCCGCAGCGGTTGATTAAAGTCTTTACGAAGTCGATCGACAGCCCTAGCGATGTGGTGGGTGTAGCCACCGAGAACTGCAATCTGACGAAGCCGATTACCTTGCTCTCCCATCAGAAGTCGGTAAATGATTTCCCGCTTAGTCAATGGTGCCAGAACATGAGCTTCCGCAGGGCAATCTATCAGCCTGACGAGCCGTACCACAGCATCTAACAGATCTGCATCTAAGGGACTGACATCGATCGCCTTTACATCAGCACTCTTTTGTACTGAGGGATAGCCCGCCTCAACCATTACTGAACCGACAAGGGTGGGGTCGAGATCGAGGCGGAGGCTAAGGTACGGTTGCGCTTTGGACGCTGCCAGAATTTGGCTGACAATCGGCAGTTCGACTGTCGCCAGTAGATAGTGCATCGGGTCGTACTGATAGCGATCGTTGCCCAGAAGCACTTCTTTGCTGCCTTGAGCGATCGCACAAAGAGCAGGGACAGAGACACCATGAACGCATTCTGAAGGCGAACAGGAACGGTTGAAGTGCAATCCTGGCAGCGGCTCGATCGTCCCCTCATGACTAATCGCCTGGGCAATCCGCTCTTTGAGTTCCTCTCTGTTGGCTTGCGCTCTTTCTGTTTCGCGCTTTGCCTGCGGGTCGTTCATTAAATGCCGATCGGACGTTTCACTCGTTTTTGCCGCGTTCATTTCTAAATTTTGCAGGATTGTACAACAATCTTAGACGATCGTTCTATTGCTTGCCCTTGAAGATTCGTAGAATGAAGCTAAACCAATGAAAAGTGATTCCGGCTTCTTGTAAGTGTCTGGACTTTTATACAATAAAAAACTCCAGTTTCGATCCAGCTAGAGATTCGCCTAGCGTCATAACCAAAATGGCATCAAGGCTAACCTTGCTGCTTAAAAAATTCCCATCTCTACCGATAGAGGGACGATAAGTTTTCCATTTCTAGGATTGAAACCAGCGTATTTTGCCTATAGGAGCATAAATCCATGTACAACGCGAAAGCTTACTCTGCTGCCAGTGCCACATCGCCCCTTGCCTCCGATACGATCCCCAGGCGCGATCCAACCGAACACGACGTTCAGATCGAAATTCTCTTCTGCGGCATCTGTCACTCCGACCTCCATTCAGTGCGTAACGAGTGGAGCGACTTCATGTCCACGACTTATCCGATCGTTCCTGGCCATGAGATTGTCGGTCGCGTCACTAAAGTCGGCTCGGCAGTGACCAAGTACAAGCCAGGTGACGCTGTGGGAGTCGGCTGCATGGTCGATTCTGACGGTACCTGCCCCCATTGCAAAGATGGTCTCGAGCAGTTTTGCCAAAATATGATCCTAACCTACAACTCCCCAGACAAGCACAAGACTGCTCCAGTCACATACGGGGGCTATTCCGATAGCGTTGTCGTCAATGAACGCTTCGTCCTGCGCGTTCCAGAAAATCTCGATCTCGCTGGAGTTGCACCGCTCCTGTGTGCTGGAATCACCACCTACTCGCCCCTGCGCCACTGGGGTGTTACCAAGGGTAAGAAGGTTGGTGTAGTCGGTCTGGGTGGACTGGGGCACATGGGCGTGAAGTTGGCTCATGCGTTCGGAGCTCATGTCGTCGTCTTCACCACTTCACCTGACAAGACGGAAGACGCGCTCCGCCTCGGTGCCGATGAAGTCGTCGTTTCTCGCAATGCCGACGAGATGCAGAAACACGCTGGCAGCTTCGACTTCATCCTCGATACTGTCTCTGCTAAACACGACATCAACGCTTATCTCAACCTACTGACCCGCGATGGCAACATCACTCTTGTCGGCGCACCCGAAAAGCCCCTGGATGTTGCAGCATTTAGCCTGATCATGGCTCGCCGCAGTCTCTCCGGCTCTAGCATCGGCGGCATTGCCGAAACTCAGGAGATGCTCGATTTTTGCGGACAGCACAACATCACCGCCGATGTCGAAGTTATCCCGATCCAGAAGGTCAATGAAGCTTACGATCGACTGCTCAAGTCCGATGTGAAGTACCGCTTTGTAATTGATATGGCATCTCTGAAATCTGAATAACCCAGGTGGAGGCTTGAAGGAGCAACATTTTTATTAAATGCCGCAGGCTATAGGCACCCTACGCATAGAGGCTGCCTTTGTGCGGCAGAGCGATCTCGTAGTTGCGATCGCTCTGCCGTCGATGACGTTGCCGGACAAATTGGCTGTAGTTAGGCTCAGGTGGCACTCTGTTGGCTGCTGGCTTGTTGTCACTTTGTCATAAATCTATTGACACTTTGTCAAGTGTGCGTGATACTGCTTGTACTACGCAAAACAAGCATTGATCGTCCACGCTTTCAGAGTCACGCAATGTCCCGTTTAAGAAGCTTTTATGAGGTACATCCTGATAATTGGCTGCTTCAGGAAGGCAGTCTAGAGACTCAAGACCACCATAAACAATCAATCCGCCAGTGGATACTTCGGGAAATTCTTGAAACGTACAACTATCCAACTACTTGGTTGGGAAATCAAATTAGTCTAGTTAACTCTGAAAGCATAGATTTGGTAGTTGAAGATTTTTTTGGAATTTGTCTGTCAACAACTGCTGGAGATCCGTTTTTTTGGATTTATATTTGTGAGGAAAAGGAATTAGAAAAGGCTGAAAATTCTCTAGCGACTATCCTTTTAAGTAGTAATTCTGCCGGGTTGGGGATCGTAACGGATGGAACAGAGCAAGGTACTAAATTTTTACGCCGTCGATTTGATAGTGACAAATGTGAATATATTGTTGATATTGACGTTTACTATCAACCGGATAATTCATCTAGCTTAAAAACAAACACAAACCATAATACTGGTACTTCTAATCAATTAATAACACTATCAGAGCGGGCTGAAAACGTTTTCTTTGAAATTCATAGTTATATAAGAGACATTGACGGGTTTCATGCAGATGAAGCTCTTGATGAACTCTGCAAAATCCTATACGTAAAATTATACGATGAAGAAATGACAAAATCTGATGAAGCCTATCGTCTACAGAGGGCTTTATACGGTTCAGTAGAGGAATTTGCAGCAGTCATTAGAGCCTTATATGTAGAGGCAACTGAATATGATACCCGAGTTTTTAGTCTCAAGATTCCAGCATATCAACGCTCACGTGGGGTATTTAATACAAAATTACGCCTTTCTAGTCCAGCGTTAGTAAAAGTTGTTGAAGCTCTTGAAGACTACGATATTAGTCATTCTGATACTGATGTTAAAGGTCGTGCATTTCAAAAAGTTATAAATCCTGTCATACGTGCAGGTATGGGGCAATATTTCACACCCGATCCAGTAGTACGATTCATGGTTAATATTGCTCATCCTCAAATTTCTGATTTGATACTTGACCCATTTTGTGGATCTGCCCACTTTCTAACAGCTTGCTTACAGTTTGTAAGAGACCGAAACCGAACTGGAGCAGAGAAAAAATTACATGAGTTTGCTTTCAGCAAATTGCATGGTATCGAAAAGAGCGATCGAATGGTTCGTATTGCGATGACTGATATGCGACTTCAAGGTGATGGACATAGCAATATCAGATGCACAGATGCTCTATTGGAATTTTCAAATTATCCTGATCTAAAACCAAGTTCTTTCGATTTGATCTTAACTAATCCGCCGTTTGGTTCACTGCTTGGTTCAGATGCTATTTCCCAAATAGGTGAGTCTTACCTTTCTAAGGGAAGAAAAACTTGCCCATTGGAAGTTTTAGGAATTGAACGAAGCATCAAATTTTTAAGACCTGGTGGGCGAATTGGTATTGTTTTGCCCGATGGTATTCTTGCTAATCGAATTTCTAAATATGTTCGAGATTGGTTGCAAGAGGAGGCCAAAATACGTGCAATTATAAGTCTTCCTGTTGAAACGTTCTCTCCATTTGGAGCAAATATAAAGACCAGTATTCTTATTGCACGTAAGTGGCGTAAAATTGAGACAAAAAATCAGGATTATTCCATTTTCTTAGCTCGAATTGATAATATTGGCTATGATACATCGGGACGAACTAAGGAGATTTCAGATTTTGATGAAGTAGCCAAAGAGTACGAATTTTTTCTGGCACAAGAAGGATGGTAAATAATGTGGGTTGGGAAGGCTTCAATATCTGATTTTCAAAAAAAATCTTGTTGGAAAGTCGAATTCTTCTGCAATGAAGGAACTATCACTTCCAATAGCACATTCGATTTGGTATCCCTTCGAGAAATTGTGGCCGAACGAAAGGAAACATTAAATCCTCAAACAACTCCAGATGAGCTTTTGAATTATGTAGGACTTGAAAATGTTCAATCTATGACAGGAGATTTAATTGACTTTCATCCAAAATATGGAAAAAATATTCGCTCAAGATCGAAAGTCTTCAAAAGGGGAGACATTCTTTACGGTAGACTTAGACCTTACCTAAACAAGGTATTTCTAGCTGATGAATTCGTTTATGAGGGAATCTGTTCAGGTGAATTCTATGTTTTAAAGCCAGATTTAGAAAAGGTTTTACCAAATTTTTTAAGAGCTACTCTTGTATCACAATATGTTCAGCAGTACGTTCAGAATTTGCAAACGGGATCTGCACTTCCTCGCCTTCAAATTCAGGATTTTCTTGAAATAGAAATCCCCTTACCTCCGATTGAAGTACAGCAAGATTATGAAGAGTTTCTAATTCAGAGAAATGCGTATAGGCGAAAATTGTCAATTGAGCTATCTGAGCTTCCTCAAAAAATTATAGATACTGTTGTTAATGCTCTCGAAAATGGTGAAAACCTCTCCAAAGTCTTACTAGAAAAGCTATGAAATTAATCTAAGATATTCACGATAGTTAGGATATCGTTCCCTTATCAATCGAATAATATCTACTTTTTTAAGTCCTTTTATTTCCACTCCCAAGTCTTGTGCGATTGTCTTCCACTCGCTGGTTAAATATTGATTTGCTTCTTCATCAGGATAATTTCTATGAATGAACGATATATAAGCATGTGCATCATCGTCATTAGCTCGGAATCTCCTAAATTCTCGTCTCGCAGGTTCTGAGTCTGTTTTAATCATTCGTACTAATCCCCCGAAATTTGCTGCATAGGATACATTTGCAGCACGGCAAGAACTCGGACCTAAAAGTCTTTCTCGTGTTCCTGCGGCGTTCAGAGGTTCGCCATGATGTAGACAGACAAGAGGATCACAACCATCAGGACAAGACTCTCTATCTACAAAGGAGCCACCACGAGCTAAGTGTAAAGCATCTCTTAAAGATGCTATTGAGCGTGCTTTTCCAATGAAGTGATCGAGAATATAGGGATAAACCTGCTGAGAAACGGCTGTATCTACAGGTTCCCAAGTCCAAATTAGAATAAGCAAGAGATCATTTTCACCAAGTTTTTCAATTAGCTCATCAAAGTGTCCCTTAGACTCATCTGCGAGAGCATTCATTGACTTTGCTTCAATTCGTAATAACTCGCCAGTTCGTGTATCCGAATTCCAGGCAGAATCTTTTAAGACACAGGCAAAGTCATTATAACCATGATCGGAAAACCAGCCTAATTCGTAGGTACAGGATTCAGGATCAACTTTTGACAAAACTTGATTGGTGTAAAAACCCCACAGGGCTTCCAGAAGCGAACCCATGCCGCTACCTCTCCGACCTCCCCGTGTCTTTAAAAGAACGCGAGACATTTTATTAATTCTTCTACACGCTATAGGAGTTGCGTTTATGATTGCAGTGGCAGCGCTTTCGGGTGTCACTATAGTCTCTAAATCCATAGTTGAGCTATAGCATCTTAGCGCAAAATGCTAAGGCGGGAATTCAATGGATACACCCAGCCAGCAGCCCCGTTGCTAACTTCTGACCAACAATTTAAGCAAGGCGGGTTACGGTTTGATTTAAGCGAGGTCTACCAAAACGTTCCCAAGCATTACCACCGCGCAAAAACAATTCCATCCAGCGAATAGTTTCCCCGGTTGCAGTTTCCCATCCCGAACTTCCGGGCGCAAATGCTAAAGTACCTTCTGGAACGCGAAAACTGCCATCGGAATAAATCGCATCGCTGACCACATCTCCGACTCGAATTACTACTTTTTCTTCGGGTTTTAAGTTGATTGTGTGTGCCGGAATGGTGGTTTTAATGTTACCATAGCCATCGATCCAAGCTACTCTATCTGTTGGTGCGTCGGGTATTTGTTCGGGGTGTAATTGTTCTCCTAAAAGGCTGAGGTCTCCTTTGGCGATCGCACCCGCAGCAGCAGGGAAAACGTCACGCGATCGAAACTGCGAACCTCCCCTAGAAACTTTTATTGTATGCAAAGCTTGGGCATGATTTTTAATAAAAGAAAGGGTGTAACCTGCAAAAACTCCCACAACTTTCACATCATTAGGTAACAAAGCATAAGTTAATCCTTCCCCCTCGTTATTTTGCCTTGCTTCTGGGTTATCTTGTCGCGGCGCACAATTATGATAAATTAAGCGATTATTTGGCCCTTTATTTAAACCCAATTGCGCCACCCAAAACCCCGTTGCTAAAGTACTAAAAGGCGGGACAGAAAGACAGTGAATCTGCGCTTCTGGTATTTCTGCTATCAGACGTTGAATTACTTCTGCAAAAGCTGGATCGCCATTCCCGTAATCTGCAATTAAATTGAGCAACATACTATTTTTACCACTAACATTATTACTAGAAATATATCTAGTATATTTTAGCTATTGCATAAATATTTAAAGTGTTACAATATTAACAGACAAATAATCTTTTCATAACTATTCTTTAATTAATGAAGGTTATATATGACTTGCATTGATTACTTTTATCTGCTTTTAGCGCGTCGAGAATATAGTACTCGTGAGTTGGAAAAGAAAGGCAAAGAAAAAGGCTTTGATGAAAGTGAAATCACTGAGGCTATTAATCATTTGCAACATCTTGGTTATCAATCGGACGCTCGTTTAGTCGAAAATTTGATTTCCTCATCTCAAGGGAAATATGGTAAATCGATGATCAAACGTAAGTGTTTTGAAAAAGGCATTTCTAGCGATGTATTTGAGGAAGTTTGGTCAGCACAAGAAGAAAATGAAGAAACCGATGATTTAGCTGATTTAAAAGCTAAGATAATGCGGAAATATCACATTACAGACTTTGGCAATATTGACCCAAAAACTAAGAGTAAGTTAATTAATTATCTTCAGTATCGTGGGTTTAATGCTTGGCAAACTTTGGCGCAATGGCAAAAAGAAGAAGATGAATAAAGTTTAACTGTTCGATCGCCCTTAACCCCCCTTAACAAGGGGAGAACTAGATTCAATTCACAGATACCCGACTTCTTGAAGAAGTCGGGTATCTCGCTTAGGGTGAGCAAAAACTATCTGCTATTTGCTTCCACAGGAACTCTTAAATCAGAGGAGAGTTTACCATCTGGGGAAATTTGTTCGCCTTCAATAAAGGAACGCAACATCCATGCCATTTCCTCATGTTGTTCCATCAATCCTGTGAGGAAATCAGCTGTTCCTTGATCGTGGAAATTTTCTCCAGTTTGGTCTACATGATCGCGCAAATTGCGAATAACTTGTTCATGATCTGAGACTAAATTTTCTACCATGCCATAAGCATTAGGTAGAGTTCCGGCATCTTCTTTAATAGAAGCGTTTTCCAGAAAACCTTTAGCTGTGCCAATAGGATAACCACCTAAAGCGCGAATCCGTTCCGCGAGTTTGTCAATGTTAATTGTCAAAGCTGTGTAATGTTCTTCCCACAATGTATGTAGAGAACGGAATTGTGGGCCTACTACATCCCAATGATACTTTTTGGTTTTGATTAACAGTAAATAAGCATCTGACAGGTCACGATTTAATAAATCAATGACTCCTTGACGTTCTTCTTGGGACAATCCTATGTTTAATGAGCGCATAATTTTGATGTTTTACTACACTGTTTCCTAAATATTTATTGCAACAAATTTAGGTTGGTAGTTGCATCAACCAAATGGGAGAGAAAATATATTTTACTCATCAGTATTAAGAGCGATTAATATAATTTTATTTATTTTAGATGGATACATTTTTTATGTCTTTCAGTAGATGCAATAAACTTTTGTAAGTGGCAGAGTTAATAGACTTATTGCAAAAGTCAGAAATCTTGGTTTTTGACCACAGATATCCACAGATAAACACAGATGAATAAAGAGATTGGTCTATTTTTGCAAGAAGTCTAAAGAATTTAACTATTTGTTTAAATCTCGAAAGGTTTGACTTGATTTTTGTGCCATTGCTGTTGGTATCTCTCAACAACAATGGGACGAATCACAAATTTAGGAGGTGTTCCCGATCGCACATCAATCCGTAGAAACGAATAAGGTCTGCGTTTGTGATAACCTTGACCGCTACGACCGATAAAAAGTAGCGATCGCGCCACCGTCCGAATATCACTTTCCACTTGTTCAGTTATTTCTAAACCTTCCTCTCTTTGCCGACGCAAACTATAACCACTACCACCACAAATAATCCAATTAATATGTGAATCAGCGTGTCCTGTATTACCTGTCCTAAGATATTCTAAACAGTGAGCATGACCTGTCAAAACTAAATCTACCAAAGGTCGATCGCCAGCTAATTTACCCACAGATTTTGCTACTTCATCTAACACTTCACGCAAGCGATCGCGCACGGCTAAAGTTTGGGATTGATACCACTTTGTTGCTTCGGTTACATAAGGAGGGTGATGCAAATAAATTACTCTTCCGCGCACGGAATCTGTATGCCAAGACTCAATTAATCTTTGTTGTAACCAGTTTAATTGTTCCCAATCAACAGTAACTTCTCCTGTAGCATTTAAATGTTTATCCACATCATTTTCAATTTCCTCTAATTGCTCCAGTTTAGTGCGTAAATCATCCAACTTTTCCGCTTCTTCTGGGCGATCGGGATTTAGAGAATTCATAGTTTGCAAAATTTCTTGCTGTTGTTGCCTTGCATCAGCACGCCGTTTTTCTAATATCTGGCGATTTGCTTCTCCTTCAGCATCTTTCGCCAAAGGTAAAGGCGCATTAAAAGTATTAGAATCCAACGCAAAGAAATCAATATCTCCTGAACGGAAAGTGTAATAGCGATTTGGTAATCGAGTGAATTCTTTAGGTTGATAACGCAAACAACGACCTGTTTGAGTAGTGGCGTTGTAATAGCGATCGAGATGTTGTTCTAATTCTTGTCTATTATTAATATCTAATAAATAATCTATAAAAGCTTTGGCGTAAGCTTCTCCTTGAAATGAACCATGCCAACCTGCATCAAAATCGATTTGGGAACGGAAAAGACGACGCAAGGGTAATGCTGTTTGTGCTAATAATCCATAAAGAAATGGCAAATCATAATAATCGTGATTTCCCGGTACAGGCAGAAACGGCTGATTAAACAGCATTCGATCGTATTTAATATTTTTGGGGTTTTCCCCATTAACTAAAAATTCCCGATATGGTTCAATAAAATTTTTGTGATAGTACTCGCTAGAACCAACTAAATAAACTACATCACCTGTATGGATCGCAAATCGACAATCATCTCGATGTAGTAACATTTGTTCGGCAATTTTGCGTTGTGGGTGATGTCCGCGATGGGCACCAGAACCACTATCTCCCACTACTAAAAAAGAGAACTCTGGTCGATCTTCTTGACCATCATCAATTACTAACTGGGTTTGATCGATTCCCCGTTGCACAATTATTTGTTCTTGCCATCTGACTCTTTGTTTCATTTTTTGGATTTTCATCCAAACGGGTGGATCGGATACAAATTCCATAGTTGTTAGCTAGATAACTTTAATACTTTGCAATTAATACATTTAGTAGCTTAAAACCTTTGTGTTCGCTGGTACAGATCCTTGGGGGGGATGGG
>NZ_JADEWG010000089.1 GCF_015207735.1 [Phormidium] sp. LEGE 05292
GCGTACGATGTGTATACGAGACAAGGGGACTAGGGGACGAGGGGACAAGGAGATAATTTAGTTTGCTGGTTGATCTAGATCGTTATAAATATTAGTTTGTCGTTTTAGAACTAGCAAGGTAATGTCATCAAATAGTTTTTGAGTGCCAATATGTTGTCGGACATTTTCAATAACTATTTGTTTGATTTGTTCTGCCGATCGCGACCAGTTTTGTGCGATCGCATTACACAGTCGCTCCATTCCATATTGCTGATTGTTGATATCCATTGCTTCGGTAATCCCATCAGTATAGAGAACAATGCCATCTCCAGGTTGCAACTCGACAATCGTATGATTGATAAAGTTGGCAATATCATCTGTTAAACCAATAGGAAAGCCTAGATCGATCGTATCAATCCGTTCAATTTGCCCTCCATTCCTGACAACGATCGTTTCCTCATGTTGACCGCTAATACTAACTTTGCCATCAGCATAATTCAACACCACCAAAGTCAAATTTTTCTGAGAATTCATTCGTTGCACATTTTTGTAAATAGTGCGATTTAGGGTAGCAAGAAAACTCACCGGATCTTGTTCGTGAATTTCTTTGAGAGTCCGCACAGAGGTTTGTGTCATCAGCATCAGAATCCCGCTTTCCAAGCCATGTCCAGTGACATCCCCCATGCCGATCGTCACCACCCCATCGACTTGCAACACATCATAATAATCGCCACCCACTTCATCAGCAGGTTCCATAAATCCGGCAATATCCAATCCTTCAATTTTCAATTCATCCGATTTGGGCAGAATCATCTGCTGCATTTGCTTGAGAATGTCCAGTTCGGTACCCATTCGCAGATTTTCGGCTTTGAGTTGATCGTTGAGTGCCGCAATTTGTGCATTGGCGCTGGCTAGTTCTGCCGTGCGTTCTTTTACCTTTTCTTCGAGAGTTTCAAACGATTCTTTTAGTTGCCCTGCCATAATGTTGAAAGATTTGTCTAATCGATCGAGTTCCAGGATCTGACTGGGTTGAAGGTGCTGATCTAAGCTACCCTTTGCCATATCTTCAGCTGCCTGGGTAATGCGTTCTATGGGGCGGCTAATCCAGCGAGTTGTGAGGATACCGATCGCGATCGCTAAACCCAATGCCCCCAAACACAGCAAAATAGTATTGCGGGTATTGGCATTAACTTGTGCCATGAAGTCAGATTCCGGTACAACAACCACAACCAACCAATGAAGACCGTATTCATCCGTCAGCGGAGAAACTTCCAAAAACTGCGTTTGACCGTCTAACTTAAAATCCAACCGGGTAGATTCTTTGATATTATTCAAATTTTGGAAGCGTACTGTCAGATATTCCATACTTTGACGCATGATCGGATTACTGCTGTCCTGCGCTTTCAGTCGCTTCTGTGCCTCGCCTGTACCGACTGTGAGAGATTGGTTCGCTAGGGAAGTCGCAATTAATTCACCACATGGCTCAATTAGGAACACCTGACCAGACTTACCTACCTTGAGATTTTGCAAAAAGTTGTGAATTTGATCCAATCCCATCTGAGAAGTAAACACGCCAACCAAGTTTCCCTGCTGGTCGTAGTACGGAGAACTGGCATTAATTTGCAATGAACCATAGCCAAAATTAATATAAACGTCACTCCAAGCAGCGCGATTATTCTTCAGAACAGCTTGATAAAGAGGACGCTTACGCACATCATAGTTGGGAACAGTCTTCACCACCTCAATGGGATGACCATCATTGTCAAGTTTGTGATAAATTAAATCGCCAGTTCCCCGCTTGAGTTGCTCTGCCAGTTGCGGTTCTTCAGAACCAACCGAACGGTTTATCCAGCCAACGCGCAGATATTGACCTTTCTCGTTAGCCATTCCCACATGACCGATCGATTTAAAGCGAAGAACTTGTTTCCAAAGATAAGTTCTAGCACTCTCAAGGTCATTGAAATCCAATGTCCCCAAGCGAACCGCATCCTCGTTAATTTGATTGACTAATTTTGGTGCTTCCAAGTAAACCCGAACTCGTTCCTGAACTCTGGAACTGATTTCCTGTTGTAGCTGACCAGCAAGGTCACTCACTACCTGTTGACCATTGCGAAAGGAGAGGTAGCCCACTAAACCAACTGCGCTCACTATTTGCAACACGAAGGGTACCACCAGAGTAGTACGTAGGCGAAATTTATGAGTAAAGATTGATTTAGAATGGGTCATTGTGAATAAAATTTTTCAATAAAACTGTCAGCAACTAAAGTCCTATCCAGGCTGAATCAATTTTAATGTGAGCGATCGCCTTCTATGGGTTAAAAAGTATTTATTCTTATTGTTCCGCTAAAATTTGTGAAGTAGTAAGATTCAGAACTCCAATTAGTGGAGAAGCGATCGAACTATCTCCTTGATAAACCTTTTCTTCATACAAACCTTCTACCCACTCCAGCAGCGTCAGCTTTTGCTGCATCGGATCGACAATCCAATATTCGGCAATTCCTCGCGCTGCATACTCCGATCTTTTGTAACGATAATCGCGCTTTTCTTGTCCTGGACTCACCACTTCAACTACCAACAAAGGTGGTGGCATATCGAGTGTAATAGTCGATATGCGTGCCCCTTTCAATGCCGTTGCCAACTCCTCAGATAGTATTATTAGATCGGGGAAGCGTGTAGTTGCCTGTGAACCACTTACGACAATTTCAGTCTTCATCGTCAGTCTATAAGATGGAATTCCTTGTTGCAGAAAGTAAGCAAACAAGAATGTAGCAATTCGTCTGTTCAGTTCGCTTTCAGGAGGCATAGCAACTAACTTCCCATTTTCCAATTCATAGCAGTTATCAGTACCATCGTCATAGTTAAGATACTCTTCCAGAGTCATTTTTTGGGATGCAATAGTCATGATTGCCCCGCCTCCTATAAAAAGTTTCACTCTACTTGTTATCTTAACAACGCTTGGAACAAATCCTAATTTGTGTGGATTTGCTCTGCGATCGCTTTTTACTTAGTTTCCGATATTCCCTCGATTTTCATTAGGGGAGTACGTCAATCATGAGACACTAACTCTTGCATATATTTGAGATAACCATCAGCTTTTTTCACCTGTTCTTTAACTTCAGGAACTAATGAATTAAGTGCCTGAATTAATTTAGTTTTCGCTTCAATAGAAAGCTGTTGGTCTACTTGAGCTTGTTTTAAACTATTGCGGTAATTATTCAAGTAAGCATCCAAATCATTAAAAAAGTCATCAATTCTTTGTTGGAAATCTTCATCCAAATATTGACTGATTCCCTGTTTAATGTCATTAATTCTTTGGTCAATCAGCTTGTTAATCTCGTAAATTATTCCTTGCAAAGAAACGGTGTAAAAATTCTCTGTTTTATGCGGTCTTTTGACTTTCTCGGTAATTTCAAAAGGAACTAACCACAGAAAGTGAAAAAACGATCTTTTTGTCCTGACAACTTCACTGTAACCTTGATCGATCGTCCGAGTATGGCGAATTACTAAAGGTTTGTTCAAGTCAATATAGTAATCTGACTGAAATCGTAGATTAGGTAAAGAAAGATTTAAATGGAAATTTTCATTCAACCTTTCCCTGGCTCGATCGATAATCGGTCTAGTTTGCTCATCTAAGAATTTCATCATTTCTTGCCGAGCTTCATCAATTATTTGACCAGTATTTTCCTGCACCTTTTCTAATAACAAATCTACTCGGCGCTTGGCATAAGCTACAGCTAATGCGGCAAATTCCTCTGCTTCTCTTAAAGTATTAAATTCCATTGCACTCAATCGCTTAGACTCAGTTGCAACCTCTTGTTTTTGTTGCGAGATCCAGTTAGCAAAAACCCTGCCAGTTGAGCCACCTTTCTCAACAAAATCAGCAACTTGTCGATCGTCTTGCAGCAGATATGTTTCTACACTCAATTTCCCTTCTTGCTGGAGATTTTCTAAAATCTTATTCAACTTTTCTTGCAAATCTATTTTGAGTTGTTCAATTTCTTGTAAGCTGTGACGGCAGTTTTCAATACTATCAATATCTTCATCTAAAGCTGCTACTTCCAACCGCAGTTTTTCCCCATCTTCATTAATAGCCCGACTGCGTAATTGGGTATCTTCCAAAAGTTCTAGCAACCGACCTTTAGCAATTTTCAAAGAAGAAGTAATACATCTGGGTGCTGCTTCAGTCATTAAAGCATTAACCGCATTAGTTAAAAAGGCATCAAAGCCAGATTTATTCCACAGTTTTTCGGCTTTCTTTTGTAATTGTGTAACTGTAGTTTCTTGTAATTCTTCTTCCCAATCTAAAGGAAAAACATCTTGAGCGAGCGATCGGGCCGTCTTCAATTGTGCCACATCCGCACCCGGATTTTGCTGCACTTCTCCCAAAAAATTAGCCGCAGAAAACGCCCATCTTGCCGAAATTTCAAAAACGCGATCGTTCTGTTCCCCATCCCCAATCCCAAACTCCGCCGCCACAAACTGACGCACCTGTTCGGGAGTCATATCTCCCTCTTTGCGCTGATCTACCTTATTCACCAAAACATACAAATTATCCTTTCCGCGCAACTCAATTACCCGTTCTACATCCTTTTTAATCTCCTCTTCCGCCTTCGTATTTAACTCCGTAAAATTCAGCACAATTAAAATTACCGAACTCGCCTGTAATTGTTCCGCTACCACATTAACCAGCTTTAAATTTTCCCCCGCTTCATTTGGCCCCGGAGTATCCACAATTACCAATTTACCCGCAATATCCGCTTTTTCTGTAATTCCCGATCGATAAAAAGGAGTATAAATTCTTGGTACATCAATTAGCGACTGCAAAGGATCGGAAAGCGGATCTAAAACACTACAAAGGCGGATAATATCATTCAAAGCACGTAAACTATTAATAATCGGCAACCGACCTGAAATTTTATTTTCAATAGCAATTCCCGTCATCCCCTGAATTTTCTCAGGTAACTTTGCCAAATGGGGATATTGCGCCATTCTTTCCTGGACTCGGTTTAAACCTAACTCAGTAATTTTGCGCTGTAAAGCCGTAAAAGTGTCACGAAAAATATCTTGAATCTGCGGAGTTAAAATTAAAACTGGCTCGGCTAACTGCGGATCAAAAATGATCTCCGTAGGCAAAGTTGTCATAGCTGCATTGCGACTCGGCAATAATTCCTGACCAACAATAGCGTTAATAATCGTAGATTTACCCGCTTTCATTGGCGCAACTATTGCCATTCTCAACTCTAAGTCTGAAACATTGCGAGTAGCATCCGCCACTTCTCGTTGAAATTTGGCATACTTTTCACTAGCACTGTCAGAACTCAGTGCTGTACTCACACGATGTAATAACGAACCAACTTGTCCTAACAAATCAATTGCATTTGTTTGCAAGCTCTGCATATTAGCTTTTTGTACTTCTGCAACCATGAGACTCACTCCCCAGAAACAATGTCTAACCGAATGAAAACACTTTGATTAAAGTTAGATTTCTTATTTTGTCTGAAACTCAACTATATCTAAAAAAACTCCTGTTGTTATCATGAGTTGACGATAGTTTTGCTAAGATGACCCCGAAGAATATTATCTAGATGCAATCTGCCTCGGACACAAATGAGGTAAGTACTGCGTCTTTCACAAAGACTAGCCTTCTATTAACCTAACAATAGAGGTGCGCGTCTGTAATCTCTAGTTGATTTCTCTGTGAAAACACCATGCGTAACCCTATCCTCAATTTTGCTCTTCTTTCAGGTGCAGTACCAACTTTCAGGAAACTCTTCGTTTCTAGCTTACTTTTGAGCTTAGTTGGTACATTTAGCACTAATCTTGATATTTTGCCATCAACAGCACAGCCAACAGCACAAACTAAACAAGCTACAAACCCCATTAACCAGAAATTGGTGGGAAGTTGGCAAAGCCGAGTTTCTTCGACTCAGAATCTCACTTTTATTTTTGGGCCTGATGGTAAATTATTTATTGTCTTGCCGTCAAGCTCAGAAAAAGCTCAAGCTTTACAACTAAAATACCGAGTTGCTTCCACAAGCGCCAAACCGATGCAATTGGATTTGACAACCAATAACAATAAAACCGCCCAAACGATTTTTGAGTTTACTCCTGAAGGTAAACTGCGAATGGAACTACAAGGCATTGAAGCTGGAAAACCCAGACCAGCTACTTTTGGTAAAGGGGCTTTGGTGTTTAACAAAGTTTCCAATAACACTACTTTGCCTGCCAATGCCCAACTTAGACAAACTGATAACCCGAATAACGTCATGCCCAAGTAAGTTATCACACATCATGAATGGGCAGGGGGGCAGGGGGGCAGAGGAGAGATATTTAGAGAAAATTTCTCCTCTGTTCAAATTTATTAATTCAAATGTGGAAGAGGTTCAGAAAAATAGTCAAAAAATCCCGATTTTGGCTGAAAGTGTAGGAAAGTTTGTTCAGTAATCGCCGCCAAGTCCCCGACTTTTTCCACAAGTCGGGGACTTAGAGTACTTAGTACTACAAATCAGAGCCTCATGACTGTTAAGATGTGGTTATTTTAATGCTTCACTTCCATGACTGACACCGTTCTCGACGTTCGCAACTTGCAAGTTCAGTTTCTTGCCAAAGGTACAGGTAAAACGCCTGTAGTTACGAAAGCTGTTGATGATATTTCTTTTCAAGTGAAACCTGGGCAAACTCTGGGAATTGTCGGTGAGTCGGGGTCTGGTAAATCAGTGACTTCCTTGGCTGTGATGGGTTTGGTGCCGACTCCAAGCAGGGTGTTGGGTGAAATTTGGTTTCAAGACCCAGTGGAAGGTGGCGAAGCTGTTGATCTGCTGCAATTGCCGGAAAGAAGAAAGCAGCAGTATCGGGGCGGTGAGATTGCAATGATCTTTCAAGAACCGATGAGTTCTTTGAATCCGGTTTACACTATTGGTTTTCAAATTACAGAAGCAATTCGGTTGCACCAAAATGTTTCCGAGGCACAAGCAAGGAGGTTGGCGGTTTCTCTGTTACAAGAGGTGAAATTGCTTCCTAGTGATGAAGTGTTGCAGCAACGTTTTTTGGAAATTAAACGACAAGAACAGTTAGGTAGTTCTGCTGCTGAAGAGTGGGCGGTTAATATTAGCGAGAAGGAAATTAATCAGCACATTAATCAGCAAAAGTTGGCGATACTCGATCGCTATCCCCACGAACTTTCCGGGGGTCAAATGCAGCGAGTCATGATCGCAATGGCGATTTCTTGTAATCCCAAAGTTTTGATTGCTGATGAACCGACTACTGCTTTAGATGTGACTGTTCAAGCCACAATTTTAGAACTGTTGCGCGAGTTGTGCCAAGGTCGGGGAATGTCGATGATTTTTATTACTCACGACTTGGGCGTAATTGCCGAAATTGCTGATACTGTGGCTGTGATGTATCGGGGAAAAATAGTTGAATTTGGCCCAGTTTGGCAAATTTTTTCGGCTCCTCGCCATCCTTATACTAAAGGTTTGTTAGCTTGCCGCCCCAAATTGGAGCGCAATCTGCGTTATCTGCCAACGGTTTCTGATTTTATGGAAGTGGTGGAAACTGCTGATGGGGAATGGAAAATTGAAGAGAAAAGCAAAGATTCAAATGAACAAATCGGAGTTTCCAATTCTTCCTTTCCAGTGTCTCGTCCTCACTCACCAGTCAACACTTCTGACGCACCAATTTTGTCTGTAAAAAATCTTCAGGTGGGTTTTCCGGTGCGGGGAATGTTTGGGAAAACGAAACGCTACATTATGGCTGTAAATAACATTTCGTTTGATGTTTATAAGAGTGAAACTTTGGGTTTGGTGGGAGAGTCTGGTTGCGGTAAAACTACTTTAGCTCGGACTTTGTTGCGATTAATTGAACCAATGGGCGGTCAAATTTTATTTGAAGGGCGCGATATTACGAATTTGAGTGGTGCGCCTTTACAAAAGTTACGCCGGGAAATGCAAATTGTGTTTCAAAATCCGTTTAGTTCTCTCGATCCTCGGATGAAAATTGGGGATGCAGTAATGGAACCTTTGCGAATTCACGAAATAGGTAAAAACGATCGAGAAAGACGCGATCGCGCTGCTTATCTGTTAGAGAAAGTGGGTTTAAATCCTGACTGGATGAACCGTTATCCTCATGAATTTTCAGGGGGACAAAGGCAAAGGATTTGTATTGCCCGTGCTTTGGCTTTAAATCCGAAGTTTATTATTTGTGATGAGTCGGTTTCAGCTTTGGATGTTTCTGTACAAGCGCAAGTGTTGAATTTGTTAAAGGAAATTCAGCAGGAGTTTGGCTTGACTTATATTTTTATTTCCCATGATTTAAGTGTGGTGAAATTTATGAGCGATCGCATCATGGTAATGAATAGCGGCAAGATTGAAGAAATTGATATTGCCGATATGATTTATCGCGAACCGAAAACAGAATACACTCGTCAGTTAATTAATTCTATTCCTACAGGTAGTTTGGCAAGAATCAAACAGCGGCAACAACAAAGGTCGATCGCGATGTGATTGAGGACTGCGGTAGGGGCGATTCATGAATCGCCCCTACTACTGGGGACTGGGAAAATTTGACCAAGATTTCCAGATTTACTAGATTTCTTGATTAATCCTGAATATCATGTAAATCATTAAATCCCGATCGAGCTTTTCATCCAATCAACACACTTTTCCATCAGCTTTTGCATGGTTTCTTTATCAGCATGATAGCGTCTGCCATGTCCGGGTAATACCCATTCAAACTGATAATTTGCTAACTTTTGCATGGACTTAATTTGTTCTGTCCAAGAGTACCAACAATGCTCCCGGAAAGCATACAATTGGTGTAATGTTTCCGACCAAGCTAAGTGATCGCCTGTAAACAAAAAGGTGTTTTTGTACAGTAAAACTGTGTGAGCTTCGGTGTGTCCGGGAACCGGAATAATTAACAAATCTGGGGCAAATTGAATGGGATCTGTCCCAGAAATTTGAATTTCAACATCACGAGTTCCTGTGTTAATTTCGTCTTTGTGTAAAATGCGATCGCAACCAAAATGTTCTTGAAACTTTTGATGATCTGCGACATCATCTTTGTGAGTTAAATACAGATAACGAATCCCACCCATTGCTTCTAAACGTTTGACAAGGGGTGGAGTAAACCGAGGGGAATCTATCATGATATTCCCTTCAGGTCGAGTAATGAAATAAGTGGCAGCAGCAAAAGATTTTTCCGAATGGTAGCCGCAATGATAAACATTTTCTGCCACTAAAATGGGAAAAGTTTCTTGAACTTCTTTGATATCTTTTGGTTTTTCAACTGTACCAATGGAAGCAGTGGGACAGGACAATAAAGCCTGCATTGCTTTCGCTCTTTCGCTGGAGTTGGCAGGTTGATGATAAACTGCTGATTGTTCTCCAGCTTCATGAAAAACTTCCGGTGCCATCCACCGACAAGTATCGCAGTCAATGCAGGTGCGATCGACATAAAAATCGCCGTTCACATTTTCGGAACGACGTTGGTGGAGATGTGCCATTTTGCAACGTCTTTATTTGCGGAAAAAATTGCTTAGTAAAGCCTTCCAAGCAAACAAGGGTAAAGCTAACATTCGCCGCCAGCGCCAAGGTTCTTGGTAAAGCCGATATAGCCATTCTAGATGATTTTCCCGGAACCAAGCGGGGGCACGAGTTTTTGTCCCTGCCCAAATGTCCAAACTACCACCTACGCCGATCCAGATCGCTTTGGGACAGAGGTGGCGGTGTTGGGCGATCCATAGTTCTTGACGTGGTACTCCTAGCCCCACGAAAATTAAACTCGGTTGTTTTTCTTTTAAAGTTTGGCACAACTGCTGTTCTTCTTCGGGCGAGAGATAACCGTGTTGAGTGCCTGCGATCGCCAATTTTGGACATCGCTGCTGCCAAAATTTGGCGGCTTTTTCCGCTACCTCTGGCGCACCACCAAAGAAAAATACAGGCATTGGTTTACTTAATTGTCCTGCATACAACAGAAGAGTTTCTGCTAACTCAATTCCCGGACAACGCTTCACTTTTTTACCTTTCAACCAAAGGTAAAGGACGACTCCAGAACCATCAGGTATGACTAAATCTGCTAGCTTAATAATTTCAGCTAAAGTGGCATTCTTTTCCGCCTGCATGGTCATTTCTGCATTTAGCGTGATGACGTGCCCGCCTAATTGCTGGTGCAATTGCGCGATTAGCCAACCTGGATAATCATCTAATAAGTGTACTGGCTGTCCCAGTACAGAAAAGTTAAGCGTTTTAGTAATGACTTGTTTCTGCACAAACTCTCCTCACCTTCTCTATAGCAGCATAGTTTACCTTGATGCTGCATTGCTGTGTAGTTCCTGAAAAAATTAAACCCTGTTTCCGTTACTTCTTTAATGTTTATAGTTTAGCGATCTTCAAACCGCCTTTTTCACGGAACCATCAGCATAAAGTTCCAAAGGTACTAATTCTACTTTACCGTTAACTTTCACTTTAGAGTAAACAATTCGCAAAAAAGGTGAATTGTTTTTATTGTATTTAGTACACATATCCGTCACCTGCTTTTTATTCTTGGTTGATTGCTTTAACAATTTATGATGCAAATTTAAATTGTTTTTGTTTTCTACTTATGTTCTACAGAATTGTCGTTCAATTTCCCGGAAAGATCGGTTGATTTTTTATCAGATTTATGTAAAAATTAGCAAAACAGATTTAAAATTATCTGCAACATCATTATTAGTTGCAACAACCTGATAAACTAGTAAAAAAAAACTTAATAAATATTAAGCTACATCGTTGAAATGCGGTGTGCTGCTATTCAATTAATTAACTTCAAGCCCAAGGGCAATTAATCCGCCAAAATCCATAAAATTTATGATGTCAAACAAGCTATCGGAACTGCAAACACGCTTAGATTATTACTACCAGCAAATTCAAACAGTAATTTTGAATCGACAAAATCCGATTACGGGGTTACTACCTGCCTCTACAGCCATAAATGCTCATGGAGATTACACAGATGCTTGGGTGAGAGACAATGTTTACAGCATTTTGGCGGTTTGGGGGTTAGCATTAGGATATCGCAAGTTAAATGATGACGTTGGACGTAGTTATGAGTTAGAACAAAGCGTCGTTAAATTGATGCGGGGACTGTTGTTTTGCATGATGCGTCAGTCCCACAAAGTCGAACAATTTAAAGAAACTCAATCTCCTTTAGATGCTTTACACGCCAAATACAATACCAATACAGGTGATATTGTGGTTGGTGACGATCAGTGGGGACATTTGCAGTTAGATGCAACTTCGCTGTTCCTGCTGATTTTGGCACAAATGACTGCTTCAGGATTACACATAATTTATACGCTGGATGAGGTGAATTTTGTTCAAAATTTAGTTTATTATATCGGGCGGGCTTATCGAACACCTGATTATGGTTTGTGGGAAAGAGGCAATAAAATTAATCGGGGAAATCCAGAATTAAATGCTAGTTCAGTGGGAATAGCGAAAGCAGCTTTAGAGGCAATTAATGGCATAAATTTGTTTGGGATTAGAGGAAGTCAAGCTTCGGTAATTCACGTTTTACCAGATGAAATTGCAAGAGCGAGAATTACGTTAAAGTCGATTTTACCAAGGGAATCTAGCTCAAAGGAAGTGGATGCTGCTTTATTGAGTGTAATTAGTTTTCCGGCGTTTGCGGTTGAGAATCAACAGTTAGTGGAACGTACTAAAAAGAAAATTATAGACAAATTAGCAGGTCGTTACGGTTGTAAACGTTTTCTGAGAGATGGACATCAAACAACGATCGAAGATCATACCCGTTTGCATTATGAACCTTGGGAATTGAAGCAGTTTGAAAATATAGAATGTGAATGGCCTTTATTTTTCACTTATTTGTTTCTAGATGGTTTATTTCATGGGAATAAGGAACAGGCGCAAGATTATCAACAGAAATTAGAAAGTTTGTTGGTAGAAAGGGATGGTTTGCAGTTATTACCGGAACTTTATTATGTACCGAAGGATAAGATAGAATTAGAGCGATCGCACCCTAAAACCCAAACTCGCTTACCTAATGAAAATGTTCCATTAGTTTGGGCGCAAAGTCTGTATTATTTAGGGCAGTTATTAAGTGAAGGGTTAATTGCCATTGGAGATATCGATCCTTTAGGTAGACATTTGTGTACTGGTAAAGAATCTAATCCTTTAGTACAAATTGCCCTTTTAGCAGAAGATGAAGAATTAAAAATTAAATTAGCAGATTACGGGATTCCCACCCAAACACCTCGACAAGTAGAACCAATTCAAGTGCGACAAGCAAGTGAATTATCCACAATTTATACGCAAATTGGACGTAATGATAAATTAGGTTTAACAGGTCGTCCGGTACGAAGATTACGCAGTTTAACTACTTCGAGAATTTTCCGAGTTCGTGGGGAAACAATTGTTTTCTTACCCGCATTTTTGGATAAACAACAGTTCTATTTAACCTTAGATTACCATTTTCTACTGGATCAAATTAGAAGCGAATTAGCTTATATTCAGCGCAATTGGATGGAGTTAGGAAGACCAACAATGACTTTACTGTTAACTCATTCCATGCTGGAAACGGGAAGCGAAGCATTGTTGGCGTTAATGCAAGAACTCAATTCTGGTTATTGCAATGGTGTGCAGGTTAAATTGGGCAATTTGCAACAATTTATGCAGACATCTGCTAAAGAAAGAATTGATTTTATCCATAATTTTGAATTTACTCAATCTGCGGTTCAGAATGCAGCATCAGTTAAGTATTATTTAGCTGATAAGCCTGAAAAAAACTGGCCTTTGGGTCATATTCAGGAATTCAAGTTAGAGTATGAAACTGATACTCGTTTCTTGATTAATTGCTTGCGAGATTCGCAAAATATGTACGAACAAATTGAGTTATTACAAACTTTAACTCGATTGAAAAGTGTAAATTTTGATACTGGTTTAGGCGGGCCAAAACATCCAGTAACAGTAGCAGATTTACTTAAGGAAATTTACGAAAAAGCAGTCAGAGGTGTAGTTAATCAAACGTCGAACGAGTCATTAATTCACTGGACGGTAATTCGCCGTGCCGCAGGTTTAATGGGAATGGTGGATATTGGTTTATCAGATGCAGTGACGGATATTTTAGTGCGGCAAAAACAGATTTCTGTGGGTAAAGCTTATAGCGAAGTTTCATTGATTACTCGCCCAATGTCGCATCATGAAATTGAAGAGAAAATTAAAGAATTTTGTGGAGAAGATATTCGCGATCGCGTTCTCACCCAAGAAATTTTAATTTATCTTGGTTTATTGATCAAGGCAGAACCAGATTTATTTAATGGTTTACTAACCTTACGAGTTGGGTATTTAATTCTGTTAATAACCAGCGAATTAGCACAGGAATTAAAAATTACTCAAGATGAAGCACACGAACATTTAATGAATTTGAGTCCTTTTGAAATAAAAACCCGCGTGCGTCAGGTAATTGCTGGTTATGAAGGAATGAATCAATTATTACGTCAACAAGAATCTTTGCACGTCAAACAATCAGAAAAAGAGATTGAATGGGTAGTACTTCCTGAAAAAGAAGAAGAATCACAAACTGGTAAATGGTTGCAGATACGTCAAAGAGATGGTGCTTTAAACCGAGTTCCGAAAGATTTTTATCCTCGCGTTTGGCAATTATTGAAACATTGTAAAGGTTTAGTAATTGGGGATAAATTGGAGAGACGTAACCGTTTGGATAGTGAATTGTTGCTTTCAGAAATGACTCCCGGTGAAAAGAATTTTGCTTTGCAAATTGAGCATTTGTTAAATAAGATTGTTGCGCCAGAGTATCGCCAAACTAACATCGAAACATTGATGGAATTATCGGCTATCGCAGAACGTAACCCTGATTTAAAAATAGAAGATTACATTGTTTTAGATGTGTTAATTGGTCATGCTGTGAGGTTAGCATTTTTGGATAGGTTCCCTGAAAAAGGCGATCGCTATGATGAGTATAAAGCAGCTGCTTGGCGGTCTTTTTATGAAACTTCTCCTTATACTTGTGCTACTTTTGTGGTGAAAGCGTTCCGGTTCTTAACTCAGTTTGGAAAAGCGAGTGCTGTATGAGTAAAAGTTTGTATCAAACTGATTATTTGAAATGGATTGAAACGACAGTAGCGAAGTTACGAATGAGGGATTATTCTCACATTGATTGGGAAAATTTAATTGAAGAAGTTGAAGACATGGGAAGGAGTGAACGCAGGAGTTTTAAGACTAATCTTGTTATTCTTTTAATGCACTTACTGAAATGGAAATATCAGCCAGAATTCCGCAGTGGTAGCTGGAAAGGTAGCATTGTTGAACATCGCAGATATATTAGAAAAGCATTGAAAGATTCGCCTAGTCTTAAACCTTTTTTAGCAGAGGTTTTTGCCGAATGTTATACAGATGCAGTCGAACAAGCGAGTGCAGAAACTGGACTTTTTATGGAAATGTTTCCAGAGTTTTGTCCTTATAGTTCTGATGAAGTTTTGAGTGCTGAATTTTTGCCGGAATGAGCGATCACACTTAAATATCATGTCCATAATGTAGAGAGGTTATATATAACGTCTCTACAAGGTTTTGAGTTATACCCAATCTAGACTAAACTTTTCAAATTTAGCTTGCTTAAGTTATTTACAAAAGTTCTTTCTTCTTAAGAACTCACTTAGCAATTGTTCAGCTATTTCTATAGCTTTATTTAGGTAAGAGAGAACTTTCTTAATATTATCTCTCTCTTTTTGATTAGCTTGAGAATTGATGTTTAATTCAAATTCCCTATCTTCATAGGAGCGAATAGAGTCTCGGAGTTTTTGAAGCAATTCTTTTGCTTCTTTAACAATTTGTGCGGGAGGAACGTTTTTTTGAGCCAAAATAATATCTTTGAAAGCTACTAGAAATTTAGCAGCTTCAGGTATTACTAATTCTGGCGATTGAGTGAAAAGCGCACCGATTCCAGTTCCAGCACCTACACCAAGAATCGCTCCACCACCGACAATCACGGCAACTCCACCTGCCATGCCAAGACCGCCTGCTGCGATCGCGCCTCCACCAAGCGCAGCAAGAACAGCAGAAATAGCTGCTGCTCCCGAAAGTCCTGGCGCAAGCAAGGGAGCAAGTACCGCAATAACTAGAGGCATAGCGACAGCTGCCGCTACAGCTACTACAACTGCTCCAATCAATCCGCCAAAAATAAGATTCAAGGGAAATTGTGGTTCTTGCAAGTCATTCATCAATATCTTGTAACTTGACTTGAAAGTTGTTACAAGATATTTCTCTACTTGTAAGGTTTCGGCGTATGATTCTAGAGTCTGAACAATCCTAGAACGGAATTTCTCGCTAAGTTTTAATTTTGCGTATTGTTCGTCCTCTTCAACACCCAAAGGATGATAAATAACAAAAAGTGAAAGATTTAATAAAACAAGTTTTGGGATTTTAGGAGACTCTAGGTTAGATAACAGTTTTTCAACTTGGTTCTTAAGCTCAGTAAAGTCAGTAAAGATACGGAGTTGTCGATCGGGATAGTAGACTATCTGAGCTTGACTAGGCAAACAATTACTGTCCTGAACCTGACTTTGCAAAAAATTATTGATTGAATCTGTAAATTGACTTAACCAATCTTTCTTAAATATTTTCTGTGCCGAATCTGTTTCATAGCGAATATCTTCCAACGTCAAATGATATTCGTAGCTAAACATAACTATTGCCCACTCAAGGGTTAATCCAAATTCTTTCATGTGAAAGCTCCAAAGGGTACTGATGCTCTTAGCTCAGTATGCCCAAAAACTTTTGTCAGCTAACACAACAGTTTAATTTTAGTTAACTTTGCGAATTGGTAATTCAATCCGAAATGTAGTTCCTGTTCTTGGTGTCGAAAAACATCGCAAATTACCTTGATGATTCTCTGTCACAATTTGATAGCTAATTGCTAACCCCATTCCCGTACCTTTACCAATTGGTTTAGTCGTAAAAAAGGGATTAAATATCTTTTCTTGGACTTGGGGACTCATTCCACAACCATTATCCTGAATGGAGATAACAACCTGATTTTCCGAACTAACAGAAGTTGTAATCGTAATCTGACCGTGATAGTTTGATTTTTCCGTAGGTGCTAGACTTTCTCGCTGTTGTTCGATCGCATCAATAGCATTTATTAACAAATTCATCATTACTTGATTTAATAAACCACCGTAACATTCCACCAGAGGTAATTGACCATAATTTCGCTTAATCTGAATTTCTGGGTTTCCTGCTCGACCGTTCAACCGATTTTGTAAAATTACTAAAGTACTTTCAAGATTTTCATGAATATCTATTTCTTTCAAAACAGCTTCATCCAAACGCGAAAATGTCCGCAGAGATTTCACAATATCTCTAATGCGTATAGCTCCAGTTTTCATTGATGTTAGTAATTGATAAAAATCACTGGCTAAATACTCAAATTCGATCTCTTCAGTGAAATCAGAAATTGCTGGCGGCGGACTAGGATAATAGTTCTGATAAAGTTGAATTAGCTCTATTAAGTTACTTGCATAATCAGTAGCGTGTTGAATATTACTATAAATAAAACTCACGGGGTTATTAATTTCATGGGCAATTCCAGCAACTAATTGCCCTAAACTTGACATTTTTTCTGCTTGAATTAATTGGGTTTGGGTAGTTTGCAATTTTTTCAGAGTTGTTTCTAACTCTTCAGTTTTTTGTCTTAAGGCTGCTTCTGCGTTGATGCGTTCTATTTCTGCACCAGCACGAGTAGCAAAAATCCTCAAGATAGCTGATTGCATTTTGAGGTCTTTTTCCATTGGTTTACTATCTAAAACTGCTAGTAATCCCAAACAATTACCAGCAGCATCTATAATTGGTAAACCTGCATAACTTTCGGCTTGTAATCTGATTAAATCTGTACATTTGGGAAAGAGCGATCGCACTGAATTTGGATATACACACAACTCACCTTGAGCATAAACATTCTCACAGGGGGTCCCGGCTAAATTATAAGTAAAATTATCGCCAAAGTCATCACCTGCCCAAAATGCTAAAGTTTTGACTTGCAATTTTTCTGAGTCAACAAATTCAGCAATCAAGGCATAACGAACTTCTAATACTTGGGCAAGATATTGAACACAACTTTTGAAGAATGCTGCCCCTGTTTTCGCTGCTGTACCTTCAACAATTAAACGAAGAGCTTGTTCTTGCCGTTGGCGTTCCGCAATATCAACAATAATTGACCAGATATATTGATTTCCATCTTTACCTGTCACCAATAGTCCGCGCAATTCCACAGGTAGCAAAAATCCATCCTTGCGGATATACTCTTTTTGGTAAGGGCCGTAACGACCAACGGTATTAAGTAATTCTAATTGACGGGCTTCTTCATCAGCATACTTTTTTGGAGTTAAATTCCAATAGCTTAATTGGTTCAATTCTGCTAAAGAATAGCCAGTAATTGTTTCAAAAGCACTATTGACTTCGACAAAATTACCTTGTGTATCATTTAGTGCAATTCCTACCGGGCATAACTCAAAAAGCGATCGCAATTTTTCTTCACTCTCTCGTAAGGCAATTTCTGCTTGTTTGCGATCGCTAATATCACGAGATACGCCTACTGTTAAAATTTTCTCACCAGCTTCGTTCCAAATAACTGACTTGATGGTGTTGAATATCTTCACTTTGCCATCATAACGGGTAACAGGTTCCTCAATTTCCAAAGATTGCCCAGTTTCAAACACATAAGTATCATCCCGAATGTATTGCAACGTATAGTCTGGTTGATTAAACGGAGCATCAATCATGTCTTTTAGTTGCTCGTTGCTCAAGCCATAATAGTCTCGAAATGCCTTGTTTGCCCAGGCAATGCGAGATTGGGGGCCTTTGACCAGTACCATATCAGTAATAGCATCGAGAATTTGATGATACTTTTGCTCGTTTTGACGCAGATTTTTTTCGGCTTCTTTGCGTTCGGTGATATCATTTCCTATGCCCAAAAATCCGGTAATTGTTCCTTCTCGATCGTGCAAAGCAGTAACAGAAAGTTGTACCGGAAACCGCGAACCATCTTTACGAATATAAGACCATTCATATTCATCAATCATTCCCAAACGTGCCTTAGCCACAAATACTTCAAATCCGGGTGCAATGGGTTTGCCCAATTCTGCACTTAGTTCGATTGCACGTTGTTTAACTTCTTCTAAATCATGAATAATTGCAGGTGTAACTTTATCTACTAATTCTGCTGATGAATAACCCAACATTTTTTGACCAGCAGCATTAATGGTTTTGATAATACCATTAGTATCAGTGGAAATAATCGTGTAGTTAGCGCCGTCTAAAATTGCTTGTTGTAATTGGCTAGTTTCGATTAATTTAGCTTCTAATTGTTTGCGTGATGTAATATCAACTCTAATTGCCAAATACTGACTAGGTTTATTATGCTCGTTGAGCAAAGGAACAATGGTTGTATTTACCCAATAATAGGTTCCATCTTTTGCTTTATTTCTGATTTCTCCTTGCCAGACTTGCCCTTTTGAAATTGTCTGCCAAAGATTTTGGAAGAACTCTTGAGGATGGTAACCGGAATTGATCAAGCGATGATCTTGACCAATAAGTTCTGCTCTAGAATATTGAGATATTCGGCAAAAATTATCGTTGGCATACTTAATGATTCCTCGCTCATCAGTAATAGCAACGATCGCAGCTTGATCCAAAGCAAATTTAATATCTGATAATTCTTTTAGGGAATTGCGGAGAGCGAGTTCTGTGGCTTTACTCTCTGTAATATCTCGAACGATCGTAGAGAAATATTCCACTTCTCCATCTGTTGATTTGTGAGCTAAGATTACTTGAGAAACAGGAATTTCGCGCCCCGTAGTATCTAGTATTGCTGTCTCGCCGCACCAAATGCCGGAACGTATTGCTTCTGGCAAGCCCTGATTTAAGATAATATCTAAAGCCGACTCTGGATGACATGAAGATATTTGTAACTTGGCGATCGCTTCTTCATCATTATTGAGCAGATTTCGCCAAGCTCGATTCAGATAAAGAGCTTTACCCGTTACATCAGCAGTTCCGATTAAATCTGAAGTGCTTTCCAAAATAGCAAGCTGACGTTGATTGTCTGCTTCAGCTTGTTTGCGATTTGTAATATCCCTGATATAACCATGCCAAAGGGTATTGCCATCAGGTTCCCTTTGGGGCGTAGCATGACCGACCAACCACAGCATCCGCCCATCCGGTAAGCAAACTCGATATTCGCAATACCAAGGAGTAAGTTCTGCGGCTGATTTGAGAATGGATTGATTGACGCGATCGAAGTCTTCAGAATGAACAACTGTAAAAACCTTATAAGCATCCTCCCGTACTTCTTCTGGAGCAACGCCATAAATTTCTCTTAACCCTTCGCTGGCGTAAGGAAAATGGGAAGTCCCATCAGCACGCAGCCGAAACTGATAAATAACTCCCGGAATGTGACGGGCAATTTGCTCTAGACAATGACTTTCTGTGGAGGTAGCTATGCTTATATGCTCAATGCCTGCCTCCCTTAGTTGCGCTTGGGTTTGTGCGAGTTGGCGAGTCAGTTCTTGGACTTTTTCCTCAGCTTGTTTGCATCGTGTAATATCTCGCATTACTAAAAGATGGCAATCATATAAAAAGTTTGCTGTTGCTGCATATTCCACTACACGGAGTTCCCCATCAGTCCGCACTAAGCAGAACTCACTGTGCACTTTTTCCTGTTGTTGAAGTTCTTGCCATACTGTTTGAAAATCAAACCCTGGTTCTACAAATTCCCAGATGCAGCATCCCAGTAGTTGCTCTCTCTCTAAGCCAAATAATTTACAAGCAGCGGGATTGACATCTAAGTAATGCCCTCGATCGTCTGCGATCGCCATTGCATCAAGTGCCGTCTCAAACAGTGTCCGCAATTGATGATCTCTCATAAACTGTTGGGCTGGATCTTCTTCCTTAATTGGGCGAGCTACGCTATTATTGCCTCGTAGAGAGGATAACATACACAAAGTTTGAGAGTGTTAATATTTACATTCTGCCCCACGCTCGCTAAAAATGCAATCTACCCTCAGAGAAAAACTATAAATAAACAACACCGGACATAATATCACTCCAACAACCAACCAAAAATTTGCCCGACAATTAACTATAATTCAGTAGCATTTGTATCATTTAATAATTCCCTAAAGTGAGTGGATTAGTTTAATTGTGTCGTTTTTGGGAACGGGCGCAAATCCCTTTAATTTTTCTCAACTAAGTAACGCTTTTTCCACTAAAATCAAGCGATCGTTTCCCCAATACATATCATCACCAATAAAGAAAGTAGGTACACCAAAAACACCTCTTTCTATCGCTGCTTGGTTCCGATTTTCTACTTCTTGAAGCACTGCCGGATCGGTAACAGCAGCAGCAACAGCTTCTCCATCTGCGCCAATCTCCGCAGCAAGTTTTCCTAATACTTGCGGGTCTTGAATATCCAAATCTTCAACCATATAAGCGCGAAAACCTCTAACAATAAATTCAGGTAATTTTCCCGATTTTTCTACTGCAATAGCCGCCGCCGCTGCTGCACCATTGTTAATAAAAAGACGTGACGGTATATTGAAAGGAACATTATAATATTTACACCAATCAAAAATATCCTTCACTATATACTTACGTTTAGCCGGGACATCCTTAGATCCAGGATTACCAGATAATTCAAAAACTTTGTACATATCAATTACTTGATAGACAATGTTGCATTTTGTTCTTTCGATTAATCCCGGAAGTTGCGTAGTGGCAAGGTAAGCAAAAGGACTACCTAAACTGACATATACTTCTAATGTTTTGCTCATAACAACCCTCTGTGAAATAGATTTGACGATCGCAAATTTTGCATCTTTATTTAAAGACAAATTTAAGGCAGAAACAGTTCAGGAAATGGTATTTCAATTTCGGGGAAAGCTAAGGGTGCGATCGCTGCATCTACAGTGAGAATAATTTCTTCTTGATAACCCGATTCAGTCGGATTACGGAAAATATAAACGCAGCGGTTGCTAATATCTAAAATCCAATATTCAAGAATATTTGCTCTAGCATAAATAGGTGCTTTTTCTTCGCGATCGATGTTTAAAGTAGTGTGAGAAATTTCGATTAATAGGAAGATATCATTCTCATGAGGGTGATTTTCGCCATAAGCATTTGGATCGATCCGAACTACAGCAATATCTAATTCTGGTTCTGAGTTAGAGAGAGTAATAGGTAACTGCATTCGTACATGAGCTATACCTCTCAATCTTACTTTCAAGTAATCAGACGATCTTTGGGTTGTAGCTGCGTGAGGTGGACGTTGAGGACTCATCTCTATTATTTTACCTTCTAAAAGTTCAACTTTATTTTCAGGAGTAAGAATCCCAGCATCGATCATTCGGTGATATTCTTCTACCGTCCACAAATGGATTTGGGTAGCAGTCATGGTAATTATCCTCGTTGTAGCTATTTGGCTGATTTATCTTAAGTTTAATTTAACTAAATTTTAACCAATAGCGATCGCTCCTTTTTCTTAATTTTGGCATTTCTGCGATTGGCTAAATTAGCCTGTTACACTATATTAATGTAAATTATTACGATCGAGAAGATATATAATTTAGAAAATTATTAGAATCCAGATCAAATTTATTACTATGTTTCAAACAACTCGCCGCCGTTTAGCTATTTGGTACGCAGCAGTAACAGCTGTGTTATTACTATTATTTGCAACTGGGGTTTATCTCTATGTTCGGAGCACTTTAATTGAAAGAGTTGATGATACTTTAAATCATGTTGTGGAAGTGGTAGAACGATCGCTAGTCATCGAACCAAACACCACAGACAACAAATTCCGCATTAACCTAGAAGCTAGCTTTCGAGACAACGCTGATAACGTAGAAGACGATCGCATTGACTTAGAATGGTTTAATCCTAATGGCGAATTACTTTGGTCAACTTTTTCTGAACCTTTGAACATTCCCATTCATGCTAACCGTACCGGAGAAACAGTAAAAATTGAGCGAAAAAACGATACCAACTACAAACTACAAACTACCAATTCTTCTAACTGTATACTTTTACGCCAAATTACAGAAAGAGTAGAAATTGGTAGAGAAGTAATCGGATATTTGCGTGTTAGTCATCCTTGGTTTGAAGTCACCAAACCCAGTCGTCAATTAATATTTGACTTAAGTTTAGGCACAACTTTTATGGTAATTTGTGTAGCAGCAATTGGTTGGTTTCTTTCTGGTTTAGCGATGGAACCAGTGAGGGAATCTTACCAAAGTTTAAAACAATTTACCTCCGATGCTTCTCATGAATTGCGAAGTCCGATCGCCATGATTCAAACCAACGTCCAAGTAGCTTTAGCCGATCCAGAATTAGAAGTAACCCATCACCAACAATTAAAAGTAATCGAAAGATTAACCAAAAGATTAGGTCGTTTAGTGGATGATTTACTATTTCTAGCAAGGCAAGATAGCGGCATTGTTCAACCTCGGTTTTCCGCTTGTCCTTTAGATGCTTTGCTAATGGAAGTAGTAGAAGAACAACAGTTAGTAGCACAGGAAAAAAACGTTGAACTTTCCTTGGATTTAAAAGCAGAGATTGGCGGATCGGGAACAGGAAAAAAGTATTTAGAAGAAACTGAAGAAGACTTTTTTAGCCTTTTAGGAGACTGGGATCAATTAGCACGATTATTTACCAACCTGATCGGTAATGCGCTGCAATATACGCCAACTAAAGGTAAAGTGAGTATAGAATTGCAGCGAATTTTTCGTCGGGGTAGTTTTCCTCAGCTACAAGTAAAAATTATTGATACGGGAATTGGTATTCCTGAAGATGCTTTACCTCATCTATTCGATCGCTTTTACCGCGTCGATCCAGCACGCAGTCGGGGAACAGTTACAGGTTCGGGTTTAGGATTAGCGATCGCAGCTGCAATTGCTCAAAATCATGACGGTAACATTCGCATTGATAGTGCGATTAATCAAGGAACAACTGTTACTATTACCTTACCTCAACAGCGTTTAGAAACGTTTAATTCTTAATCAATTATTGGTAATCTATGCTTAAATTTTCTGGTAATTTCATCTACCTTTAGTCAGGGATAAACAAAAAATTTAACAGAATAATTATTGAAAACAATTCACAAAGGAATGTTTCCTGTGACAGAGGTAATAGACATAGATTTCATATTAGCCTCAAGATAAGAATCGCGTGATTTAGGAGGCGTGTAATAGCATTATGACAATTGGAATAAGAGAGGATGTTGTTTACATAATGCTGAAGAAAATCAGCGAAACTGATAGCAACAACGAAAAGCACACAGTTAACTTCAACCAAAAAGATTTTGTTGGTAGGGAACTTACTCCAGCAGAATTTTTAGGACACTTGGATTATTTAAATCAAAAGCAATATATCAACGCCGAATTTAGCGGCAATGCTTACGGTAATCAGGAAGATGTTCCTGATGCAATTAATCCAAAAGAAGTTGATGTCAGAATTGCTAACACTTATGGTGCGCCTGATGGCCCTCTGCCTCATTTAATCACTTTTAAAAAGGCAGAATTAACCCAAAAAGGTCGCAAAGCTTTAGAAGAAATGGAGTCAAATCCTCCTGAATCTTTAAAGAGAGGCCCAGCAGTACCAATTGCTGATAAAGATATGCCTTTCTTGCAAAAAGTCATGCTAAAAGCTGGCTTATCAGAACCTTATGATGCCAGAGATTTGACTGAAGTCGTGTATCGAGTAATGCGCGATTTAATGACAACTGATGCAGCCGATCGCGTCGCCGCAGAACTGCACGAAGAAGCGATGCCAACAGAAGATAAAGCGTTGCAAATGGAAATTAGCGATCTGTGGAGAGATACTAATCCAATTGTCGGATTTTTAAGTCGAGTTCGTCCACCTTGGCAAGGCCCTGGCATTTTTAAAATTAACGACGATCGCTTTTTATTCCGCGTCGCCAACGAAGGTGGAATGCCACAAAATGTCGATCGAGAACAAGTAGTGAAAGCTGTGTTCTCAGCCACAAAAGATGAATTGTCCAAAGAACGAATTGAAGAAATAGCTGACTGGCTACCCGGAAGAGTTCGCCAATTGTGGGAAGAAGCATAACAGGGGATTAGCGATTGGTGATTGGGAAATTTTTACACTCTTTCACCGCTTCTTCAATCCTTGTCCTATTATTCAATAATTTCACTTTTTTAATAAAAGCTTGGGGGATAAAATGAATTTACCAAATCGGCAAATTAAAAAACAAATTGGACTAGTAGGAGTGATTTTTGGCAGCTTGCTTTTAGCTTTTCCAGCAGTTGCTCAAATGAACCCTACAATGCCTGAAAATATGAATACAACACCAGGAAACCAAAAACCTGAAAATGATGGATTATCTCCCGTAGAACGCAGTCGGCTTTGTGCAGAACGCATCAACAGTACAACCCTTGATAGACAAAACTCATCCCCGATAAATCGGCAAAATCCAACTTCCAGAAATAACAACCAACCTGCTTCGATTATCGAAACTTTGCCTTCTGGTAGCGTCAGTGAACCACCTGCTGTTCGCGATGGTCGTATAGCCAGTCCTACCCAAAGTGATGCCGAACAAATTTGTTCTAACTATAGAACCGAACGTCAACAAAGAGCGAGTAATTCCCTAAATTATGGGAACAAACAACTAGTTCGGCAAAATAGCTATTCTGCACCACTTAACTCTAATCAGACAACTGTAATACCAACACCAGAGCAACAACAAGCTGCAACTACTAGCGTTAGCACAGTTAATGGAGTAGTAAATTTGAGGTTAGTAAATAACTCTGGTGCTGATATTGCCTATCAGGTAATTGGTGACACCCAACCTCGTTATTTAACGGGTAACAATAGTGTTACTTTAAGCTCAATAAATACACCCACAAGTCTCACTTTTTATCGTCCAGACCGAGGCTTTTTAATTGTTACTCCTCAACCTGTTTCTCCCGGAGTTTTAGAAGTGATATTTAACCCCACGAGCAATTTTAGTTTGGACAAAACTACCATGACTGTACAACCATCAGGGGCAGTTTATTTGAATTAATCATTAACGGGAGTTTCAATCAATTCTCCTAACAATTCTGCAACTGCTTGAGTTTCCTTTAATTCTTGAGCCAAACAAATTGCCTGATGTTGTACCATTAGCGCTTCCATATTCTTACCTTGTTGTCGGTAAAATTGACTCAACAATCGTAGCGATCTCAACTCCTGGTAAGGATTTTCGGAAGCGCGAGCTATTTTTAAACGTTCCTCCAACAAATCTAAAGTTCGAGTATAATTTTTCGCGCAATTGTAGGTATTAACTAATCCATCAATAGCGCGAAATTGATTTGGGCGATCGATCGCAAATCGCGCCACCCTCAAAGCTGAACCATAAGCCTTGATTGTCTCCCAAAAATTGTCAGTAGCCCGATAAGCATCACCCAAATTATTATAAGTATTTGCCTCTCCCACCGGGTCACTAGCACGACCGCGATAAATTAAAGCTTCCTCATATCTTTTAATCGCTTGATTATAATCTCTTTGATTTGCAGCAACTAAACCCAAATTATTTAAAGATAAGCCAATACCAGCCGGACTGTTAGTAGCACGAGCAATAGAAAGTGCATCATTAAATGTTGTTTTCGCTCCTGAAATATTACCTCTTTTCAGTAAAAGCGAACCAACATTATTCAAGCCAAAAATTTGACCTGGCAAATCCTTATTCGCCCTCGCTACTCCTAATCTTTTTCGCAGCGCAACTTCTGCTTCTCGGAATAAACCCAAATCAGCATAAGCTAAACCCACATAATCATAAGTTCGACCGATCGCCTCCAGATCGCCTATTTCTGAATAAATAGTTATGGCTTTTAACCAATAAGGAATCGCCTTATCTAATAACCCGTTTTGTTGTGCTTGACCTCCTAAACGTACTAAGCGATCGGCCTCATTTCGACTCTCTCCTTGCGTGCCATTATTAATCCGAATATCCAATTGTTCATTTAAATCAGCCGCACCTAAAAGCAGAAAGTAAAAAGGCAGAACTAGGCAAAGGAAAAAAATTCTCTTTCGCTTCATTTCTGCCCGCATTTTACGAACTGAAACTAATCTTTTCGGTGCAAAAACAGTAGAATTAGGTAAATTCTTTACCCTATTATTCTTGCCAACTCCCCATTCTTCAATCTTTTTCATAGCAAAGATTCCTGCTTTTCAACCGTACCATCTTCACCTAAATAAATTTCCCGAATATCAGCAGGCAAAGATTGTTGTAACTCTTGCAAACCAGATATTAATAAAGACCTTACCTGATGAGGTGAAACCGTCTCTCCTTCCGTTTGCAGATAAGCAGAAATTCGCGCCTCACTCCAATGAAAAGTTTGCGACATCAATACAATTAACCTTTGCAAAGGAGGTAAAAAATCTAACGCTTGATAGGTATAACACCACAGTGGCGGAGAAGCAGCTTCCAAAGAATAATGAATTGACTCCACAGGCGGAACATCAGCTTGGTTAATACAAAGCGCCGTAATATTAATTAACCAATTTTGTAGGTTGAAATTTTCCATTCCTGGCGCACTTGCACCCCGCAAATCTAGTTCCATCATCGCATAATAGATATGTCGCCAGGTCAGAGCAAACAAATAATCAACCTGTACGGGAGAACGTCCAGAGTGGGCAATTAAAGTATAGACGATCGGACTATATCGACAAAAAATCGCTGTAAAATATTTCCCTTCTTCAGGATGGCGTTGAAACAAAGTCAATAGTTCCTGATCGCTGTAATGAGACAGAGACTTGACTTGTGGATGATCGGTTTCCGTAAAATAAGGAATTTGCACAACTTTACCCTTTGGCTAATCAATCAAATCATCAGATTTTACCAAATACTATACTGCTGAAGCGAAAATTTTGAGACTGTAGGGGCGGGTTTAGTAGAGAATTTAGTATTCACAACAGAAAAGTAAACAACAAAACCCGCCCTTACATAGTTTTACAATAATCAAACTCCCCACCTCCCCACCTCCCCACCCTGTCTCTTATA
>NZ_JADEWG010000008.1 GCF_015207735.1 [Phormidium] sp. LEGE 05292
GGGAGATAGGGGGATGATGGAGATGGGGGGACAAGGAGAATTTTTCTTTTGCCTTCTGCCTTCTGCCTTCTGCCTTCTGCCTTCAAAAAGCCTTTTGCCTTCTGCCTTTCTTCAATAAAGGTCTGGTTTGAGTGCCTTAGCTTTTTCTAAGCTGGCATTAGCTTCTTCTGTATGCCCTAAGTTACTCAAAGCTACACTGCGGTTATACCATGCTTCGTAGCGTTCTGGGTTAATTGTTAAGGCTTTGTCCCAACTAGCGATCGCTTCTTCTAAGTTACCTAAATTACCTAAAACTAATCCACGATTAAACCAAGCTTGATCGTCTTGGGGTTTTATTTCTAAGGCTTTGTCGTAGGATGCGATCGCTTCTTCTAGTCTACCTAAATTGCCCAATAATACTGCTTTATTAAACCAAGCTTGGTGATATTGGGGTTGAATTTCGACGGCTTTAGTGTAACTCTCCAAGGCTTCTTGAATGTAGCCTAAATTAAATAAAGCATTGCCGCGATTGTTCCATGCTTCGTATTTGTCGGGTTTCAATTCCAAGGTTTTTTCATAACTGGCGATCGCTTCTGTTGCTTTACCTAATTTAAATAAAGCGTTGGCGCGATTGTACCAAACTTCGTTAGCATTGGGTAAAATTTCTAAGGCTTTGTCGTAAGTTGTAATCGCTGCCCAAAAGTCTCCAGAATTAAATTGTTCGACCCCTTGATTAAATAAATCTTGAGCTTTTTGGGTAGGAGTTTCTACTATTTCTGGTTCTCGATAAAATTCGTGACTATATATGTAGGCTTCAGGCGATTTTGCCAATAAAGAAAAGCCAATTTCACGGGATATTCTGCCAAATGTACCGCAACCTAATTCACCTAATCTAATCATTTGACTAGCTAAATGATCGTTTGAGGTTGGTGCAGCTAATAAGCGATCGCCAAATCCCCTTAACCAATCAATCCATTCTGCTTCTGTAGTTCTCTCAGACAAAGCCGCAAAAACTCGCTCAACTTGAATTTTTCGCCATCCATGATCCACCCCTTCTAGTAACTGCATGAAAAAATATTCATAATCTGTACTATCTAAAGGTCTACTCTGTTCAGGAGACACATAATTTTGTAACACTTGAAATTTCTTTGGCTTTGGTGTTAACCAAGGTTTTAACCATCGTCTGAGTTTTCTTCTCAACCAGTTGAGAATAACTCGACCAGTACGTTTGATCTTTTCTTTAATTTCAGGATTAATTTTATTCATTTGGCAACCGCTTGTTTATTGTTTCCCCCAAGAACCATTTTCACATTCAATCAATCTCTCAAGTATGCTGATAGCTTGAGGATTTCCTGAATTTCGCACTTGTTTTTCCATCGCAATATTTAACAATTCCATCCGTAATCGCATTAAATAAGCTTCTTGTTCTTCCGTTTTGGCTTTCCCTCCCAGAATAGTTCTTTGATTTTCTTGGAAAGACTTTTCTGGATCAAATTTAAACATTTTTATGATATAATTAATTACAGACTTTTGTTCAGGACGTGCTGTTATTAAAGTAACATTTATTGCCTGAGTTACAATTTTTTCTTGAATCCTTTTATTAGCTTGATTTTGTAACCAATATTCGGAAGTAGAAAGGGGAAAATCAACATTTTGTTGGTCTATTTTGGCAAAAGCATGGGCTTCTGCGAAAGACACTCTTCCATCTTGGTTATAGTCAGCTGAAGTGACTGTTTTACCAGTGCGGCTGCGACCACTTAAACCAGCGAAGAAACTAGAGCTATAATCCTCATAGTCGGCTTCGTTAACTTGTGGAGAACAGCCAACGGAAGGTCGGGTTTTCACAGTAGCAAAGAAACCACAGCGAGGTCTTTGAGTTATAGGAAGCTTGGGATTACCACCTTCATAAATTAAATTAGCAAATGACCCAGAGTAGCATTGACTCATCATAGCTACAAAAGATGTTTTCGGAGGTAATCGATCTAACAAGGAAGAAAACGTTTGAACGCTCAATGGTTCATCATTCCATAACAAGATTAGGTTATTATTGATATTCTCAGGATTACGAGTTCCGTGTCCTGTAAAATAAAAGAACACAGAATCTGACTTTTTACTCTGCAATTGTTGAAAGGTGCTGCGTAGGTTAGACAAAGTTGAGGCACCCTTGATATTGGGTATCTCTGGAATTTTAAACAATTGTCTGCCGTTTTTATCCAAGTAGCTCACTGTGGCTTGTTGATTGTTACCATTAGCAAAGAAGATGGGTACCTCTGCTGGATTGTAGCCCATTACACGCAGAGTCCGCTGAAAGTACAAAATATTTTTTTCAATGCCGATTTCATTCGCTTCTGGCGCAGGTCCACCGCCGATAATTAAAAAACTTTGGGTTGGCTGCAAGTTTAAATTATTTTGTTTCCCTTGACTAGTTTCGATTTTTTGTGGTAATAAATTGGGCTTTTCTTTTTTTGCTTTAATATTATGAGGATTTTTTTGTGGTAATTGTAGACCGATGAATGTGAGAACAGCCAAGCTACAGAGGAATAAACTATTGCTGAAAAATTGTGGCATGGTAATTGCTAGGTGATAACAAGTAACCGATCGGCAATTCAAAGTTAAAATTTTTAAACTCAAGATTGATAATCTCACCTTTAATAGGCATTTTAACGATTAACTATATTGCTTGTTGTTTCTTATGTCCTACGAACCCCTACATCATAAGTATCGTCCCCAAACTTTTGCCCATTTGGTAGGTCAGGAGGCGATCGCGACTACTTTAACTAATGCTATCCAACAAGATCGGATTGCGCCAGCATACTTGTTTACTGGGCCTAGAGGTACAGGTAAAACTTCTAGTGCGCGAATTTTTGCCAAGTCGTTAAATTGTCTTGCTAGTAATGTTCCCACAGAAAGTCCCTGTGGTAAATGTGATGTTTGTGTAACTATTGCCAAAGGCTCATCTTTAGATGTAATTGAAATTGATGCTGCTAGCAATACTGGGGTGGATAATATTCGGGAAATCATTGAGCGATCGCAGTTTGCCCCCGTACAATGTCGTTACAAAGTTTACATCATTGACGAAGTTCATATGCTATCAACAGCGGCGTTCAATGCTTTACTAAAAACTTTAGAAGAACCGCCCGATCGAGTAATTTTTGTCTTAGCAACTACAGATCCGCAAAGAGTTTTACCCACAATTATTTCCCGTTGCCAAAGGTTTGATTTTCGCCGCATTCCTTTACAGGAAATGGTCGAACATTTGTGGCAAATTGCTAATCAAGAAAAGATTAACATTACCAAAGAAGCAATTACTTTAATTGCCCAAGTTGCCCAAGGTGGATTAAGAGATGCAGAAAGTTTATTAGATCAGTTAAGTTTATTTCCCGGACAAGTGACAGTTGAGGCTGTTTGGGATTTAGTGGGTGCAGTTCCCGAACGGGATTTGATGGAGATGTTGGAAGCGATCGCCAATGACGAAAGTACCAAAGTTTTAGAAATTGCCCGTCGTCTCATGGATAGAGGACGAGAACCTTTAATTGTGTTGCAAAATTTAGCCAGTTTTTACCGAGATTTGTTAATTGCCAAAAGTGCGCCTAACCGTCCAGAATTAGCAGTTGTCACTACTCCCACTTGGGAAAAAATGTGTGATTTTACATATTTACAAAATCCGGAAATTTTAGCAGGGCAAAAATTACTTAAAGATAGCGAATTTCAGATTAAAAACACGACTCAACCCCGATTATGGTTAGAAGTTACTCTATTAGGGTTATTACCTTCAGCAATTAGACAAACAACACAACCTGCTACTAATTTCCCAGTTACCCAAAACGCTAAACCTGTTAATATAGCTAATAATTTGTCAACATCAAATGTTAAAAATACGCAACCTGCCGAAGATTCAACTTCTGTAAAATCTTCAGTTAAATTCGAGCCGATTCAACCAAAGCAAGAGATTAATCCTTCTGTTTCTGAAACCTCTGAAACTGCGAAAATTGAATCAATACCAGAAAATTCTCAACTGGCAGATATTTCAGAGGAAAACATCAATTTGGAGCAAGTTTGGCAGCAAATCTTAGCAAATTTATCCATTTCGGCAAAATCCCTTTTTAAGGAACATGGATGTTTATTAAACTTCCAAGATTCTCATGCTCAAATAGGAGTTAAAACAGCTAATTTACTGAAACACGCTCAACCAAAAATATCAGACTTAGAAGCTGCATTAGGAAGAATTTTTAATCGAAAAATTAAAGTAACTTTGAAAGTATTTACACCAAATCAAAGCGATAGTAATCAAAATGTAAAAGTTACTAATAAAGAAAGAGAAATTTTTCAGCCTCACAGAACTAAGATTGAATCTACAACTCACTCTCCTGAAGTTCCGGTAAAAGCTGATTCAGAAATACCGACTCGCTCAATAACACCTGTACCAGAACAAAAAGTAACACAGCCAATAGTAAATGAACCGAAGAAAGCGCAGCCAAAAAGCAGCGAAGAATTAGTAAAAAATGCGGAAGCTGAAATAGTTGCTAAGGCAACTCAACGTTTAATTAGTACTTTTAAAGGGGAGGTTGTGGAATTACCTGATGTACTGGAATTAGCTGATACGTTACCGGAGAAAAACAATTTGCGATCGTCCTCAGAAACACCAGATTTTGACTCAACTTTTGAACCAGAAGATGAATCAGAATCAGCAGAAGAATTTTAGGAAAGAGGGGTTTTAGGGATTCAGAGTACAGGGAAGAATTAAATTTTCCCCTTGTCCCCTTGTCCCCTTGTCCCCTTGTCCTTCTAAGACTCTGCGCCTTTATGGACAGTTTTCACCCATTTTAGTCGTTTAGGTAAAACGGACATTCGGGCGGTGGTACTAGCCATAACAATGACCCAGTGAAGCATATACAAATTGCCACGTAGGGTATTGAGCGCAGTTAACAACGGGTTAGGAATAGTGGCTTTTTGCTGTTGATTAACGCGCCGTAAACCGCGAAACATAGCGATAAAAGACATCGTGAGCATAAGACCTGTGACTGGACTAAACACAGGCATTCGGTTGCGAGCGATCGCCATTAAAAAATCTGGCACTGCTGCGGTGGGGAGGAAATATTGGGTAATCCAAAACATAAACAGATCCCAAGTTTTCCGGTAGCCCATCGAACCTGCAAAAATCGGTCGCCAATAGTCCAGATAACGCTGATAACCGCCTTCTGCCCAACGGTTACGTTGATGCCAGAGAGCGATCGTAGTTGTTACCCCTTCCTCTTCCACAGCTGGATCGATGACAAATTCAATATCCCATTGCTCCAGATGCAGACGAATAGTTAAATCGAGGTCATCAGTAATAGTTTCCTCATTGAAACCGCCACAGTCTTCCAAAGCAGAACGGCGAATAAACTCGCCATTTCCGCGCAGTTCGCCAATGCCACCAAGGGCGATCCGCTGTTGTTGAAAATAGCTATCCAATGCCATTTCCGCCACTTGACCCATAGTGAGCAAATTCACATCAGGGTTAGAGATAGCCTTTTGGACTTGGACTGCGCCCACCTGTTCTTTAGCAAAAACAGGGACAACGCGCCGCAACATATCTTTAGGTACTTGAGCATCAGCATCAAACACAGCGATAATATCGCCACGAGTCAGAGGCAGGACTTGATTTAGGGCCCCTGATTTGCCGCCAGTCGCACCTGACGATCGCCGGAACACTTTCAACTGCTCGTATTTCTGAGTTAGTTGCTTGAGTAAAAGTGAGGTTTTGTCCGTGCTATTGTCATCAATTACCCAAAGTTCATAACGGTAGCTGGGATAGTCTAAACTACAGAGGGTATTTACCAATCTTTCAATTACAGCCTCTTCATTTTTAGCTGCTACCAGCAAAGAAACGAATGGCCAAGAATCTTGGTTTTCGGTTGACAAAGGCTCAGGTAAGGCATGGGGGCGAGCACGCAGAACGCGGATCGCATGAATTCCCATTAAGGTTGTCAAGCCTAAAATTAGCCAACTACCCCAAGAGAGTAAATGCAGGGCAATAGTGCCACTCCAAACTATCGTCAGGACGATCGCCGCTTTGCGCCTACGTCCTCCATACCTTTGGTTAGGTGTTTTGTCAGATTCCTCTGTTTGCGAGATATCGGAGATCAACGAGCTCAGTTCGTCAAGCTCGTCGTAGGAATTGTTTTCGGGCCAGGAGTTCGCTGGCATATTTCAGTTGATTCAACCACCAGTACTGCTAATGCAGCCTTATTGTATCCAAGATTGCTGTACTACTTAGCAGCTGCCGCTATTGATTTGGTAATTTTCGGGGAGGATATTGCGCTGGAAATGAGTTGCTATGGGGCTGGGAGAGGATTTTTCTTTTATTTCAATTATTTATGTAACTGAGATCTTGCGCCACGAGGCGGAGTCTCTATTTCTCGTTCCCAGGTTCAACCTGGGAACGAGGTCTTGGGAGGTTCTACCTCCTTTCAAAGAGCAAGATCTGAGTGTAATGTATTTCTGTAATGAAAATTTCGGATTAGTTTTGCGGCAATTTGGTAATTCCACTAGGTAAATTGGGGAATAATACGATCGTGCAAAAAAATTCCCAAACATCTGTCTCTCTCTTAACTTATGGTGATAAGCAATCCTGATTAATTTCTAAAATTGTTGATGTATCAGGAATCCCAGTTTTAGGGGCAATTCATCAATTGCTTGTACAGTCCCCTGGCACAGGATTTTTTACCACAAGTACAAGAGAACCATTCAGTTGAGTACCTATAATAACGAGCGAGCAAAAAGGGAACATTATGGATATTATTGAGCAACTGCCCCCAGCCAATCCCCAAAGAGTAAATGTTTATATGCCATATTACCAAGGCAATAAGCGAACTTGGCTACCGAAGGCAATGAGCCTTTATGAAAAGGGCGTACTCGAAGGCAATCGCAAAATTGAAGGTGGTGAGAGCATCCCTTTTGTTGCAACTTGGAGTGTAGCTGCATTACCAGCCGATTTAACTCGTTGTCGGTTGCAGTTTGATGGCAATGCGGAACTCAGCTATGAGATGACTTTGGCTAATAATGAATTTGTTAACTTTCTCATAGAAGTCATAATGAATTTTAAGTCCACGCGGACGATCGACTTTTCCAAGAGTTTCTACCGGAGGCTGTTGCGCCTGGATGAATAAAAATTGGAAAAGCCACCTTTTTAGTATTAAAGTCAGGAGCTAGGGTGTGCCAAAATTTACGAAATATCTGCTGATTGGGTCAACAGAATCTTATAGTGGCAAGTCAGCAGTAATATTGGGGCTTGCCCATCAGTTAAAACAAAAACAACTGGATATTGCCTACGGTAAGCCTCTGGGAACTTGTTGGAATGAACCACAAACGGATGCGATCGATGAGGATGTGAAGTTTTTGGCTCAAAACCTGAACTTGCCATCAGATCGAATTAGACCAACTCTGTTTTTTTTGAGCGAAGATGCTGTAGCTAAACGCATCAGAGGCGAGGACAGGGTAGATTACCGTGCGGAATTAGCAAAATATCTGGATGTGGCTAGTGGGGAGTTGGTGTTGCTGGAGGGGCCAGGTACTCTAGAAGAAGGCAGTTTATTTGATTTTTCTTTACTAGAGGCGGCTAATTCTATTGATGCCTCGATCCTACTAGTGTCCCGTTGGCAGTCTTTACTGTCAGTGCATAAGTTATTGTCAGCGAAGCGTTTGTTGGGCGATCGCTTATTGGGCGTTGTCCTGAATGATGTGCCAGTAAATCAAATGGAAATGGCTCAAACAGAAGTCCGTCCATTTCTAGAAAAACGGGATGTTCCAGTGTTGGGTATTTTGCCTCGTAGTGCTTTGCTCCGCAGTGTGACTGTTAGGGAATTGGTAAAACAATTGAAGGCTGAGGTTTTATGTCGTAGCGATCGCTTGGATTTACTGGTAGAAAGCTTGACAATTGGGGCAATGGATGTTAATTCGGCGCTGAAGTATTTCCGCAAAGGGCGGAATATGGCGGTGGTAACAGGGGGCGATCGCACGGAAATTCAACTAGCGGCGCTGGAAACTTCCACCCAATGCTTGATTTTAACAGGACATATCCCACCTTCAGATTTGATTTTGAGTCGGGCTGAAGATTTGGAAATTCCCATTCTCTCAGTCGATCTGGATACTTTAACCACTGTAGAAATTATCGATCAAGCTTTTGGTCAAGTGCGTCTCCAAGAACCGATCAAGGTCGAATGTGTCCGTCAGTTAATGGCACAACATTTTGATATTAATCGGTTACTGACAAAACTCGACTTACAGGCAGCTGTGACGTTGCCTTAACCGAGTCTGTTAAAATAACTAGGTCGTTGTGTCTTCAACTTAATCCTTGAGTCAATCGCTGGACATTCCTAAATTTGATGAATTAGTCCAAGAACTAGCGACGATCCAACAAACAGGTTCTAAACGAATTGCCCTGTTAGGTTCGCGCCATGTTCCTATTACCCATCAGCACTTAATTGAAATGATGAGCTATGCCCTGGTTTTGACAGGGAATAAGCTGCTCACTTCTGGTGCTACTGGTACAAATGCGGCGGCTATTCGCGGCGCAATGCGGGCCGATCCCAAGTTGTTAACGGTAATTTTACCCCAGAGCCTGGACAGGCAACCACGAGAATCTCGCGAGTTGTTGGAACAGGTAATGCACTTGGTAGAAAAGCCGGAAAACGATCATTTGTCTTTGGGTGAAGCTAGTGCTCTCTGCAATCAGGAAATTGTTTCCCGATGCCAACAATTAATTTGCTTTGCTTTTCACGATAGTAGGACTCTTTTGAAAACCTGCGAAGATGCTGAGGAGCAAAGAAAATTAGTCACCTTGTTTTACTTTGATTAAGGTGCAAATCTGCGAAATAAATCAGGGCTGATGAGGTGATTATTAATGTCAGGATCGATAATTTTTCTGTATTGCATTGCTGTGGCTATTGTTTTAGTTTATGTTCCCTTTTTGCTGGTGGCTTATGCTCGGGTCAATTTGGGAACACAAGCTTTAGCAACTCCTAGAGCTATGGTTGATAAGTTACCTGCTTATGCTCAACGTGCTACTTGGGCGCATCAAAATGGTTTTGAAGCTTTGATGATCTTTGCTCCAGCAGCATTAATGGCTTATGTGACAGGTGTAAATTCGACTCTGGCAGTATTTGCTGGGTTAACTTTTTTGGTTGCCCGTTTGCTTTACTCGGTGTTTTACATTTTGAATGTACCACTGTTGCGATCGCTGACGTTTGCGATCGCAACTCTTTGCAGTGGCACTTTAATTGTGTTGAGTCTTGACCAGGCTAGATGAAATTTCTTGTTAGGTAATGGGTAATAGGTAGGAAAATTAGCAATAACAAATCTCATGCCATCTTTAGATTTGAAATTTCCAATTAACCACCAATTACCAATTACCAATTATCCCCAGTTAGCGTTCAGTTACTTGTTATGGCCTCCACTTATTCGTTTGATATTGTTAGTGACTTTGATTACCAAGAATTAGTAAATGCAGTCGATCAAACTACTAGGGAAATTAGTAGTCGCTACGACCTGAAAGATACTAAAACGACAGTAGAATTAGGTAAGGATACGATTACTGTTAACACGGATAGCGAGTTTACTTTAGATGCCGTGCATACAATTTTGCAAACAAAAGCAGCAAAACGTAATTTATCCTTAAAAATTTTTGATTACGGCAAAGTTGAAGCAGCTAGCGGTAATCGAGTCCGTCAAGAAATTACCCTAAAAAAAGGGATTAGCCAGGAAATGGCTAAACAAATTAGCAAATTAATTCGTGACGAATTTAAGAAAGTACAAGCTTCCATCCAAGGCGATGCAGTGCGAGTTTCCGCAAAAGTTAAAGATGATTTGCAAGCTGTTATTCAGCGTTTGAAGCAGGAAGATTATCCGGTAGCGTTGCAATTTACTAACTATCGCTAAATTTTAAAGTTGGTTGGGTATGATTTCCCAACTAACTAATGCAAAAAGGCAGAAGTTAGAAGGACATAAGATTTTTAACTTTTATATTCATTTCTGCAATGCTGCACTCGGTTTTAAAAGTATGGCTAATCTGACAAAGATCGATCGCCAAAGAGAACATCAAGCCAATGAACGCACGTTTTTAGCTTGGTTAAGAACAGCAATTGCCTTAATTGGTTTTGGTTTTGCTATTGCCCGTTTTGGCTTATTTCTCCGACAAATAGAGATTTCGTTTACAGGTAAAAATACTATTCCCGATTCTTTGATTAATTCCCAAAGTTTAGGCATTAGTTTAGTAATTTTGGGAGTAATTGTCATTGCGTTATCTGTATGGCGGTACAACAAAGTTCTCCGACAAATTGAAGAAGCTAACTATAAACCTAGCCGTTTAATGGTGTGGTTAACTGCTGTAATTGTGATGGTTTTAGGATTACTAAGTATTCCTCTTTTGTTGTTGCGACATAACCCTGTTCCTACTAAATTAAATCCACTAAACAGAAAAACAAATATTCCCTCTGTAGTCAATAAAAGTTTAATGACAACACCCGTTTTGAAGAGACGCTAATTCTTGAAACTCAGTCCTACGCTACCTTGTCTTACGTGCTACGCACACGCTACGCGAACGTGGTTCAAAAAAAGTAATCAAACAGGATTAAGTATAAAGGGGGTATTTAACCCGGATTTGGTATAAACTGTCGCCCGAATGCTGATGCCTCCGGCACGCACTCGCGTTCGCCCCTACTCTTAACCGAGCAGTATTGCTTGTGGGGTGGAGATCCTGTTTGACGAGAGTTTTCACTTTATTTATATCTACCTACTTATTTATCGAGAAATATATTTGGAGTGCCTTGATATATACCTTTTAATAAAGGCAAAGTTATACCTTCCAATACCTTGTTAACTGCGGCAAAATCTTCCACGATCGGATCTGTGGTTCTTTGAAATGAACCAAGACTGATTTTTGCTTTTGGGGACTGAGATTCTCGATCGTCAAGCATTCCCCAAATTAATCCGGTTTACTTAATTATTATGAGTACGAAAAAACCCTATTTAGGGAACGGAAGTCATTATTTTCAAAGCCTGTTAAATCAACGGCTTAATCACCGCTACCGTATTATTAACCACTTAGGACAAGGTGGTTTTGGTTACACATTTCTGGCGGTAGATGAACAACAAAATTTACAGCCTTGTGTGATTAAACAAGTATTCTTCCAAAGTAATACAACTCATCATCAAACTACTACAGAACGCTTTCATCAGGAAGTCAAGAAATTAGCTCAATTAGGCGAACATCCTCAGATTCCTGAGTTATTCAATACCTTTGAGCAAGATGGCTGTGGCTTTATCGTGCAAGAATGGATTGATGGTTTGACTTTGGAACAGGAAGCAAAAGCAATTCCGTTTAATGAGGTTGAGGTTTGGCAATTTCTGCGAGAAATATTACCAGTTATACAGCATCTCCACGATCGCCAAATCATCCATCGAGATATTAAACCTGCTAATATTATTCGCCGCCAGAGCGATCGTCAATTAATCTTAGTTGACTTTGGTGCAGCAAAGCAAATCACTCACCTCAACTCATGTCATACAGGAACGATGATTGGCAGTGTAGAGTATGCTGCGCCAGAACAAATCAAAGGTCAAGCGGTTTTTGCTAGCGACTTGTACAGTTTGGGTGTAACTTGCCTGTATCTGTTAACGCAGATGCGACCTTTTGATTTGTATGACATTGTTGAAGATGACTGGAAGTGGCAAGCTTATTTACCTCAACCTATTAGTTCCGAGTTAAAAGCGATTTTGTATAAATTATTGCAACCAGCAGTCAGACGACGTTATCAGTTAGTATCAGAGATTTTAGCAGATTTAAATTCTTCAACTGAGAAACAAACAGATAGTGCGATTCAGAGCAGAAATTTTTCCGATTCTACTCTGCTCAAATCAATTACTAACTTTGTTCAGAAAACTCCGTCCGTATCTGGAGCTACAGTCTACCTCCCATTAACGCAGAATTGGTATTACCTGCCTGGTAGAGAGAACGCCTGGGATTGTGAAACCGAAAAAGCTTTTTTTTTAAGTCTGCGATCGACAAGTGCAGCAAACACGCCTCCTGTTCGAGAGACTTTGCCATTTGCCCAAAAAATTATAGTACTCAAAGCATTTCCTTTGGTGCGGCAAGCCTTGATTGTCAGCATCAATGCGTTGATTGGCGGCGTAGCGATGGCTTTTCTGGTGTATTGCTTGGGAAACATTCTTTTTTTCATCAGTACGCCTCCCTATCCGAATGCTACTCCTTTAAAGGACGAACGATCAACTTTGAAACTTTATTAAGTGTTAGTAAATTACCTCCGATGACTTCCACTAGTTTAGTAAAAAAATTGCGGGTTTACTACTCGAAACTATTCGACAAAGATGTGGTTGAACTGGTGTTTACCTTCATTTTGCTATTTATGACGACTTGCATTGGCTCAATGCTAATGATTTGTTTTTTCTGGGAAATGGAAAAGCGATCGTTACCTCAAACAGAAACTAAACAATCGTTTGGCTTGCTTGTTCCAAATTTACAAAGTACTAAACGCTTGTCCTAGAGATGACTGGAAATCACATTGTTTATCCAACCACAATCCAAGAAGTTGCTGATTAAGAAAGAATTCAGTTTTAGCGCTCTTATTTCAGATATACTAAGAGCGCTAAAGCGCAACAACATACCTTTATGCAAAATTTTGTTTTCTTCCTAATTGCTGCATTTAGTGAAATTTTTGGTTGCTACAGTTTTTGGGCGTGGTTGAAACTTGGAAAAAGTCTACTTTGGGTTATTCCAGGACTGTTTTTTTTAGTCATCTTTGCTATTACTCTCACTAAAATAGATGCTTCAAATGCTGGCAGAGTATATGCCGCTTACGGTGGTATTTACATCTTAATATCTCTCCTCTGGTTATGGTTAGTTGAAGGTGTCCAACCAGACAAGTGGGATTTGTTGGGCGTTACAGTTTCCCTCATTGGAACATTCGTGATTCTGTTTAGCCCCCACCACTAGTAAAAAATGTCATCCTAAACAAGGATTATATCTTGCTTTATATCTCACATTTATATCTCAGATATATTGATTTACAGAAGTTTACGGTGCTACATTAAAAATATAAATTGAGTCAGTTTAATCCAGCAGTTACTTTCCTAATGTGTCGTAGCTAATTAAGATGAAACCTGTTAATTTCTTGAACAATTTTCGGTTTAAGTTCTTAATTTTTGATTTAATCTTTCTCACCATAGCCATTGTACTCTTAGCTCAACCTAACTTTGTTCAACCAATCACTTCAGAACGAGCGCAAAATCCACAAGCATCTCAATTAGAAAATGTCCAAAAGCCTAGATGGTTAGTTTTTGCAACTGTCGCTGGAGTAGTAGGTTGTATTGGGTTAGTCGCTTTACGACAAAAGCATCAAGCAGCGATGAGAAAAAATCCTGATTCAAAAGAGAATACAGCCGCAGAAGATACCTATTTTGGTTAATCAATTTGTTGCAGGAACAGTTAGAAATGTCCACTAAAAACGAACTTTTGTATGCTCGCTCGCGCTATCACGGAAAAATCACACCAGACCATTTAGTGTTTAATGCAAACTTACAAGAATTTGCTCAACGCACTAATTACATCACCAGTTTAGAAACAAACGGTAAAATTTCCAGAGAAGAAGCTTATCAAAAAATTGAAGACCTCTGGCAACAGTTTGAACTCATCTATCAACAGTTAGAAATTGCTAGCTAAACATTTAGAAAGACTGTTGAACTTAACTCAACCTCAAATCATTGATCATTTTGAAAACATTGTCAGGAAATGAAACCTAAAGAAACTTTTTTTGTAATTCCAACATACCGACTCAGAGATGTAGCGGAGACGATCGAAAAATATGATGATAATTTCTGGGCAAACGGACACGCACCCAAAATTATAATTTTTGACGATTCAACTTTAGTTAACTACGAAAAGTACTACCCACTTTTAGAGCAAACAAAAACCGTCAACGATATATTTTACGTCGGTCCTCAGGAGAAAGAACAATTTATTACATTCTTGAACGAAAGATTACGGGATAAAAAGTTAGAATCGTTGGTCAGAAATTTATTTCGCCCTAGTTACGGAGGCAATCGCAACTTCACATTGATGTACACTCTTGGACATTTAATGGTGAGTTCTGACGATGATATGCGACCTGATGCACTAATCGAAACAAGTCCCGAATCTTTAAAAACAGATGAAATTTGTCGAGGCAAATTGTTTGGGGCAAATGAAACCGGATTTGTTCATCGATCGTTTGATTTACTAACAGCATTTGAAGATGTTTTGGGACAGAAAGTAAGCCAAGTTCCAGAAAACTATGAGATTGGAGAATTGGTTGTTGACACGACAATGGATCTGGAAACTAACACTACGAAAGGTTACTTCCGAGAAAATTCTTTGTTATTGCGATCGGGGGAAATTTCCGAGGATGCCGTTGTTAAAATGGCTCAGACCTTTCGGACAGGAACCAATGACATTGATACGCTGGATTTTGTTTATATGTATCTCAATAATGATAATCAAATTAATCCAGACGATTTAAATGAATTGTATGTTCTTGTTAATTTCCGACCCGTTGTAACTAACAAAAATTGGCGAATGGATTGTGGTGTTGCTGGCTATGACAATCGACTAGGATTACCACCATTCTTTCCCACAAGATTGAGATTTGAAGATTACATTTATAGGCTTTGGATTCAGCAAAATGGCATTGTTGCAGCCCATGTTGATGCAGTACAAAACCATATCAGAAATAACTATATGCGTAATCCGCTAGTAAGTGAAATTTTCAACGAGGAAATTTCCAATCTGCTGAAACGCAAAATTAAAGATAGCCTCTATGAACTTGATGATTTGAGTATTAAGTTTGGCTACACAGGCGAAATCACTTTGCAAGATTCAGAGGAAATTTTGCAAAAAATTACTGCAATCTATACTGATATTATCAAAGCGGCAAAAAGAACTCAAGATGAAGATCGTAAGCAATCGCTGCAAAGATTTGCTGATAGTTTAACGAGAGTATTTTATGGATTTGAACCGGACTTTTTCCAGCAAAATGTTTCCAGAATTATTGATGATGTAGTGAGTCAGTTTCAAGCTGCTTTGGAAATTTGGCCTACATTGGTTGAAATTTGTTACTTCCAAAAAGACAAAAAAGATTTGCCGCAGACTAGAGTCAAAAATCAAAAACTCAAGTCTAGAAATGGTTCTAAAGTACATAATTGATTTGATTAATTGAGGTATAGCGAATAAAAGCTTTATACTGCGATCGTTATACCTCACCAAGATAGAAAATGCTATTGATTACAACCTAAATTCTTAGTGACTAACAGGACATCCTCCTCTGTTGATAAAAATTGCTCTTTAATAAATCCAGTATTTTTCTGTTTTTGTAAGGTAAACCTAAGTTTTAATTTATGTTGCCTGTCTCCTGAAACTAGAATTTCTGGATCTCATTTACCTGTAACCTGCTGTAACTATTTCTGTCGAACTGGAATTTCAATAATAAACTCTGTACCTTGACCTAATTGGGAGTTACATTTTAATTTACCATTGTGTTTTTCTACAATAATGGAGTGAGAAATACTTAATCCTAACCCTGTACCTTTACCTACAGACTTTGTTGTAAAAAATGGATCAAATATTTTACTTTTAATATCTTGAGGCATTCCTACGCCATTGTCAGCAATACTAATAATTATTAACTGATTTTTCACTTGAGTTGTAATTGTAATATTTCGGGGTTCGGGTTGAGTTTCTAACGCATCTATGGCGTTTGCTAAAATGTTCATAAACACTTGATTCAATTGCCCTGCGTAACATTCTATCAGGGGTAATTTGCTATATTTTTTAATTACTGAAATCCCAGAAAAGTGAGGCTTGGCTTTTAGTCGATGTTCTAAAATCATGATCGTGCTATCAATCCCTTCGTGAATATTGACTACTTTCATATCAGCTTCATCTAAGCGGGAAAAAATCCGCAAACTCTGTACAATATCTTTAATTCGAGTTGCGCCCACTTTCATGGAATTTAATAATTTTGGTAAGTCTTCGACTAAAAATTCTAAATCAATTGCTTCTGCTTCCATTTGAATTTGTTGCGCGGGAAATGGGTAATGGACTTGATAAAGTTCGAGCAATTTAAGTAAGTCTCGGATATAATCGGTAGCGGGTTGAATATTGCCATAAATGAAGCTTACAGGGTTATTAATTTCATGGGCTACGCCTGCTACCATTTGTCCTAAAGAAGACATTTTTTCGCTTTGAATTAATTGGGTTTGAGTCTGTTGTAATTCTTGTAATGCTATTTCTAATTGTTGGGTACGTTCCCGACTTTGGGCGTATAGTTCTGCTTGGTTAAGGGCGATCGCTAATTGTACCCCCACAGCTTCTATTAATTCTACTTCGCTGTCAGTAAAAGGACGTTTATAGCGAGTATGTCCGAAACTAAAAGCGCCCACTTTACCAGATTGAGTTTGAATGGGTAAAATTAAAATTGAAGTATAACGTAACTCTGAGAGAAATTCTCGCAAAATTGGATCGGGGAAAGTCCTAACTTCATCAACTTGGAAAATTTCCCGCATCATAATTTTTTCACATAAAGGGCCAAGCACAGTTGCTTTATATAATCCTAATATACTTGGCAAAAGGTCGTTTTTTGCTTCTTTAATACATTCCCAAGTTTGGGGATTACTATCATAATGATACCAACCAAAAGCGGCGCGATCGATCTGTAATAAGCTACGGGCTTCATTTACCGTAGTTTCTAAAATGCGATCGATATCTAAAGAATTACGAATTTGGTTAGCAATGCGATTAATTAATGCTTCTTGTTGTGCTAATTTGCGGAATTGTGCTTCGGAGTTTTGCAAAGCTATTTCGGCTTTTTTGCGTTCGGTAATATAAGTAGAAGTAGCAATGATTCGGTGAATTTTCCCGGCTTGATCTTTGAGAGGAGTTAAAGTTGCCATTAACCAAACTTCTTCATCATCAATGTTCGTACAACTTTCATAAGAAATAGAAGCTTTGGCGGCTAAACATTTGTTAAATCCCTGCCGAAATTCGTTGGATAACTGTGGAGGAAAAAGTTCTTCAGGAGTTTTACCAAAAATAGCTTGAGAACTAATTCCAGTAATTTTTTCTGTTGCGGGATTCCAACCAGCATAAGTAATATTGCCATTTTCAGCAACATCAACGACACATATAATATAATTAACACCATCATAAATACTGGCTAAAAATTGCTCTCTTTCTCGTAAAGCAGTTTCAAATTGTTTACGATCGCTAATGTCGCGTCCTTCAGCAATTAATAATATTACCTCTCCGGTACGATCGCGAAGCGGCTTTAGAGAAAAATCAATAGTTGCCGCCTGATTATTTGCGCCCCAAACATCCACTTCATAGCGGACTAATGCGCCTTTTGCTGCTTCTTTAATAGCGGTTTTTAATTGTTCTTGTACCTCTAATAAATCCTCATGGCTAGTCAGCGATAACCTGGTAATTAATCTATCTTCCTCTACCCACCATCGGGTTTGCCAAAAAGGTTTGTTAACTACATCGGAAGAGGTAATTCCTGCAAAATCTAATGCGGCTTGATTGATTTCAATCAAAGTACCATTTGGTTGTAATAAAGCAACAAATTGGAAGGATTGATCGAAAATAGCACGAAATTTAAGCTCATTGTCTTGCAGGGCTTTTTGTACTTGTTGTCTTTGGCTATCAATTCTGGTTAAAAATCTAGCCGTACACCAAATTACCCAATTAAAAAAGATAATATTTAACAGACTCGATAAAGTGATGGCAATTTCTGGGGAATAACTATTACTGCGATAACCGATTAAAATTAGCCAGCCGACAATTAATGGCATTGCGATCGCAATAGGTGACATCCGTCTTGCCATAATTCCCCCAGCATTTTCGCTAGTGAAAGTTCTGATCCAACCATGTTCGGGAGCAGCCAATAAAATTCCCAAAGACAATAAAACAATTGCTATACTTGTTGGCAATAGCATTATAGTATAAGAACCAAATCCATAAAAATCTTTGATTTGATAAACCTCACCTAAAAAACCAATTAAAGAAATCAAAAAAGCCATAACACCAAAAAATTGAGCAGCACTATAAAAGTTTTTTACTAAAAGTAATAATGCTATACTTAGAAAAACAAAAGTAATAGCTGTATTAACAGTCAAACTTTCTGGTATCTTCCAGAAATTAATCTGAAAAAATAAGGAAACCATTTCTAAAGTCTCTACAAAAATTAGCAAGACTAAACAACCAAAAGTCAAAATTGGTAATTTAGCTTTAACCTTTTCTTGATGCCATAGCCACAATGTTAACCCGGATAAAATTAATCCTAATCCAGGAGCATTTATCGAATTAAAATAAAGGTAAAACCCAAATAAAATACTGATTACACTAGTAAATTGAGATAGCAGCTTCAGTAATTTAATAAATTTGGATATTTTTTCTATATCTTTTTGTGACATTGAATATTTCATTTTTTCTCTGTATATTGGCTATAATTTAGGAGTTTTTGGATAAAAATTGCCTATATTAAGCTAGCTAACAGCCATGTAATGTTCATATCTATCCCTTGCACCCCTGCTGCCTCAACAAGCAATTTAAAAGATTAACAGCTTAGTTGTTTTACCACCAGATAAACTGATTTTATTAGTATCTTGATGTAATTGATACCCGATTAACTACTGAAAATTAAGGGTTTGTAATGAAAAAATATAAATAAACAAATTAGTTAAAAATACAGACAATAAACCCCGCCTAGAGAGACGGGGTAACACCGAGAGATAAATGAAATTTATTCTAGATAGTAGAGAGAACTTCCTTAGCAGCTGCCAAAGTGCGATCGATATCCTCTTCCGTATGAGCAAAGGAAGTAAAACCAGCTTCAAATTGCGAAGGTGCCAAATAAACACCACGTTCTAACATTCCGCGATGGAAACGACCAAATTTAGCCGTATCTGACTTTTTGGCATCCTCATAATTATGAACTGGCCCGGAAGTAAAGAATAAACCAAACATGGCGCTAATTTGACCGCCACAAACAGCATGACCTGTTTCTTTGGCAATTTGCAACAAGCCATTACTGAGTTTTCTGGTAATCTTTTCCAAATACTCGTAAGTACCGGGTTTTTGCAGTAATTCCAAAGTTTTAATCCCCGCTGTCATTGCCAAGGGATTGCCGGATAATGTTCCTGCTTGGTACATTGGGCCAGCAGGTGCCACCATAGACATGATATCCTGTCTACCGCCATAAGCACCTACTGGTAAACCACCGCCAATAATCTTACCTAAAGTCGTTAAATCGGGAGTAATGCCAAATTTTTCTTGTGCGCCGCCGTAAGCAATGCGGAACCCAGTCATTACTTCATCAAACACCAACAATGCACCGTTTTCTTGGGTAATTACCCGTAAACCTTCCAAAAATCCGGCATCTGGAGGAATAAAACCTGCATTACCTACCACTGGTTCCAGAATTACACCTGCAATTTCACCAGGGTTTTCGGCAAACAAAGCTTTTACAGCTTCTAAATCGTTGTAAGGTGCGGTGAGCGTGCTGCTAGTTACAGACTTGGGAACGCCCGGAGAGTCGGGTAAACCAAGGGTAGCAACACCGGAACCCGCCTTCACCAGAAACATATCGGCGTGTCCGTGATAGCAACCTTCAAATTTAATTACTTTCTCACGTCCGGTAAAAGCACGCATTAAACGCAATACCGCCATGCAAGCCTCAGTTCCAGAATTGACAAACCGCACCATTTCAATACTAGGAACGGCATCAATTACCATTTCTGCCAGGACGTTTTCCAGAACAGAAGGTGCGCCGAAGCTAGTACCTTTATCTAAAGCCTCGTGTAGTGCTTTAATTACTTCTGGATGAGCGTGACCGCAGATTGCTGGACCCCAAGTTCCTACATAGTCAATGTATTCATTTCCATCAACATCCCAGATGTAAGCGCCTTTAACATGGTCAAAGACGATGGGTTGTCCTCCCACTGATTTGAAAGCACGTACAGGAGAACTCACGCCTCCTGGCATGATTTTCTGCGCTGCTGCAAAAATTTCTTCCGATTTGGTGGTTTTAAAAGAGGTGGTCACCAAAGCTGTCTCCTTAACTGTAAGTCTTTGCCTGTCTTGGCTTTAAAGTCTGTCTTAAGATAGATGCAACCAATGATTGACAATGTTACTCTCGCGATACCCCCATCTACCCGTAAATAACCAAGATGTTATATAAGAGCAATCAAGATTTACCAGCAGATGTGCGCGATCGCCTTTCTGAAGCTGCTCAAGAATTATACCGAGCAGCGTTCAATTGTGCTATTCATTGGTACGGTGAAGAGTCAAAAGCTCATCAGGTTGCTTGGTGTGCTGTAAGAACTCAAGCCGCAAATATTTATAATACCCTCGATCAGGGGTCAAGTACTTTAGTAGCTTAAGAAGGCAGAAGGGAAGTTTTAAGTTTTGAGTTTTGAGTTTTGAGTTTGTAGGGGCGGGTTTTGCCCAGAGATTGTTTGTGCGGTACAAAGATTATGTACTAAACCCGCCCCTACCGTGTCGCCTTGTCCCCTTGTCGCCTTGTCCCCTTGTCCCCTAAAATAAGCAATCTACTCTGCTTTTGTGACCGAAGTTTATGCCTGCTGATTTAACGGCTCTTAACCAGTCTATCCCGATCGAGCAAATTCGTTACGACGAACGTGGGTTAGTTCCGGCTATTGTTCAAGATTACCTTGATGGTACTGTCTTGATGATGGCTTGGATGAATCGGGAATCTTTAGCCAAAACGTTGGAAACAGGAAGAACTTGGTTTTGGAGTCGTTCTCGATCGGAATTATGGCCTAAAGGGGAAACTTCCGGTCATGTGCAAAATGTCAAAAGTATGCGTTATGACTGCGACAGCGACGCATTACTAATTACTGTGGAACAGATTGGTGATATTGCTTGCCATACTGGGGAACGCAGTTGTTTTCATCAAACCAATGGGTCGAAGATTGCGCCACCTGCGGATACTTTATCACAGGTGTTTGAGGTAATTTGCGATCGTAGAGATCATCCCAACGAAGAGTCTTATACTTGCAAGTTAATTGCGGGTGGAAATAACAAGATTTTAAAAAAAATTGGCGAAGAATCCGCTGAAGTGGTGATGGCTTTTAAAGATGATGATAAAGAAGGAATTGCTGGCGAAGTTGCAGATTTATTTTATCATACTTTGGTCGCTTTAGCGCATCATAATGTTGATATTAAAGCAGTTTATCGGAAGTTGCAGGAACGGCGGAGATAGGTTTTTTGCTATTACTGAGAAAGTTGTAATTTAAGTTGCTAGTTACCAGTATAGTTCTTTCTTAGCCCCCCTTATTAAGGGGGGTTGGGGGGATCTAAACCCAGTAATGACAGCGTTATATCCCCCCACTACCCCCCTTACTCAAGGGGGGAACTCCGAAAGAATTAATCACTTATCAGTTCATATTGCAATACAAATCAGTTCATCAGCTTTCAAAATAGCCATTGCATATTCCCGCCCTTGGTTATCAGCAAATTCTACTAAATATTTGCTTTCATTTTCAGAATTGTATATTTCCATAAATCTATTAATTTTGCTTGTATAGTTTAATCGTCTTATCTTGACTACCGCTAGCAATGAAACTGCCATCAGAAGAAATGGCAACACAACTAACCAAATCTGTATGACCGACGAGTATTCCTATTTCTTTTCCAGTACTAACTTGCCACAATTTTACAGTTTTATCCCAACTTCCACTAATGAGAATTTGATTATTGGGGGAAAAGGTAAGCGCAGAAATTAACCAAGGATGTCCTGAAAGAATACAATTACATTGCCAAGTTGTGGTATCCCAAAGGCGAATAGTTCTGTCTTCGCCGCCTGTAGCTAGTAATTTGCCATCGGGACTAAATACGATCGCTCTCACCCCCCCAGTATGTCCAACCAAAGTACAAATTAATTCAAACTTTATTAAATCCCAAATATGCACAATTTGATCGGAACTTGCACTTGCTAATATAGGGGAAACTGGACTGAAAGCGATCGCATTTATCCCTAATTTAGCTCCTGATAATGTTGTTATCTGTTCTCCTATTTCGGGATGCCATAATTTGACAGTTTTATCAGCACTACCACTGGCAAGAATTTTCCCGTCAGGACTGAATGCTAAAGCGTTGACAGCGCCATTGTGACCGAGTATTGTGTGAATTTCCTGGCGTTTTTGCAAATCCCAAAGCTTGATTTGGCGATCACTACTTCCGCTTGCTAATATGTTCGGGGAATGAGGATGAAAAGCAACAGATTTGACTTTTCCTGTATGAGCTTTTAAGGTAAAAAATTCCTGTAGAGACGTTGCACGCAACGTCTCTACAAAATGACCAATATCCCATAAGCAAATTGTTCGATCGTCGCTGACACTGGCAAGCATTTTATCGTCAGGAGAAAGAGCGATCGCATTAATCCCAGAAAATAGCCCTCCATCACCGACAAGTGTGGCGTAAGTTTCCCAAGTTTGTTTAGGAGGAGGTGCTGAAATTGGGATTTTTTTACCTGTGAGTTTTTGCATTTCGGTGAGTGCAACTTCAGCAGAAGGAAATCGCTTTTCTAATGAAGGTTCGATTAGGCGATCGATAATTTGCGCCAAATCATATTCTACAGAACTTGCCAAATCTGACAGCCAATAATTTCGCCATACCCAACAATTATTCGCCAAATCGAACAGGTGAAACGGACGAATTCCTGTTAGTAAATTCAGGCAAACAACCCCTAAACTGTAAAGATCGCTGCTGAAAACTGCGCTTCCTCTCACTTGTTCTGGTGCAGCATATTCAGCACTACCGATCGTCGTTCCTGGCGTAACAAAAAAAGTTTCTGTCACCAGTTTTGCCGCACTAAAATCAACTAAAAATAAATCATTTAACGATTTTATTTGAATAATATTCTCAGGTTTAATATCGCGATGAATGACTTGATGGGAATGAATGAACTGGAGGACGGGAAGTAAATTTTCTAAAATTTGCCAGACTTCCGCGGCACTAAATTGACCCTTTTCGCCTAAAAGTATTGCTAGGTTTTTTCCAGTTATGTATTTTTGGACGAGGTAGAAATTGCCATTTTCGGCAAAACTGTCTATAACAGCAGGAATTTGGGGATGATTGCCTAATTCTTTTAATTTGTTGATCGCATCTCCAAACAAAAATTTTTCGGAATCACCCCGATCGAGAACTCGCCAAAATTGTTTGACAACACAAAGAGTAGGAGAATCTTCAGCCAAATCAAAGGCTAAAAATGTTTGTCCAAAGCCTCCCCTACCCAAAACTTTAACCGCACGATAGCGTTTTTTGAGAAGTAAAGTAGAGCCACAAAATTGACAAATTACAGAATTGCGATCGTAATTTTGTGACTCATTACAACTAGGGTTGAAACAAATTGTTTCTCTACCTTCAAGACTCATCTTTTTATATTAATTTGGGATCATCAGTTACCTTTCCCGCTAAGTTAAACCCCACCCCTTAATCCCCTCCCCGTAAACGGGGAGGGGAGACAAAGCGCAGCTTTGGCGGGGGTGGGGTTCTTCAGGTTCAAAATTCGCCTTTAGGAGTCCGCGTAGGCGGACTTCGTTTGTGTAGACGCGGTTTTAACCGCCTTTTTCTAACTGATCTTCTACTTGGCTTTTGACAATTAAATTCTGACCATTACTTTTACCATTACCTTGCAATTCTTTAGTTTGATTCCACAACAACATTCCCATCAAACCATCAACTAAACCTGAACCTTGGCTATTACCGCTAACAGCTACATCGGGAACAACTCGCACATTGCGATCGCCAATCACCTGCATCAATTGTAACGCTGTGTAAGATTGCGAACCTAAAGCATTTACACCAGCTTCATAAGCATCCGCTTTCGCTTCTCCAGTGACGCGAATCGATTCCGCTTCCCCATGCGCCTCATTAATTTTTGCAGTCGCATGAAGTTCAGCAATTTTAACTCCTTGTTCTGCTGTCACCACATCTTTTTGAATGTCCGCTAAAGCCGTTTCCCGCACCAGTTCTTGACGCTGCGACTGCGCCATTCGTTGAACTTCGTAGGTTTTCTGTTGTTCTTCGGCGATTTTGCGATCGGTCAAAGTTTGCATTAGTTCAGGCGGCGGCGAAATCAAACCGATCAAAGTATCAACCGCCTGCACATCATAAGCACGCAACGCCTGACGCACGTATTCGGCTGCTTCTGCTTGGCGTTGAGCGCGATCGACCAAGAAATCCAAAATCGTGTATTCTTGTGCAGAATTGCGGAAATAATTACCTACAATTGGACGCAAAACATGATCTACTAAATTCTGCATCGAACCCAACCGGGAAATTACTTTTGGTGCATCAACAGCAGCAACATGAATTATTTGGAAAACTTCTAAATCGAAAGTAAAACCATCAAAAGAAAGCAACTTCAAAGCAACTAATTTAGAATCATAACCATGTTCGCCGCTGAATCGCGCCGTAAAATTCAACACAATATTAGTTGTGGGAACCAATTCCACTTTCATAATTTTTGTGTTGAGGGGATGTTTACCGGGGTACAAAGGTTCAATCCAAACGCCTTTGTCACCTTTATTAACTAAATTGCCGTGAGTAAAAGATTCGCCGCTGATATCTTCGTGCGATCGACCCACAAACGAAATTACTACGCCTACATAACCGATCGGCACTTCCGTCATTGGTTCTTGTTCCACCTTCACAAACCAAGGATTTAAATTCCAAGAACCCGAAAGAATTACTTGTTCCTGCAAACCTCTCCGTCCGCCACCATTAATAAAACTTTGCGCTTTTTGAAAGTTATCATGTTGAGGAATTATCGGCCCAGCAATTTCCCCTTCTTCAATGGGAACCCCATCTAAAGTAGAGACAATTCCCACTCGTTCCGACTCAACTTTATAGACCTTCAATTGCTCCTTAGTCATTCCATGTTTAGCAGCATTATTAGATGTAATTACCTCAAATAAAGCCGTATTAATCCGATAAGTTCCGGTAGTCATAACAGCTAATTGCCGACCTTTTTCGCCTCCATTAGTGAGGAACTTGCGAGCATTTTGAAAATCATCACATTCAATAACTTTGCCTAAAATTCGATTGCGTGGAATAGTTGTGCCATCATTAGCAACAATTAAACCAATTTCATCTTGAGGAATAACGATAACTTGCTCTTTCCGAATGCTATATTGCCAAGGAAAATAACCAAAATGCCATCCCGGTGGTAGGGTATCTGCTTGCAAACCCGCTTCACTATTGAGCGCAATTAATTTACCTGCGGGCAAACTTTTAGCAGCGAACTTTTTGGTAACAATTCCCACTTCTCGTTCGCCAATAACTATCAACCCTAAAATCCAACCAATTTTAGGTAAGAAAATGAGAATTACTACAACCCCGCCAACGGCATAAATCCACATTGGCAAACTGAATCCCAAATCAGCTTGCATCAACTGAACTTCTTGTGATTTGGGTTGTGGTAGGTTAGTTTGCTGAGGGGTGTTTGAAGCGATCGCACCTGCTGGTATTCCAGCCACCAATAAAGATGTTGCCAAAGGTAAAAACTTGTTAAAAAATTTGAAACGAGACATATATCTTCAATCTCCAATAAAAGTGGAAACTGTCCACTTGCAAACTAATACAATGCCAGTCCTACTTTTTACTGACGCACTTAATTAAGAATTGGGAAAGAATCAAAAAAATATGCAACCTTAAACCTTAACTTAAACTTAAAGTTCCAGGCTATTTTGCCATCAGCAAAAAACTATAAAGTTGATTATAGCCTAGCAAATTTTCTCAGTTTGTCTATAGCAACCTCTCAACCGTTGAATTGTATCGGAAGTTACAAAAAATCCAATAAAACATTAAAATATCTAAAATCCGGTCGGAAAGATCGGATTTTATGGCATGATTGCAAAGTAAATGATTTTAGCGGTTTCAGCGCAGAGGAAACCAAAGATTATGGCGCTTAGACTTGGCGACACCGTTCCCAACTTTACTCAAGCCTCCAGCGAAGGCGATATCGACTTTTATAACTGGGCAGGAGACAGCTGGGTTGTCCTGTTCTCTCACCCCGCAGATTATACACCCGTTTGCACCACCGAATTAGGCGAAGTTGCCCGCCTCAAACCAGAATTCGACAAGCGCAACGTAAAAGTATTAGCCCTCAGCGTGGATGATGTAGAATCTCACAAAGGCTGGATTGGTGACATTGAAGAAACTCAAAGTGTAAAGCTGAATTATCCAATTCTGGCAGATCCAGATAAAAAGGTTTCTGACCTTTATGACATGATTCACCCCAATGCTACCAACACGGTAACAGTTCGCACAGTTTTTGTGATCGATCCCCAAAAGAAACTACGTTTAAGCTTTACCTATCCTCCCAGTACAGGACGGAATTTTGATGAAATTCTGCGGGTAATTGACTCTTTGCAACTGACAGATAATTACAGCGTAGCGACACCTGCTAACTGGAAAGATGGCGAAGATGTAGTAATAGTGCCATCTTTAAAAGATCCCGAAGTTTTGAAAGAGAAATTCCCCAAAGGTTACGAAGAAGTTAAACCTTATTTGCGGATGACTCCTCAACCAAACAAGTAATTTTTAGTTTGGTTGAAATTTGCAATAATTATTCTGTAGGGTGGGCAATGCTCACCTGATTTTTTTTAGATGGGGAAGATTTGCTAACCTTATATTGTGTGTAGTTTGAAGGGTCGAGGAAATTAATCATGCTTTCCGAGCCTATAGTATTGCGGATGCCGCCACAGTTGCAAATGACAGATGAGCAATTTTTTGAGTTCTGTCAAATAAATCGTGATTTGCAGATTGAAAGGAACAAGTTTGGAGAATTGTTAATAATGCCGCCGACGGGTTCAGATTCAGGAAATCGAGAAGCTAGAATAATTCAGCAATTGATGAATTGGGCAGATGAAGATGGTACTGGGATTGCGTTTTCTTCCAGTGCAGGATTTACTTTATCGACGGGGGCAGATCGATCGCCAGACGCTTCTTGGATAAAATTAGAAAGGTGGAATAGTTTAACCTCAGAACAGCAACAAAAATTCGCGCCAATTTGTCCAGACTTTGTAGTTGAATTAAGGTCGCCTTCAGATAATCTGAAACCTCTGCAAGAAAAGATGGCAGAATATATGAGAGAACCAGGAGTACAGTTAGGCTGGTTAATTGATAGAAAGAATCATCAAGTTTATATTTATCGTCCCCATCAAGAAGTAGAAATTTTAGATAATCCGGCAACTATCAGCGGAGATCCAGTTTTACCTGGATTTATTTTAAATTTGAGTAAAGTTTGGTAAGAATATAAGTCAAAATTTTTAAAGGAGAATTAAGGTAAATTCAAAAATGGACATCAAAAACGGCTTTATCGGCACCGTTGGCAATACACCACTAATTCGGTTAGATAGTTTCAGCGAAGAAACAGGTTGCGAAATCCTGGGAAAAGCAGAATTTCTCAATCCAGGGGGTTCGGTGAAAGACCGCGCCGCACTTTATATTATTAAAGAAGCAGAAGAGAAAGGCTTACTCAAGCCTGGGGGTACAGTTGTTGAAGGAACTGCGGGAAACACAGGTATTGGACTAGCGCATATTTGCAACGCCAAAGGTTACAAATGCCTGATTATTATCCCAGACACCCAATCTCAGGAAAAAATGGACGCATTGCGAACATTAGGTGCAGAAGTTCGTCCCGTTCCTGCCGTACCCTACAAAGACCCGAACAATTATGTTAGACTTTCCGGCAGAATTGCCTCGGAAATGGAAAACGCGATTTGGGCAAATCAATTTGATAATCTAGCGAATAGACTTGCCCATTACGAGACTACCGGAAAAGAAATTTGGGAGCAAACAGACGGAAAAATTGATGCTTTCACTTGCGCTACTGGAACAGGTGGAACTTATGCGGGTGTGTCGATGTTTCTCAAAGACCAAAATCCCAATGTTAAAACTATTTTGGCAGATCCAATGGGAAGTGGATTGTACAGTTATGCCAAAACTGGAGAAATTAAAATTGAAGGTAGTTCTATCACAGAAGGGATTGGTAACAGTCGGGTCACAGCTAATATGGAAGGCGTACCGATCGATGATGCCCTTCAAATTGATGACAAAGAAGCGATTCGGGTAATTTACCAATTATTACGAAAAGACGGCTTATTTATGGGAGGTTCTGTAGGCATTAACGTTGGTGCATCTGTCGCCATTGCCAAAAAATTAGGCCCTGGACATACAATAGTTACCATACTCTGCGATGGTGGTTCCCGTTATCAATCACGATTGTACAATCAAGAATGGCTAGCCTCAAAAGGACTATCACCAGACTAATCATTAGTCATTTCTATCCAACAAAAAACTCTCATGAACATCTGCGTTAATCTGCGTTAATCTGCTTTCATCTGCGGTTAAAAAAGAGATTTTCGCATCCCACAAAAAACTCTCATAAACATCTGTGTTCATCTGTGTTTATCTGTGGACATCTGTGGTAAAAAACAAGATTTTGCACCCCACAAAAAATCCCGATAAACATCTGCGTACCTACGGGAAGGCTATCACCTACATCTGCGGTTAAATAATGAAAATTAACGCTTTAGCATCATACCAAACAGGCGAATCCTTAAAAGATTACAGCTTCGACCCTGGAGAATTGCAAGACTACGACTGTTTAATTAAAGTATTAGCTTGCGGCATTTGCCACTCTGATATTCACATGATAGATAACGATTGGGGAAACTCGCGTTATCCTTTAGTTCCCGGACATGAAGTGATTGGGGAAGTGGTAGAGTTAGGTTCGCAAGTAAAACATTTGAAAATTGGCGATCGCATTGGTATAGGATGGCAAATGTCATCCTGCTTACAATGTCCTGATTGTCTCAAAGGTAACGAAAATCTTTGCGACCAAAACCAAGGTTTAATTGTCGAAGGTTATGGCGGTTTTGCAGATTACGTAAAATTAGACTCGCGGTTTGCTTTTCCTATTCCTAAAGGCATAGAAACGGAAGCCGCAGGGCCATTACTCTGTGGGGGGATTACAGTATACTCAGGCTTGCGCTATGGTGGCATGAGTTCCGGTCAAGAGATTGGCATAATTGGCATTGGCGGACTGGGACATTTAGCGGTGCAATTTGCTAGTAAATTAGGCAATAGCGTCACCGTTTTTACTACTTCTCAGGATAAAGCAGAATTCGCCCATCAATTGGGTGCAAATCATGTGGTTGTCGTTCCTCCCGGAGAGTCGCCACCACCACCAACACGCCTACTCGACATTATTATTAGCACAGTTCCCACATCCTTGGATTGGGCAGCTTACATAGAGTATCTCAATTCTGATGGAACTTTAACTTTAGTAGGGGTTCCTGATGCACCTTTGACGCTACCAATGTCCCTATTACTTAACAAGCGTCGTCGAGTGATGGCTTCTCCCATTGGCGGAAGAGCGATGATTGTGGAAATGCTTTCAATTGCCGATCGCTTTGGCATAAAGCCTATCATTGAAACCTTCCCTTTGCAACAAGCTAACGAAGCAATGCAAAAAGTCCGCGAGAATAAAGTTCGCTATCGTGCTGTTCTCAAAGTTAGCTAAATTGAGGCAAAATCGAAGTAGGTTGGGTTTTTGATCGCTCAACCTACTCGATAGAAATGTCTGCAAAAACAGTTTTAATTTGTCAAAGTAAAGCCTGTCGAAAACTAGGCGCTGCAAAAGTTTTAGCAGCTTTTTTAGCGCATCCTGTACCCGACGTTAATATTATCGCCAGTACCTGTTTAGGACAATGTGGTAATGGCCCGATGGTATTAGTTGAACCGGAACATATTTGGTACAATCGCGTACATCCAGATGAAGTACCCGCAGTAGTTGAAAGACATTTAAAAAATGATAAACCAGTTGTAGCAATGCTTTATGCTAAGTTTCATCCCAAATAATAAGCTAAAGCGCATCTAAATTCTATATTTTTGGTGTTAGGCAAAACTTTCAATCCCTCTCCCCATCAGCCTAAATTTTAAATTTAAATGCTTCGCTTTCCGGTAGCGATAAATCAGTCTTAAGGAGAGTATAGAAAAATATCTTTTTCTATCTAGGGAATAAGCAAAAAAAAATAGCAGCAGGGCTTGCCGTTTCAGTCTGTAGAGCGAACGTAAGATCAAGATTCTTTCGAGAATGGGGGCAGTTGCTATGAAGCAGAAACCTAAGTCGTGAGTATTAGGAATCACCGTTGCTTTAGATCTGTGAAGATGTTAATTCCGGGCTACTATCTCAACGGTGACAGCCCCCAGTCTGGTTTGTTACGGGTTGTGCGTAACTGTCATGGGTAACTGCTGGAGCTGGGCGACGACCTGGGACGGCGCACCAATAGGCGCGAGGTCAACGGGTGCTGCCAGCTGGTAAACGTTACCCTGCGGCGGAAACATCGGGAGTTTGTTGTTCAAATGCTCAGCCGTCTTAGTGTTCGACAGCACCAAGGGCGGACCGCCTCCGGGCGGCTTCTCGATCGTCATAGTGAAATCCAGATATAACGTATTCTGGAAGGTCGGAGGGAGACTTTTGATGATTACGAGTGTGCTGAGCGGTGTCGTCTCGATATCAGCCCAACTGATGGTAACCCGGCCAAGTACAGGACTATCAGCCGAGATCTCGTAGGCGAGAATCTTTAGCTTGAGACCGCCGAGACCTTCTGAAGTGGGCTTCTCTACTCGCACATCGAACCCTCCCTTGAAGTCCAGCGTAACTAGTCCCAGGACGTTCACTTGTAAGGGTACGTTGACTGCGTACTGACTGCATCGGATCACCAAACCAATTGGCGGAAAAAGTCCACCTATCGTCATAATGTTAACCTCTTTCTTAATCTGGAAATAACAACCACAGAGAGCGGTTTGGTATTTCTTTCCAGTGAATTTTACCAGGTTGTTTATAGAAGTTATTGACATTAATTATGAATAAATGAGTATATAATTTATTAATTTATGTCAAATTTTTTTAAATTAAATAATTTTTTAGAAAATTTATATTCAGTCATAAAGTTTTCTAAAAAAACTGAGTAGTTACGCTTTGTAGGTTGGCTACTGTGCTTCTCGCGTCAAAAATGGAACTTCGACAACTTCACCTTCCACTTCTCCAACTCGCACTTTTAAACCTTCCCCACCAGCTTTTGTTCGCACATAACCTAACCCAAAATAACCCTGTTCAGTTTCGGTAAAACTCGTAAGTTTCCCTACCTTTTCATCATCCAAAGCGATCGCACTTCCCACTTCTACAGGCGCAGCTAAACGAATTCCCCAAAGTTGCTGTTTTACACCTTTATAAGTGTTCAACCTAGCAATAGTTTCCTGACCAATATAACATCCCTTAGTAAAAGAGATTGTTTGCCACAAACCCGCCTCTAAAGGATTATAATCATCAGTTAATTCTTGGTCTGGAATCGGTCTTCCTTGAGTAATTCTTAACTGTTCCCAACCTTTTTCACCCAAAGGAACTGCACCTAATTCTACTAACTTTTTCCATAACTTCGCCGCATACTCAGCAGCAACAATTAAAGTATAGCCGGGAATTGCTAAACCACTACCGATAGCAACTCGAAATTCAATATTTTCTAACTTAAATAATTGGTGATTACTATAAGTTTGATTAATGATTTCTTCTGCACCCAACTCTTTAACAATTCGCTGACTTTCTAGCCCAATTAAACTAAAAGTAGCAGTATCATTAGTAATATCTTTCAGTTTTACCTTATCAGCAAAAAAGATATATTTATCCAACCATTGCAGCAAATATTCCCGACGATTTGGCGAAACTAAAAGCAATACTGCATCTTCTAAAACATAAGCAGTAACTAAATCAATTGTTCTGGCTGTAGAAGAAACAAAAACTGTATCGCAACCTGCACCAGGTTTTAAAGATTGAAAATCATTGGTGCTTTGATTGTGTAAAAAGCGCAATCGATCGTCATCGCTGACTAAAATTCTACCCCAGTGAGATCGATCGCACAAAGCCACCCCTTCCCTAGCCGCCAACAAAGCATCCAACTCATTCCCAAAACTAACAGCTATTCCATCTATAATATTTGCGCCAGCAGCCACTTGAATATCATGTAAATGTTGCATTATCCTCTCCTACCTCTAGGATAAAAAGTTTACTAACTAGCGGGTAAATTTGTAAATATCTCTTCAATTATCCGTTGAGTTTTCTCCTCCAACCTTTCCCAATCTATATCCCCAGTTTTATCAATTAAACTAGTATCAATCTGAACATCTTGGCTTTCTAGTTCCGAATGAGTAGGTGGGTACTCCAAAAAGCACACCTGGAAGCAAAGTTCCCACAAATTTATACTAAATTCCCGATCTTTATGTTGTAAACGCAGTAAATAGCCCGGATAAGGGCTTTGCACTTCCTCATAAGTACCTTTCCAAGCAGATTCTTCCAACTGTTTACGAAGATTATCAACAATACGGAGATAGGCGGGCTGCATCAACAACTCAGCTTGCTGCCATGCAACCATATTAGTAATTTTCGGTTTCATTGGTATCTATTTGGATGGGAATAGTTTTCAGACTATCACTCCTAAGAGGTGCATTGTAACCCACTATAAGAGATAAGTGCGATCGCGTCCCTCTTGTTTTGCCCGATACAGCGCCCTATCAGCCGTCGCAATCAACTCTTCTGGCGAAGACTCTTGATGAGGAACAATGCTCGACACTCCCAAACTGAGAGTAACATATTGGCTGATAGGTGATTGACTATGGGTAATTTGTAACCCTTTGACTTTAGCCCGAATTTTCTCTGCAATATCAAACGCCATTTCTGGATTTGTATTTGGCAAAATCACCGCAAACTCTTCTCCACCATAACGCGCCACCAAATCAGCGGGACGATTCACAGTTTCTCGAATCGCTTTTGCCACTTCCTCTAAACAAAAATCCCCCGTCAAATGACCGTAAGTATCATTATAAAGCTTAAAGTAATCCACATCACACATAATCAAAGATAAACAATTTGAATTCCCTTTAAACCTGAATCCTTGAGTCTCCTCAATTAATAAATGTTGCCATTCTTGGCTAAGATATATATTAAACCAATACCGATTTGCTAATTGAGTTAAAGTATCTAAAGTCGCCAAGCGATGTAATTCTTCATTAACCGTTTGTAATTTTTCATAGAGCTGAGCTTGTTGAATAGTTATTCCTATCTGTCTTGCCAACTGCTTGAGTAACTCCATCTCTAATTCTTGCTCATCATATTTTCGTAACAGATTTTCGATAATTAAAAATCCCCATATTTTGCCTCCCTGTCGAATCGGAAATATTAAATTAGGCTGACTTTTACCTCGATATTGTAGTTGATTTTGAGAGCTATTAATAGCAGTATTAACTCCCATTTTCGTTTCTTGGTAATTGTCTTGTCTGCCAGACTTTGTTGTAGTATTTGACCTGGGAATATCCTTTAAGTTTATGGAATCAAAATCTATTGTATAGTTAGAGTAATCCTCAAATTGATAAACTGATATCTGCTCATTTCGCAAAATTATTCGGAGTTCATTAACCGTATGTTTGAGAATTTCGTCTAATGTAGCAGACTGACAAATTCTCTCTTGCATTATCCCAATTAAGTTCTGAATAGCCATTTGATGTTGAATGCGTAAATTTTGCTCATTCACTTGTTTTTGCAACTGGTAAATAGTTATATTATTTCTGACTCGGACTAAAACTTCTTCTGGCTGAATTGGTTTATTGATATAATCAACTGCACCAATTTCCAAACATCTAATTTTCTCCGCTTGATGAGCAAGGTCAGAAAGCAAAATCAAAGGAATATCTTCAGTTATTTTGTGTTTTTTTAATAATTGACAAGCTTTTATGCCTTCAAAATCTGGTTCTGTAATATCCAAAATCATCAAGTCTGGTCGTGCATATTCAGCTTTATAAATAGCTGAATCAGTACTTTTTGCTACCACTACATTAAACCGAGATTCCGTTAATAATTTGGACAACAAATCAAAATTATTAGCATTATTGCCTATAATAAAAACCAACCCAGATTTAGCAGGTGGGTTTTTTTGAGTGGTAAATCTAGTTTGCGACATGGAGAATTTACTGACCATTTAGGTATCTGTTAGTACGAAATTGAGGATGCTTAACAGTATTCCTTGTTTAGCCAGCCGCTCAAGTGATGAGCCGAGTTCAATTCCTGTGACAATTAGGTATAAATAACGTGCGATAAACCTTAGATTTATTGTGAGTGAATCGCCTTTTTCCCCGTGATAGAAGTCACAAGTTTTTCGTTCCACTTACAACCCCTCTAGACGTTAACCCTGCGGTTCTCTCCTCATTCCCCAAAGGTGGATGATTTCGTTGTCTGTCATTGGTGCATCTGCCTGTTTTACAGATAGAGTATAGCGTTTGATGATTTTGCTACCTCTTTAGGGGTTGCTCTTTCCAACAAAATCTAAAAATCTTAGCTAAGACTCTTGGCAAAGTCCAAAATAACAGCTATGCTATATCCAAGAATCTTAGCCAAGGTTTTTGGGAATCGGCAAATGTCCAAGATTATCTACGATGTCATCCAGCGTTTTGAGGTAGAAAACGGTATTCCCCGTTTAGTTTCGACAAATATCCAAGTGATTCAAGGTGGCGAAGATTTGCTGTCTTTGGCTATCAGTCTGCTAACTCAAATGGGTTTTTACGAGAAGTTTGAGGAAAAAAGGACATCTCAATATGTAGGCTATCGCCTTAAAAACCCCGGAAAAGGTGATAAACGTTATCAACTTGTTCTTTCCGAGAGAAAAGAAAGTTTAAATATTTCTATAACTAAAGATATTTTAGAGCAAGAAAGCTTAAAAATAGAGGAATGCTTGGTATGTGGATTGGCAGATTCAGATGAAAGTTTTTATAACTTAGAATATGAATTTAGCACATTAGGAATAATTTGGATTATTCCCAGCAAAGAAGATGTATTTTTGCAGTCAATACAAGACCAATACCCATCTGTTTTTGAGGGGGACACTACAGGTGTATTTAAACTTTATTACGACAACTATTTTTCAGGGGAGATAAGTTCTCTAAAACCAAAAGACTTTAGCATAGAAAAATTTGCTGCTAGTCAAACTTATCTAATACTAACAGAAGACAAACTTTTTCCATACGTATGGCAAGTATCTATCAGTTCAAAAGAAGTATTACGAGAGTTTATTACTAGTTTTGCAAGAATTTTAATGGAGCAACAGTAATGTCTATCAAAATCAAAAGATTGGTTAATCCATACGAAGAAAGAATGCTTGAATTTATCCAAATTTGTGTAGAAGCAAATTATAAAATCCACACACAGGTTAGTTTATCTCAATTTTGTGAAATAGACAGACCAATTGACTGGGACTTAAGAAAATTTTTCTTTAGTTCTAATGTAGATGCTTTAATAACAGACTTTGATTATAGACCTTGTTTAGTTGTAGAGTTTCAATCTTCATATCACGATAACACAGACGCTAGGGAGCGCGATCGCAAAAAAGCCACCTTACTCCATCTCGCCAGAGTTCCCCTAATTTACTCACGGATAAAAGACTTTGGTTTATTACATCTTTCCTCCCCAGATGAACAAACAATTTTCAACTTATTCACAGGAAAAGGAAGGGAAAAAGCCGAATTACTCATTAGAAAACATTGCCAGCTACCTGCGGAAAATCAAATGAAATTAGTAGCTTGGTAATTATAAAAGCGAAACTTGACATACTAATTACCATTCCTACCCATTTTATAAATTTTTCCTAACGTACCCTAACTCACCACCAATCCAAGGTGATACAATCAACATCCAAGCTAGGGGTGCCCTTTGTGGGCTGAGATTAGACCCTTAGTACCTGAGACTGGGTAATACCAGCGGAGGGAAGCTGTTTATTCGAGGAATCAAATATGCGAACAGAATGGGTCGCCAAGCGGCGTGGGGAAGCTAATGTCTCTCAAATGCACTACGCCCGTCAGGGTGTCATTACCGAAGAAATGCACTACGTCGCCCAACGGGAAAATCTCCCAGTTGAGTTAATTCGGGATGAAGTAGCAAGGGGACGGATGATTATCCCGGCTAACATTAACCACACTAACTTAGAGCCGATGTGTATTGGCATCGCCTCCAAGTGTAAAGTTAATGCCAATATTGGTGCTTCGCCCAATTCTTCTAATATTGAAGAAGAAGTCAATAAGCTGAAATTGTCGGTTAAATATGGTGCTGACACCGTGATGGACTTATCCACAGGTGGCGGAAACTTAGATGAAATTCGCACCGCTATTATTAAAGCTTCGCCTGTTCCCATTGGAACAGTGCCAATTTATCAAGCATTAGAAAGCGTTCACGGAAAGATGGAAAATCTTACCCCTGATGACTTTCTTCATGTGATTGAAAAACACGCTCAACAAGGCGTTGATTACATGACAATTCACGCAGGTATTTTAATAGAATACTTGCCTTTGGTAAAATCCAGAATTACAGGAATTGTTTCTCGTGGTGGTGGAATTATTGCTAGATGGATGCTGCATCATCACAAACAAAATCCTCTTTATACTCACTACCAAGACATCATTGAAATCTTCAAGAAATATGATGTTTCTTTTAGTTTAGGTGATTCTTTGCGCCCTGGTTGTACCCATGATGCTTCCGATGCTGCCCAACTTGCAGAATTAAAAACCCTTGGCAAATTAACTCGCAAAGCTTGGGAACATAACGTGCAAGTAATGGTCGAAGGGCCAGGTCATGTACCGATGGATCAAATTGAGTTTAATGTGAAGAAACAAATGGAAGAGTGTTCCGAAGCACCTTTCTATGTTTTAGGGCCATTGGTGACAGATATTGCGCCTGGTTATGACCATATCACTTCTGCGATCGGGGCAGCAATGGCTGGTTGGTATGGTACTGCAATGCTGTGTTATGTAACGCCTAAAGAACATTTAGGTTTACCGAATGCAGAAGACGTGAGAAATGGGTTAATTGCATATAAAATTGCTGCCCATGCTGCGGATATTGCGCGTCATCGTCCGGGAGCACGCGATCGCGATGACGAACTCTCCAAAGCCCGTTATAATTTCGATTGGAATCGTCAATTTGAGTTGGCATTAGATCCCGATCGGGCCAAAGAATACCACGACGAAACCTTACCAGCAGACATCTACAAAACCGCCGAATTCTGCTCAATGTGTGGGCCAAAATTCTGCCCCATGCAAACAAAAGTTGATGCCGAAGCATTGGAAGAATTAGAGAAATTCTTGGCAAAAGATCAGGAATCTGTAGCAGTTCCTAGCATCTAAAATTAAAGTAGGGTGGGAAAAATCCCACCCTAATCTTTTATATTCTTTATATTGGTAAAAAGAAATGGATTTACAAGCCAAAATTAAGGTTACTCCCAATTGTGCTGTATTTACTCGCAATTATCAGCAGCACCTTGAAGATGCGATCAAGAAAAATCCTCGGCAACCTATTACCTTTCGTTCTTATTTAAAATGGACATCAGCTGAATTAGCAGTAAAAACTCACAGTTTTTGTAAAATTTACTTTGTACCCGGTGAGGAAAAATTAGTTCAATATGAAGCTATTTTAGAAGAAGTATTATTAGAACCGCAAGCAGATAACCCTAAAACCAAAGAGTTACTTACTAATTGTTTAGAATCTACTCAGGAAGAAGGTTTATGGGAGAAAGAGGACGGAGAAGTAGGCGTTCAAACTCTCTATGTAATTTCCCACTGCCGCAAATTGACCTCGCCTTTTATGCAAACTGAGTTAATAAAACTTTCGGATGATCGTCCAATAGACGAAAATTTTATTCGCAGTTATGCGTTAGTTTATGAATGGAATAAATTCAATTAATTGAAAATATGACTACTCGCTTTCAGGCAAATGCAGATCTTAATGAAAATCTTGTAATTAAAGTAGTCATCAGTCATTGGTCATTAGCCATTACTACCCCACCAAAAACCTAGAAGAACATCTGTGTTCATCTGTGTTCATCTGTGGACATCTGTGGTTAAAATCAAATTTATGCAGCCCACCAAAAATCTAGAAAAACATCTGCGTTCATCTGCGTTCATCTGCATTCATCTGCGTTCAAAAAAACGATCGCAAACTCTCACCACAAATCTAATACTAACGACCAATGACCAATAACTAACGACCCACTAATTCCTGCGCCCGACTTTGAATTTCCTCAATGCCAAAAACCGCCGAAAACTTCAACCCAACAGACTGATAAAACTCCGCACCACCCTGCTTTCTATCCACCAAAGAAATCACTTCTTCCACAGTGTAACCAGCTTGGCGCAATCTCTCCACCGCCTTCATTGCTGACTGTCCAGTTGTCACCACATCTTCCAAAACTACCACCTTTGCACCATCGGGTAAATTTGGCCCTTCAACGTAAGCTTTAGTACCATGACCTTTAGCTTCTTTTCTAACAATTAAAGCGGGAATTGGACGATTTTCCAAAGCAGAAACTACGCTTACAGCTGATACGATCGGATCGGCACCCAAAGTTAACCCAGCAACAGCTTGAGTATCTTCCGGTAACATTGCTAGAAGCAAACGTCCGATCGCCAAAGCACCTTCAGGATGTAAAGTTACCTGTTTACCATTGATATAATAAGAACTCTTTTGTCCTGAAGACAGCACAAAATCCCCAGATTGATACGCCAACTGACAAAATAAATCTAAGAGTTGCTGCCTTAAACTCGTCAAATCAGATGAACTTTTAATTTCACTAGTCATTACAGTAATTAATCTAAATCAGCCAACAATGATCTTAGACTGAAAGATAGGCTAATATTTGGGAAAAAGTGAGGGTGAAATTATGGTCATGCGCCTTAGCAGTTTAATAGCAGCATTAACGCTGAGTGCTGCTACTAGTTTAATTGGCACTACTGCCAAAGCTCAACCGGGAGTAGATTGTACAACCTACAACACCATAGATTGTGTCAACCCTTTTCCCTTGAGCGGTTACACTCTAGATGAAGCAATGAATGATGCTTATTTCAGCCACTATAAGCCACTTTATGAAGATCAACTGTTGCCCAGACAACTTAACTACATTTTTGGCTTCGGCGGCAGTTTATTTGAAGGCGCTTACCCAGAAATTGAAATAACCAAGGACGCAAAAGCAGTTCATGAGTTTTACGTAGAAGCCATGAGATTACAAAATACTAGTGGCCCTGTGTTGCGAACTAGAAATTTACCCAATCCTTACAACACCTCTGTATTGCAACTCCAAAATAGTTTGATTATTAACCCAAACCCAGTTCCGGGAGTCGAACTGTACAACGAAGGATTACCTCCACAGTAAAACTTTGTAGTAGGGACTTTAGTCCTCATTTCCAACCAAGGCAGGACAGAATTCCTTACTACCACACATCTGGTGCTGATTCTGGTAAATGTAAAATCGGCAGTGCAGGAGTCGAACCTGCCTGAGGCGAATTATGAGTTCGCTGCCTAATCCGCTCGGCCAACTGCCGGAAAAAGACTGTTACCTACAAAGCGGTACTAGCTTCATATAGATTTTATAATACCACTTCAAGTATATCCAGAGCGTTAAGCTTTTTAATTGTATAATCAGTCAGGTAAATTCGACAAGCTTTAATGCTAGCTGAGTTTAATTGAGCGTTAGTGGAAGCAAAATGGCGAAAAACGTAACATCCATCAAAAGATTGAACCCAACAGCAGTAGTGACAATTACTTTGTTAGCACTGATGCTTGTTGGGGGCTGTTTGAGTGGAATTTGGGGGTTTGCTTTAGGTAGGGAAGCTCTCAAAGGTGTCACTCAACCAGATGCTCGACCAACAGCCAAAAAGAATCAGAAGGACTCGCAATTGGCCTCCAAACCCCTGGTTTTTGTCAAAGAAGCCGATATCATTAAGACTGTAAAAGTTCGGATACAGGAAAAAGACAAGCAAGAGAAACCAGAAAAAGAAAAGAAACAAGCAGACAGTAATATTGATGAGAAGTTGGTTGCTAAAGCTGAAGCTGCTCAAAAACCGCCAACTCAGTCAGGTTTTCCTATTACTACCAAAGATAAAGGTGTAGTCTTGGAAATTCTATCCACACATCAAAAAGAGGGGATTTTACTGCTGGATGTTAGCTTAAAGAATGAAAGCTCTCAACCAGTACAGTTTGTTTATAGCTTTTTAGATGTTACTGATAACTGGGGAAGACCTTTAAGTGCTAACATAGAAGGCTTGCCAAAAGAATTACCAGCTAATAGTCAGGCATTTACTGGGACAGTAAACATTCCGAGTTCAGTGTTAGAGAATGCAGAGCAACTTTCTTTGACGTTAACAGATTATCCTGAGCAAAAAATTCGTCTGCAAGCTGCTGGTATTCCGATTGCCAAACCTAGTAACTAATTGCAAATCATTTTTTTATAATAATAGTTTTTCCTTAAATGTTTGCCACTGTTGTGGTTTTGTTAACGACCAATCAGGGATTGAGTAATCAAGTTCCCACTGTTCTAACTTGGTCAGATGTTTTATTTCGGATTTTGTCAGTGTTGTTGCTAATTGCAATCAACGCTTTTTTTGTTACTGCTGAATTTTCTATGGTTTCGGTGCGACGATCGCGCATTAACCAACTAGTTAACTCTGGTGACATTCCGGCAAAAACAGTTCAAGATTTGCAACGCAGTATCGATCGCTTACTTTCAACTACCCAACTGGGAATTACCCTTTCTAGTTTAGCTTTGGGTTGGATTGGTGAAAATACAATGGCGATTTTAGTCGCTACTTTTTTGACTCGCTTACCATTACCCCGATCCCTCAATCAAATAATGGCTCATACTTTAGCCATTCCCTTAGCTTTTTTCTTAATTGCTTATTTACAAATAGTTTTAGGAGAGTTATGCCCTAAATCAGTTGCCTTACTTTATTCTGAACAATTAGCCAGATTTTTAGGGCCGCCAAGTTTAGCGATCGCTCGCTTTTTTAACCCCTTCATTTGGATTTTAAATCAATCCACTCGCTTGTTATTAAGACTAGTCGGAATTCGTTACACTGGGCAAGGTTGGCGAACCCCAGTTACCCCCGAAGAATTACAACAAATTATCACCACTTCAACCGAATCAACAGGCTTAGAAGCTGAACAAAGAGAACTGTTAAGAAACGTCTTTGAATTTGGCGATATTACAGCCGAAGAGGTAATGATTCCCAGAATTAGTATTGCCGCTATTCCTAGCACCGCCACCTTGCGAATGCTACTTTATGAAATTGCCGCCAATGGTCACTCGCGCTACCCAGTTATGGGAGAATCTTTAGATGATATTCGGGGAATTATAGACTTTATCGAATTAGCTGAACCTTTAGCCCAAGGAAATCTTAATTTAGATACTCACATTCAACCTTGGATTCGTCCTGTAAGATTTGTTCCTGAGTATACACTATTGAGTGAATTGTTGCCGATGATGCAGCGATCGCACCAGCCAATGGTAATGGTAGTTGATGAATTTGGCGGTACAGCTGGATTGGTCACAATTAACGATTTAATTGCCGAAATAATCGGTGATAATAACGAATCAGAAAATTCCGAAGATTTAATCATTCAAAGCGTAGATGAACAAACATTTTTGGTACAAGCACAAATCAATTTAGAAGAACTCAACGAATTGCTAGACTTAAATTTACCCTTAACTAATGAATACCAAACCTTAGCAGGTTTCTTACTTTATGAAGCCCAAAAAATTCCCCAGGTTGGAGAAAGTTTACGCTATAAAAAATTGGAATTTACTGTGGTTTCTTCGGCTGGACCCCGCCTTAATCAAATTCGCGTTCGTCGCCTTGACTCAACTGCAAGTTTTATCGAAGATAGCAACGAATTAAACACCGTAAATCAAACAGACGAGCCTCTGACAAACGAGAACTCTAGCAAAAGCACTGACGATGACATTACTTCAAATTAATTGCTAAAACTAAACCTAGTTCATAAACATCAACTGAGATTTTATTCTAAGAGGCAGAGCCTCTTTTTTCGTTTCTCGTTCCCAGGTTGAACCTGGGACGAGTTCTGGGAGGTTCAACCTCCCTTGCTACAAATTTAAGTCAAGGAAAACCCCGCTTTTATAGAGATTGGGAATCGGAGTGATCTTTATATTAAATCTTTGATATAACAGTTATTTACTAACAATAATCTACAGGATCTTTTAACCCTAATTCCTCAAAAGCTGCCAAACGTAAGCGACAAGAATCACAAACACCGCAAGCTTTTTCCCCGCCAGCATAACAAGACCAAGTTTTTGACCAAGGCACCCCTAAACTATTACCTAATTGAATAATTTCTGTCTTTCTTAAATCAATTAAAGGCGCAACAATTTTAATTGGTTCACTTTCAAGACCCTGCTTAGTTCCCAAACGAAAAACTTCCTGCATCGCTTGGATATAGTCAGGACGGCAATCTGGATAACCAGAATAATCCAAAGCATTTACCCCAATGTAGACCCTAGACGCGCCGATCGCTTCTGCATAGCCCAACGCAAAACTCAAAAAAATTGTATTTCTGGCTGGAACATAAGTAATTGGAATACTTCGTCCCATTTCTGTCAGCGATCGATCGCTCGGCAAATCAATCTGATTATCCGTCAGCGCCGAACCTCCCCACAACCGTAAATCAAAACTCACAACTTGGTGTTCCCGCACCCCAGCAAAACGCGCAACCTCTTGCGCTGCAAGCAACTCTCGGCGGTGACGCTGCTGATAATCAAACGAAAGAGCATAACAATCGAACCCATCCGCCAGAGCTTGATATAGCACAGTTGACGAATCTAAACCCCCAGATAGTAAAATCACCGCTTTCACAATTTTTCCTCCCTCGCTACTCCTTCTAGCTTTGGCTTACGGCATTTTACGCTAAAGCATAAAATCTCCTATTGGTCAACCTAACCTGTATAGGAACTTTGAGTCTGCTTATAAATTCTTAATCAATGGAGCCACTATGTTACCATCTGGATGGTTTTTGACGGCTATAAGTAAAAAGACCGAGCGTGGTGTAGGAGCATACCAGAGTGCAAGAAAGCATCTCCGTAAGATTTGCAAATGCTTATATGCAACGAAATATAGAACCGTTGCGAATCGGGGTCATCGGTGTGGGTAACATGGGACAACATCATACCCGTGTCTTGAGCCTACTCAAAGATGTGGAACTAGTTGGTGTCGCAGATATTAACGTAGAACGCGGCTTAGATACTGCTAGTAAGTATCGCGTGCGCTTCTTTGAAGATTACCGCGACTTGCTGCCTCATGTAGAGGCTGTTTGCATTGCCGTACCGACTCGCTTGCATCATTCAGTGGGAATGACCTGTCTGCAATCAGGCGTTCATGTTTTGATTGAAAAACCGATCGCAGCTAGCATTGGCGAAGCTGAATCCTTAGTCAACGCTGCCGCTGAATCCGGGTGCATTCTCCAAGTCGGACACATTGAACGCTTTAATCCAGCATTCCAAGAACTCAGCAAAGTACTGAAGACTGAAGAATTACTGGCGCTAGAAGCACACCGCATGAGTCCCTACTCAGACCGAGCTAACGATGTCTCTGTAGTCTTGGATTTAATGATCCATGACATAGACCTCTTACTGGAATTAGCAGCCGCGCCAGTGGTGAAATTAACCGCCAGTGGTAGTCGTGCTTCCGATTCTGGCTATTTAGATTATGTAACCGCTACTTTGGGCTTTAGCAATGGCATAGTGGCGACTCTGACTGCTAGCAAAGTCACCCACCGGAAAATCCGCCGCATTGCAGCCCACTGTAAAAACTCTTTGACTGAAGCTGACTTTCTCAATAACGAAATCCTGATTCATCGCCAAACTACCGCCAACTACATGACTGATTACGGTCAGGTACTCTATCGGCAAGATGGTCTAATCGAGAAAGTTTACACCAGCAATATTGAACCACTCCATGCAGAATTGGAGCATTTTGTCAATTGCGTGCGTGGCGGCAATCAACCTTCTGTAGGCGGCGAACAAGCTCTCAAAGCCCTGCGTTTAGCAAGCTCAATTGAGCAAATGGCTCTAGATGGTCAAGTTTGGCATGAGAAAGAGATAGAGCGCATTAATAATCAATCACCTGCAAAGGTGTAAATTCAGCCAAGTTTTTCTTCCCTGTCTGTAATGGCTGATGATTTTAGCTCTAATAATTGCCCAATAGATTGAGTAATTGCTTGGCTAACTTGCCAATTACCTTGATAGCTGAGGTGAATATGATCCCTATATAAACTTTCTTTTGACTCGGCAGAGTTAAACACTGGCAAAAAGTCCAGATACACAATTTGCTTGCTGGTAGTGAACTCGGTAAGACGTTGGCGTTCTTTAATCTCGTAATCACGCGGGCCAGGTAAGCCAACTTCTCGCAATAATGGTGTCATTGCCAGCAAAAATTTTATGTTGTTAGATTTTGCAATCGCTTGAATTTCCCCAATTGCTGCTAAATTAAACCCAACCCTATCCCCTGGTTCCTGATTCAAAGTTGCTAATTCCGGTATATTTGGTGCTGGTAAAACATAGCGAGTAAAAACTTCTTGTAATGCTAACATTGGTTTTTTGGCGGGATAATTGCGATCGCGTCCCACCTGCACACTAGAAGGCGCAGTAGCAAACAAATCATCAGTATTAATTAACAACACCACCACTTGCGCCCCAAAAGTCCCAAACCGTTTTAAATAAGCTAACTCATTCCTTGGCCCCCAAGAATTTGCTGAAGCATTCAGAACTTCCACTTCCGTAAATTCATCTTTAGCAATAGTTGCTTTTAACTGACTTACCATCATTGCCGATAAAATCTCAGCTCGATCGGTCCACCAACCACCATTTGCGATCGAATCTCCCAGCAACAATACCCGCAAAGTTGATTCCTTACGAGTCGGAGAAATCTGCTCACCCCGCATCGAATACTCATTAATCTCAATTCGATTCCCAAATCTTCGCGTTCGCTGATTGGGCGCTAGCAAATAACCAATCTCTGCATCCGCAACATAAATTAACGGATTGCCAAAGCCAAAGCGGGATCGTAATCCCACCTCTAACAATAACAACACAACAAAAACCACCGCTAAAACTATCGGCAATTCTTTCACAACTCTTTTCTCCCCAAACAATGTTCAGTTCGTTGTCAGCACTTTAGTGCTAAAAAAGCCAAAATCTAACAAAAAACTTTCTAAAGATATAGTTAATTATTGAGTTTTTGTAACAAAAGGTAATAGACGAAGGCAGCAACAACTAGTTAATTTATTATTTGAAACCCTTATTTTCTAAAATTTTGCACCGCTCTACAGGAGGAATATACAGGGCTATGACAGACTTAAATCGTGGCATCATGAAATTCGAGGGAGCCGATACCCCCAAAGCAGTTACTATTTCAGCAATCCTAGTTCTAGGTACAATTCTCGGCTTAATAGTTTGGGCAATCACTTCTGCTTACGCCGTCAGCTAGAAGGGAGTTTTGAGTTTTGAGTTTTGAGTTTTAGAGAGTTTGGGGAGTCAGAGAGTTAAGAACTTTTTCTTGCTCCTCTGCCCCTCTGCTCCTCTGCTCCTCTGCCCCTCTGCTCCTCTGCTCCTGGAGCTCCCCTGCCCCCCTGCTCCTGGAGCTCCCCTGCTCAGAGAACCCCTGCAACTATTAAATTGGTGTGAGTTTGTACAAAAAAATAACTTTTCTTCCTCTAATCTGAGGACGTTGTAACAGAAAATATTAGATTCTGGGCAAACTACCAGAAAGCAACGTTAACTGAGGCAAGAAGAAAATATGGTACAACTTACACCAAATCCTAGTTATAGTTTGGCTATTCGCATTGAATTACCTAACCGGGCTGGAATGTTAGCCAGTGTAACCCAGGCGATCGCTTCTGTTGGTGGTAATCTAGGACAAATTGATTTAATCGAGCAATCACGTCACGTTTCAATTCGAGAAATTACCGTTGATGCTGCCAGCTTGGAACAAGATGAGGAAATTATCCAAGCAGTCAAAGCACTCCCCGATATCAAAATTTTAGAAGTTTACGATCGCACTTTTAACCTCCATCGCGGCGGCAAACTCAGCGTCAACAGCAAAATTCACCTGAAAAGCCAATCTGACTTAGCAATGGCTTATACTCCTGGTGTAGGTAGAATTTGCACTGCGATCGCTCAAGACCCAGAAAAAGTTTACAGCCTCACCATTAAACAAAACACAGTGGCGATCGTTACCGATGGTAGCGCCGTTTTAGGATTAGGCAATTTAGGCCCTGCTGGTGCATTACCTGTCATGGAAGGCAAAGCCATGTTATTCAAAGAATTTGCAGGTATTGATGCCTTCCCCATTTGCCTTTCTACCCAAGACCCCGACGAAATTGTTAAAACCGTGAAAAATATTGCCCCAGTCTTTGGCGGCATTAATTTAGAAGATATTGCCGCACCCCGTTGTTTTGAAATTGAAAGACGACTGCGACAAGAATTAGATATACCCGTATTTCACGATGACCAACATGGTACTGCGATCGTTAGTTTAGCTGCCTTAATTAACGCCCTAAAATTAGTCAAAAAATCCTTATCAGAAGTTCGCATTGTCATTAACGGTGCAGGTGCAGCTGGTATTGCCATTGCCCGCTTACTGAAAAAAGCAGGCGCAGAAACTATCTGGATGTGTGACTCTAAAGGTATTCTCTCCCAAAATCGCACCGACCTCAACGAAGAAAAACGCGAATTTGCCGTCAAAGCCCAAGGTTCTCTGGCTGGAGCTCTCCAAGGCGCAGACATTTTCCTTGGCGTTAGCGTACCTGGCGTTCTTACCCCGGAAATGGTCCGATCGATGGCAAAAGACCCAATTGTTTTTGCAATGGCTAATCCCATTCCTGAAATTCAGCCCGAATATATTGTCTCAGATGTTGCCGTCATCGCCACAGGTCGCAGCGACTACCCAAACCAAATTAATAATGTTTTAGCCTTTCCGGGCGTATTTCGTGGTGCCTTAGACTGTCGCGCCACCACCATCACCACCACCATGTATTTAGAAGCTGCTTATGCCATTGCTTCCCTAGTCAATCCCTCAGACCTCAGTCCAGAACAAGTTATTCCTTCTGTGTTTGACAAACGAGTTGCCACTGCTGTTGCGAGTGCAGTTCAACAAGCCGCACGTCTAGAAGGTGTTGCTCGTTCTTAATATTAAAGCATCACGGAAAAACTCTGTTTCTGGGTAATCATCCTACAATTCGCTGCTACCTGATGTGGCGAATTGTAGATATCAAATCAATTCTTAATTTTGATTCATCTGCATTAATCTGCGGTGAAAAATCTGAGAGCGATCGTTTTTGCTAGAAGTCCGATCGGAAAGTACTCGATCGAGCTAAAGCCGCATTTTGCGATCGCACTCTACAAAGCCAAAGTTTTCACCTGAAAAATTTGCTGATATTTACTGAGAATTTTCTCATATTCCTGTGATTGACCAACACCCCGCAACTGACGCAAATAATTTTCTACTAGTAACCTAGCATCAGCACGTCCCACAGGTTCCACGAAAATTTCAGTACCATTGATAGTAATGACAAAAAACAGCCGCATTGCATAAATAGTCGTGAACAATTCCTGATTATCTTGCAATGGACAAACGCCATAAAGTAAACCAAAAGTCGGATGGTTTAAGTAATTTTCTGTAGTTTCACTTACATTTGCCCTCAGAGGACTAATCTCATCAAGCAGAGCATTAAACTTATTTTTGTGAAAGATAACCAAAGGAAACCACCTTTTTAATTATTACTGAAGATAGATGCTAGCTGTAAAGCTTAATTAATTTATTTTCCCATTTACCAGACTTAATAGCAATAGACACATATTAATTTTATGCAATTAATATATACTTATTAGTAAAAAAAATAAAATAACTTCATAAATTTAATAGTAGTTACTCTACCTGACTAGGTAGAGGGTTAATCTTAGCTAGCTAAAGGAAGATGCACTAGATAAGCTCATAGATAGAGCTTATATTTTCCCAAATTTGCAACAATATTAATAAATTCTGCTTTTTCATCATCACCACTGAATTTTTATTTTTTTGACATCTTCTATATTGTTTTGTTATTATCGTCACTGCTTTATCGGAACCAAAAGGTAGACCGTTGCCGGAAAATGCTCAAGTTTAACTGTATATAATCCCAGATTTTGGCTCAAGGCGCAAAATCTTTAATTGCTTTAGGGGAAAAGGGTAAAGGGTAAGGAAATATCCAACCCCTAACCCTTTTCTCTTTCCCTTTTTACTAGGAGTATTAATCATGAACCCAGTACAAAAATTAACCATTAAAAAGAAACGCTTAACTGGAAAACTGTTATTTGAAAGAGTGATGGCAGCGATCGTCCTACTCAACTTCACACTAGTAATATTTGATCTGACATACATATATTGGCGTAATTTCTGGCTCCAGGGTAATCTCAGACTGGTTAATTTAACAATTAACGTTCCTTTACCCCCTATTACTAAATGGTACGATCCAGTTAAAGGTATTGAACCTCATCGAGACACAGCAAGTTATCTAAATACAGTAGACCAACTAAAACAACAAATATCACAAACAGGTTTACAGTCTCCAGAAGTAAAAAAATTGTTAGCAGACTTGCAGCTTCAAAGCGTAGAAATGATCGAAACAAATCCTTTTGCAGTGGCTAACAAAACAGGTACATTAGAAAAAATTAAAAATCGGATGCGACGGCATCTCGATAATGACTCTGCTAAAGAATCATTTCGAGAATTTTGGAGCTATTCATTCTTATCACAAAGAGGTTGGGAAGAGGAATTAGCTTATTTTAAAAGACAAATTCAACCATTAATTGAAACTAATTATTTCCGTCCCATTGGCGAAAACGGTCAACCAGTTGATTTTTTCTTTGAACGCATTGATTGGGTATTTTTCCTGATTTTTAGTCTTGAATTAATCGGAAGAGTAATATATATTAGTCGCAATAATAAAGGCGTAAGTTGGCGAGAAGCAATTCTTTGGCGTTGGTATGACATTTTCCTCCTCTTACCATTTTGGCGACCTTTAAGAATCATTTCAGTTTACATGAGGCTCAAACAATGTGAAATCAAGCGATTTGATAGGTTTCAACGACAAGTTAACCAGCTTTTTATTGCTAATTTTGCCGAAGAAATTATTGAAGTAGTGGTAGTGGGAGTAATTAATCAAATCCAAGATTCCATTCGCCAGGGAGATTTAAGAAATTGGTTATCTCAATCTCAAAATCGCACTTATATAGACCTCAATAATACCGATGAAGTTGCAGAAATTAGTAACATAGTTACCAGATTAGCTGTTTACAGAATTTTTCCTAAAGTTCAGCCAGACATTGAACTATTACTCCAGCATAATATAGAAAGCGTGCTGCAAAATTTACCAGCTTACCGCAGTGTTCAAGCTATTCCCGGATTAGCCAACTTACCCAAACAATTAACCGAAAGATTAGTTGCCGAAATTTCCCAAGCCACATATCAAGGTTTAACATCTGCGATCGAAGATCCAGTAGGTGCGAAACTATCAGGAAATTTGGTAAATCATTTAGGGGAAGCGATCGCCCAAGAACTAAGAAACCAACATACCATAGAAAGAATTCAGAGCTTACTGATTGATATGCTCGAAGAAATCAAAATAAACTACGTCGAACGCCTATCTCAAGAAGATATGCAACAAATTATTGAACAAACCAGACAACTGCGCCAGAGAACAGCACCAAAAGCAGTAGAAATCCTTCCCTATAAACAAATATGAACCCCAACAATCAAAACACCAGAGTCAGCTGACTCAGTGCAAGCAAGACTTTAGCTAATCGGTAAGTTAGAATACAATCAAGATTGCGCTCGGCGTGAAAGTACAACCAAGAAGCATTCTGAAATAAAAGCAGAGCGCAGAGGTATCTTGGTAATACTGGCGCTATCTCTCATAAGTGAGAGCAGGAAAGTAGGGGCGGGTGAGAGCAGATATGTTTGCGTTTCTCACAGATAATCTCTCAGCAAAACCCTCCCTTAAGTAATCGGTTCCCCTAATCCTCGGAAGTCAACCGTGGGATTTTGTAGAAGGAAAAATTCTTTCATGGGAAGTGGGTATTTGCCCCACTTTTTTTATTGGAGTTGACGGATGACTCATCCCTTAGTACCACAAATTATCGAAATCGCTAACCCCATCGCTGAAGCCTTAAGCTTAGAAGTTGTGGGCGTAGTATTTCATACCAACCAAAGCCCTCCCGTGTTGCGAGTAGACATTCGTAATCCTGTGCAAGACACTAGTTTAGATGACTGCGAACGGATGAGTCGGGCTTTAGAAACCAGTTTAGATGCCACAGGCGTAATTCCAGACGCTTATGTACTGGAAATTTCCAGTCCGGGAATTTCTCGCCATCTATCCAGCGATAGAGAGTTTATCTCCTTTAAAGGATTTACAGTACTCGTCAATACATCTGAACCTTATGAAGGCAAGAGTGAGTGGCGAGGAAAACTGATCAAGCGAGATGACGCATCAGTTTACTTGAACCAAAAAGGACGGGCTTTCGCCATTCCCCGCCCCTTGATTACTAGGGTGCAACTGGAAGAGAAAGAGTAGCAATTTTCGATTTTAGATTGCCGATTTTCGATTTTTGATCGTACATATACGGTCGCTAAATGAAAGTTGGGGAATCGATTGCATATCGCCAATCTAAAATTCACCCACCAGAGTGTCACCTCGGAAAAACAAATAAATCGGAGGCTTTTTACTTGTGACGATCGTTAAATTACCAGGACTAAAAGACTTAATAGAAAGTATTAGTCGAGAACGTAACTTACCCAAACATTCCGTTAAAGAAGCACTGCGGGAAGCACTTCTTAAAGGATACGAACGTTATCGACGCACACAAAACATGGATCGACGGCACTTCGACGACAACTACTTCGACAACTTAGAAGTCGAACTAGACGTAGAAGAAGAAGGCTTTCGAGTTCTCGCCACTAAAAGTATTGTGGAAAAAGAAAAACTCAGCAGCCCCGATCACGAAATAGCCCTTGAAGAAGTTAAAGAAGTTGTAGAAGAAGCCCAACTAGGCGACACCGTAGTATTAGATGTAACACCAGACCAAGGCGAATTTGGGCGCATGGCAGCGATCCAAACCAAACAAGTACTCTCCCAAAAACTGCGAGATCAGCAACGAAAGTTGATTCAAGAAGAATTCCAAGACTTAGAAGGAACAGTTTTACAAGCCAGAGTCTTGCGATTTGAAAGGCAATCAGTAATCCTCGCTGTCAGCAGTAACTTTGGTCAACCAGAAGTCGAAGCCGAACTACCCAAACGGGAACAGCTTCCCAACGACAACTACCGCGCCAACGCCACCTTTAAAGTATTCCTGAAAAAAGTTCGGGAAGGCCCGCAAAGAGGCCCACAACTGCTAGTATCCAGAGCATCTGCCGGATTAGTAGTTTACCTCTTTGCCAACGAAGTCCCAGAAATTGAAGACGAAGTGGTACGGATAGTCGCCGTAGCTAGGGAGGCTAATCCGCCCTCACGTTCCCTTGGCCCTCGGACTAAAATAGCAGTAGATACGTTAGAAAGAGACGTAGACCCGGTAGGTGCTTGCATCGGCGCTAGAGGTTCCCGGATTCAAGTAGTAGTTAACGAATTGCGGGGAGAGAAAATCGACGTAATTCGCTGGTCGCCAGACCCAGCTACCTACATTCAAAATTCCCTCAGTCCAGCTAGAGTGGAAGAAGTGCGGTTGGTTAACCCTGAAGGTCGGCAAGCTCACATTCTCGTGACCGAAGATCAACTAAGTTTAGCTATTGGCAAAGAAGGGCAGAACGTTCGTTTAGCAGCCCGTTTAACTGGTTGGAAAATCGATATTAAAGATATTGCCAAGTACGACGCAGCGGCAGAAGACCAAAAAATTGCTGAGGCATTAGCTAAAGGACAAGCAGCCAGCATTGATGCCGAGAGAGAAGATAGCATCAGAATCTACAGCTTGGATGGCGACGCAGAAGAAACAGACTACGATGAAGAGACATCTGTGCCAGAAGATGAAGAATAAGAGTGAAACCTAACTATCGACGTTGTATCAGTTGCCGAAAGGTAGATTTAAAGTCAAATTTTTGGCGGATTGTGAGAGTCTATCCATCCCGGCAGGTACAATTAGATGAGGGCATGGGGCGATCGGCCTATCTTTGTCCCCAAGCAACCTGCCTGGAAACAGCCCAGAAAAAAAATCGCTTAGGTAAGACATTAAGAGCAACCGTACCCCCAGAGCTATATCAAGCCTTATGGCAACGTTTATCCAATCAGCCTGTACAAGCGAATCCTACAACCCCAAAACTATCAGCATCCGATTCGGCAATAGATGATGGCTACTGGGACAAATGGACAAGGAGACCAGGGGACAAGGAGACTAGGGAACAACAAGAAAATTAACCTTGAGCCTTTTTTCCCTTGGAGCCATTCTTCCCGGAAAATCAGTTACCTCATGCCTGGGTAATGGGTGCCAGAATAGTAAAAGTCATAATTAAACAACAAATGGAGTTAAATAATCAGCCATAACAATCACATTTAAGAAAAATTTGGTGCAAGATTAGAAGAGTGGGTGTGAAGCGGAAAGCGAATCGCCTTGGAGCAATCCGGCTATTTGACGGACGGAGGCAAAAACAACTACTTTAGAAGTTGGATCTGATTTATTAACTTATCTCAGGAGCCAGAGTCAAGTAAAAAGCCAAACTGGTTTTTCCTTGGCAGCACCAACACTATTTGAACACCGCCAAAGGAGGCAGCGTTCCAATGATGTAAACAACTATCAAAAACAGTGGCTCAAAAGAGAGTTACCACTGGTAGGATTCAAGGGGAAAGCGTGGATGAACAACGGCAAAGTCAGAATTTACGAGTTATCACGGGAATTGAATTTGGAAAATAAGGATATCCTTGCTATTTGCGACCAGCTGCGAATTCCGGTAAAAAGCCATAGCAGCACCATTCCAGACGCGGATGCAGAACGCATTCGCTCCTTAGCTGCGGAAAAATACACCGCTCAGCATTCTTCTCCAACTAAAGAGGTAATGAATCGCGTCTCAACATCAGGTTCCAGAAATAACCCCAACTTACAACTTAGCGCTAATGCGCCCGGTTCGGGAGCTAAACCTAGTGCTCCCAAAAAACAACAGATTTTAGGAATTCGCCAGCATCAGGAGATCTCAAACAACCCAGGCAAGCCGCAGGGGGCAACAGTGGCAATCCCCCCCAAATCGCCAGTGAACAATCAGCCAACGCAGTCATCCGTAAAACCGACAGCGCCGAACAAACCAGTACGTCCCAATCCCCAACCGGAGACGATCGCTAAAGAAGCAGATACGGATACGGAAACATCGGATGATAAACCGGATGGTAAACTCAAACAATTACAGAATCCACCCGTCACGCCTCCGGTAGCACAAAAACCCAAACTAGTTGAACCACCGTCCAGACCAAGTGCGACTAGCCCTAACACGCCGCTGCCAACACCAAGTCGGCCTCAACCTCAACAACCGCAAAAAGCGCAGACAGTTGAGCAGCCAAAGGCAGACCAACCTAAGAGCGAGCAACCCCGGAAAAAACTCAAACCAGTAGGGCAAACAAGGGATCGGCAAGAAAGACCCGAAAAAGTTGCCCCTACAGGTGAAAAACCAAATCGAGCTTCTGCTGCGGCACCGCTCCCAGCAATACCAGAACTGCAACGCCCTAAACCGCCAGTCAGACCAACTGCGCCAGCAGCACAGAAATCTCCAGGGAGAACTGTAGGTGAAGAAGATATAGAAACCGCAGTAATAGATGAAGATTTAGATGTCAAACCGCGCAGTAAGGCAGATAAAGAACTGAAGCGGCCTGTTGCAATACCGCCCAGGACAGCACCGAAGAAAAAGAAATGGGAAGAAGAGGAAGAAGAACAACCGCAAAAGGCTGCCAAACTGGCTGGTAAGGGTAAACGCAGCAAGCAAATCATTGATGAAGACGAAATTGATTTCGACGATCCAGAACTCGATGCTTTAGCTCCGGCGATTCAAGTCAGTTTGTCTGTAGCTCGTCCACCAAAGCCGAAAGCTGCCAAACCATCTCAACCCGTACCAGCTGCTACTTTACCAACAGCCAGAACTAAACCTTCACGAGATGGAGGAAGTGCTAGTCGAGCCGCAAATAATAGGCGCAATCGTGAAGAAGCAGCACCAGAACGTCCGCAAAAGCTAGTATTGACGGGCAATATGACCGTGCAGGAACTAGCCGCAGCTTTGGGAATCGCAGAAACGGAAATCATCAGAAAGTTATTCATGAAGGGAATAGCCGTTAATCTGACCCAAAATCTGGATATGGCTACCACAACGATGGTGGCAACCGAACTGGGTGTAGAAGTAGAAACTGCTCAGAAGCAATCGGAAGCTACTAAAGGTAGCGAGATGATTGATGCTGAAGACCTGGAATACCTAGAGCGTCGTCCTCCAGTAGTTACCATCATGGGTCACGTAGACCACGGTAAAACCAGCTTGTTGGATGCGATCCGAGCTAGCAAAGTGGCTCAGGGAGAAGCAGGCGGCATTACCCAGCATATTGGTGCTTACCACGTAGATGTTCAGCATAACGGCGAAACTCAACAAGTGGTCTTCCTGGATACTCCTGGTCACGAAGCCTTTACTGCAATGCGGGCGCGGGGAGCCAGGGTAACAGATATTGCTGTGTTAGTAGTAGCTGCTGATGATGGGGTACAACCACAGACAATTGAAGCAATTAGTCACGCCAAAGCTGCGGAAGTGCCAATTTTGGTGGCAATTAACAAGATTGATAAACCAGAAGCACAGCCCGATCGCGTTAAACAAGAATTAACCGAATTTGCTCTAGTCCCAGAAGAATGGGGCGGTGACACGATTATGGTGCCTGTGAGTGCCATCCAAAAAGAAAACTTGGATACACTGCTGGAAATGATTCTGCTGATTGCTGAAGTAGATGAAAACCTATTGGCTAACCCGAATCGGGCAGCTAAAGGTACTGTAATTGAAGCTAACCTGGATAAATCTAGAGGGCCAGTGGCTACCCTGTTAGTCCAAAATGGTACTTTACAAGTTGGTGATATCCTAGTAGCAGGATCGGCCTTTGGTAAAGTTCGAGCAATGATTGACGATCGCGGTCAGCGTGTCGATGCCGCAACTCCTTCCTTCGCCGTAGAAGTCTTAGGTTTGGGTGACGTTCCGGCAGCAGGTGATGAGTTTGAAGTCTACCAAGATGAAAAGAAAGCTAGACTAACTGCCGAAGCACGCGCCGAAGAACAACGGCAATCTCGCTTGATGCGCGGTGTGACTCTGACTACCCTCTCGGCTCAAGCTCAAGAAGGAGAACTTAAAGAACTCAACTTGATCTTGAAAGCAGATGTTCAAGGTTCTCTAGAAGCAATTATCGGCTCATTACAACAACTGCCGCAAAATCAGGTACAAATTCGTATCCTGTTAGCTGCACCAGGGGAAGTTACGCAGACAGACGTTGACCTAGCCGCAGCTAGTAATGCTGTAATTATTGGCTTCAACACTACCCTGGCTAGTGGCGCACGCCAAGCTGCCGACCAAGCAGGTATTGATGTCCGCGAGTACAACATCATCTACAAACTCTTGGAAGATATCCAAGGAGCGATGGAAGGCTTACTGGAACCAGAATTGGTGGAAGAACCCCTTGGTCAGGTGGAAGTCCGGGCTGTCTTCCCTGTGGGTCGAGGTGCGGTTGCTGGTTGTTATATTCAATCTGGCAAGGTGATCCGTAACTGTAAAGTGCGGGTACGCCGCAATAACCAAGTGATTTACGAAGGCTCTTTGGATTCCTTGAAACGGATGAAGGAAGATGCTAGAGAAGTCAATGCCGGATTTGAGTGCGGTGTTGGGATCGATAAGTTCAACGACTGGCAAGAAGGTGACATTATCGAGGCTTACCGCATGGTGACAAAACGCCGTACTTTGACTGGCAGTTAGCTGAAAGTGTAAAGTTTTAGATAGTTATGAGTTTTGAGTTATAAGTTTTGAGTTAACTTACTAAGTTAAAACTCATAACTTAATACTCGAAACTCATAAATTATGATCCGTTCTTTTTGGTCTGAGCCTTTCATCTGGATTCATTTGGCTGGAATAGCAGCTTTCCCAATTTGGTTAGGAATACTACTGCTGTCTTTAGCGATCGGCGATCCTGTATTGCCAGTTTGGTTGGAATTTAGTTTAATTGCCATTATTGGTATTGCGCCAATTTTGTGGATGCAGTTGGTCAAACCCTTTAATATTTTCTGTATTTTGGTAGTAGCTCTCAAGCCAGAAGTACTAACTGTTGAACAAAGAAAGATTTTGAGTTTATTTAAACGCCCTTTAGAAAAGGTAGGAGCAATAGCAGCACCATTGTTTTTACTCTGGGTGCTGTGGCAAATTTATAGTGTGGCTCCTGTGGCAGCGGGAATCCCACCTTTAGCACCATCATGGCGAATTGTTGGTTTGTTAGTTGCCGGAGTCGCTTTTCTGTTAGCTAATCTGTTTTTTCAGATTCCTTTGAGTGTTTTGGGGGTGTTACTTACCAAAGAATCAGAATTTGCGACTACAGAACCTTACCCAGTGGAAAGAATTCCTGCCGATTTTACGATCGCAGGTTTTCAAGTAGACAGAATTTTACCTAAAAAATTGTCGTCAAAAACACTAAGCTAAAATTCAAATTCATTCACAATAGAAGATACTAAGTCTACCTCATCCACCTAATCTGTTATTCCTCTTTGTGATAGTTATGGCTAAACAACCTGCTGCATCAAACATTCAAGATATTAATGATGCTCAAGTCTGGGACAACCTCAAAGAAGCGATCGCTTCTTGCTCTGGTTTTGAGCGTTGGCAATATGAGCAACAAGTCGATCGAGATGATACCAGCCTTGATTATCGAGTGCGTCGGTATCTACGTGAAACTTTAGAAACATTAGCTTATTAAATTGATCGCTTTCAACCAATTAGTGCAGGAAGGCAGAGTATTCTAAGGAAAGAAGGCTTTTCTTGATTCAACTGAGTTGGTTATTTCTGCTGCACTGCATTAGTTCCTCAATGCTAAAGACTGCTGCTTTTAGAGCAGCAGTCTTTTTATTTAAAAATAACTTATAACTACAAATTTTATGACTTATGACCCTTGCAGATAGAGCCTTGAATGTGGTAAACAAACAGCTACAAACCTCTATAGATAACTTTCATCTGTCCCAAGTATAAAAAAGTAGTACTCAAAATATCCGAAAATTAGTAAACACTTGGCTTCTCATATCAATCTGGTGACTATTTTGAACCACAATTTTACTAAATCCATCCAATCTACTAAAACCCTAAAAGCTGGATTAGCTGCATTCTTGCTTTCTGCTTCTAGTGGATTAATTTTACTTCCCGCTGGGGCAAACCCTCAGTTAATCTCCCAACAACCAACTCAAATTACTGCACCTGCGACTGCCAATATTATTTACGTTAATCCGCAAACAGGCAATGATAGTGCTGGTGCTGGCAATCAAGCGGCACCTTATCGCACTATTACATTTGCTCTCCAACAAGCGCAACCGGGAACAGTAATTCAGTTAGCACCAGGTTCTTACACCTCGCAAACTGGCGAAATTTTCCCCTTAACCGTCAAACGTGGCGTAATTTTACGGGGGAATGATGCCACTAGAGGTCAGAGTATTGTGATTCTTGGTGGTGGTAAATATCTGAGTCCGACTTTTGCAGGTCAAAACGTCACAATTATAGCGGAAAGTGAATCTGAGATTCGCGGGGTAACTGTAACTAACCCGATTAAACGGGGTACAGGTGTGTGGATTGAATCGAGCAATCCGACTATTGCTAATAGTACTTTTAGTGATAGTAAACGGGAAGGAATATTTGTTACTGGTGAAGCTAATCCCACAATTGAAAATAACCTGTTTATCCGCAATGATGGTAATGGAATTTCTGTGGCGCGTGCTGCTAGAGGGCGAATTCTGCGTAATCAGTTTCAAAGTACGGGTTTTGGTATTGCTATTGGCGGTACATCTTCTCCATTAGTTGCCGAAAATCGCATTCTACAAAATACTGATGGCATTTATATTAATGATTCTGCCCGTCCGGTGTTGCGGAGTAATGTAATTCAAAATAATGCCCGTGCTGGTATTGTAGCCACAATTAATGCTCAACCTGATTTGGGAACGGAGACTGAACCAGGAAATAATATTATTCGCAATAATGCAAAATTCGACCTTCAAAATGCTACTTCTACAGTTACCATTTTGGCGATCGGTAATGATATTAACCGCAGTCGCATTTCTGGGCGAGTCAATTTTGTCGCTGCAACAGTAAAACCTCCCACTGGCGGAACTAATGCCGCTTTTTCAGATATTGAAGGACACTGGGCAAAACCTTATATTGAAGCCCTTGCTGCTAAAGGTATTTTAACTGGTTATGAAGATGGAACATTTCGTCCCAGCGAACCAGTCAACCGCGCCCAATTTGCCGTAATTATTCAAAAAGCTTTTGCCCCTACACCACAGCGCCCCAGCATAACTTTTGCTGATGTGAAAAATAATTTTTGGGCTTTTCCAGCAATTCAAGCTGCTTATCGAGGTGGGTTTTTATCTGGCGATGGGCGCAATTTCCGACCTCTACAACAAATTACCAGAGTTCAAGCGTTAGTCGCTTTAGCAACTGGTTTGAAACTGCCTAGTGGTAATACTTCTGTGCTGACTTTTTATAAAGATGCTGCTCAAATTCCTAGTTACGCCGTTTCAGCTGTTGCCGCTGCCACTAACCAAAAGTTGGTGGTAAATTACCCAGAACAAAGTCAGTTAAATCCCAACCAAGTTGTCACTAGGGCTGATGTTGCTGCTTTTGTATATCAGGCAATGGTAAATGCAGGACGTGCGGAAGCCATTGTTTCCCCTTACATAGTAACCGTTTCCTCTAATGCGCCATCAGAAGCAGGAGGACAATAATCGTTCGTTGTAAACACTTCAGTGTTTCTCTTTGGCTAGGAAACACTGAAGTGTTTACAACGAAAATAAAGAACCAGCCGCAGTAACTTCTGGGGCTGGTTCTTTATTCTGACTTTAAAAAGCTGTCAGTTTTTTTAGCTTAGGGGTCTTTATATAGGCTGACCCCATTTAAAACCCGGTATTTATGTCCGGGGGGGTTTTTATAGTCAGGGTCTTTATATAGGCTGACCCCGTTTCAGACACCTTTATTGTGACAGCAATATCGCGAAATCCTAAAATTGTTAATGTTTTTTTTATATTTCTTACCAAGTTTCTTGAATTGTTACTTTTTGTAAATTTATTTTGCTTATACGTTACCTTAGCAAAATTTATAAAAATCTTTAGAGTGTTTTAAGAATTAATCCCTTGATTTAGATTACAAATCACGCTTGGCTTTTTTCTCCTGGGATTTTTTGGCGGCTCTTTGTTCTAAACGGAACAGCCACACCATTAAAGCTAATATACCCACTTGCAGGGCAAAATTAGGCAGGGCTGTGTCAACTTCTCGACCTGCGGCTAGTTGGGACAAAAACACTACAGCACCAATGAGTCCTGAAGCGCCGAAAGCTATATAAATAAACTGTCTTAACCCGCGATAAGGGGCTTTGATCTCTTCTTTGAGTCGGGCGTATTTTTCTGGGGTGGGGGGTTTTGGTGTAGCCATGAGATTTTAGATTTATCAGCCGCCGAAGTTTTATAATACAACTATAATACAAACAGCCCAGTTAGATTTTATGGAAAGACTGGGTGTGGTTGTCGTTAACAAGCCAAGACATGGCAAAATTTGCAGATGTCGTCGGATATTTTCGTCCTTATCGGACGATCGCACTTTTCAGCATTACCGCTACGAGTGTGTTTGAGATTGTTGACCTAATGGTTCCTTATACCATTGGGCAAATTTTAAACGTGCTATCTGGACAGAGTTTAGATGGCCCATTGCAAACAGCGATCGCAGCAGTAGCCACTCTGACGGGGATACCTGCAAGTAAGATTTTATCCCTAAGTGTGTTGTTAGCAATCATCTTTTTTGTCACGGTAGTCAGAGCACCAATTCAACCTTGGTTTACTTCTTGGTTTCATTGGGAAATCGCCCTCCGTTCTCGGCGGGATAATTCCCAGAAAGCCTTAGAAAAAATCCTCACCTTACCCTTAGAATTTTATGACGAAAACAACCCTGGTCGCATTGCCGGAAGAGTTGCCAGAGGCATTACTAATCATACATGGACTTATCCAGAAGTTGCCGGACAATTAATTCCCAAACTCGCTAGAGTTTTGGGAATTTTTGTGATTATTTGTTTAATAGAGTGGCGAATCGCTATTCTATTTTTGCTGTCTTTTCTGCTAATTCTGGGATTTAGCATGAAAAATTTGCAAGAGATAATGAAAAAAGAAGAACGGCTAGATAAGTATATAGAAAATACTGAAAGCCGCACTTCGGAAATTATCACAAATATCAAGACAGTCAAAGCGTTTGCGACCGAACCAAGAGAATTAAAGCGACAAAATGAACGCCTCGATCGAGAATTGAAAGTAGTTGATTACCGAATCCACATAAGTTACGTCAAGTTAAATACTTGGCAAAGGACTGTGATTCAATTCTTCGTGTTTATGGTGTTAGGTTTGACCTTGGCTGCTACAGTGGGGGGAAAAATTTCTTTAGGGCATTTTGTCACAACTTTAACTATTTCTAGCATGGCTTATGCCGAGTTAGAACCGATTAGTCAATTAGCAGAAGTATTTGCGCGGCGCTATGCTTCGATGCTGAGGTTTCATGAATTTATTCAGCAACCATCTGGCGAAGATACAATTGATTTAATATCATCGGGAAAGAGTTTGCTTCCGACTAATAGCTATCAGTTTACAGGTAAAATAGAGTTCAGCAAAATGAGTTTTGGCTATGTTAGCGATCGCTTAGTCCTGCGAAACATTAACCTGCTCATTGAACCCTATCAAACTGTAGCTTTAGTTGGGCGTTCTGGTTCAGGAAAATCTACTTTAGTCAAGCTACTGTTTCGGTATTTTGAACTTACACAAGGGCAAATTTTAATCGACGGAGAAGACATTCGCAACCTTGATGTTACAGCTTACCGACGCAGATTAGCGATCGTCCACCAAGAAGTAGATATCTTTAACGGAACAATCCTCGATAACCTCAAATATGGTAATCCCAACGCCACATTTGCCGAAGTAGAAGAAGCTTGTCGCATCGCCAGAGTTACCGAAGTAATTGAGGAAATGCCCCAAGGTTACTATACAGTTGTTGGAGAACGAGGTGTCAGACTTTCCGGTGGACAACGACAGCGGTTAGGAATTGCCAGGGCGCTGTTAGTCAATCCCGATGTGTTAATCTTTGATGAAGCAACTTCTAGTTTGGATTATGAATCTGAGCGATCGATCCAGCTAGCAATGCGAAGTATCTTAGGCACCCGTACCACCATAATTATTGCCCACCGACTCAGCACCGTTCGGGAAGCAGATAAAATCATTGTCTTAGACCAAGGTCAAATAGTTGAAGTTGGTACACACAGCGAACTATTACACCAAGAAGGGATTTATCATCGTCTCCACTCACTGCAAGAAACAGGTGAGCTAATTTAGGTTAAAAAGGTAAAAATAAAAGGTGAAAGAAAGCAAAGCTTTCCTTTTATCTTTTACTCAGATCTTGCACCAAGAGGCTAGCAGCCCCTGTTTTTCGTTCCCAGGTTCAACAACCTGGGAACCAGTCCAGGGAGATTCTACCTCCCCTGCTGCAATACTGAATTATACCGTTTCCTCCATTGCGCTGATTCCCCTGTACTTCCTTTCTTCTTCCGTGAGGTAGAAAAGAAAATCAAATCAGGATGGAGTAAATGCCTTTTTCCTTCCTTAGCAACCAGTGATTTTCATATCCAATCAGTCTTACTTACTAACTACCACTGAAAGTGGCCCCCTGTTAGGGAATATTTGGCTTGATGTATCAGCCTTGGTAATCATGCTGTTGTTATCAGCATTTTTTTCTGGTGCAGAAACCGCAATTACTGGATTAGACAATTTTAAACTCCGAGCCTTTATCAAGGAACAAGGAGATCCCCGGAAGATTTTTACCTTAGTACTAGAAAACCGTGCCAAGTTTATCACCACTCTTTTAATTGGTAATAATCTGGTAAATAATTTTTCCGCTATTCTGACGAGTAACCTGTTTGCTCTTTGGTTAGGTAATGCAGGTATAGGAATTGCAACAGCGGTTGTCACCTTTTTAGTGCTAATTTTTGGGGAAGTAACGCCTAAATCCTTGGCAATTACTCATGTTATGCCAATTTTTAGGTTAGCAGTGCGTCCAGTTTACTGGCTTTCCATTCCTTTATCCCCTGTAATTTATCTATTTCAAAACATTGCCCAAAGTGTAATTCGCCTGTTTGAAAGAGGTAGCGTTCCTGAAGGAGAATCTTTAAGAGATCTTCAACTGATGATTGAAGTTTTGGGCGGTAAGGGTTACTTGGATTTAGATAAGCATCAGTTATTAACTAAAGCTTTAACGCTAGACAATTTAATTGCCCGTGATGTAGTTAAACCTAGAATTGAGATGCGGACAATCTCCCATAAAGCAACATTAGAAGAGTTGGTAAATCTTTGCTTAGAAACAGGTTTTTCCCGCATTCCTGTACAGGAAGATTCCAAAGATGAAATTGTGGGAGTGGTTCACCTGAAACGGGCATTGCAACATCTCAACAATTGCCAAAAAGACGATTGTTCTAAAGCATTGGTAACAGCAGCAATGGACTCTCCTTTCTATGTTCCAGAAACTAAGCGAGTCCCCAGTTTACTCAAAGAGATGCTACAGACGCGGTTGCATTTGGCGATCGTAGTCGATGAGTACGGGGGAACAGTGGGTTTAATCACCTTGGAAGATATCCTCGAAGAGTTGGTGGGAGAAATTTATGATGAGAGTGACATTCCCCCCAGAGTCAGTGTTGGTAAAAGTAAGCTGTCGCGCCTTTAAACCAGACTCTTTTTTGTCAGAGAATCAACACAGAAAAAATTTGCTCCAACCCCTTGTCAACCAAAAATTTGAGTGCTACTATAAATAATCGTGGATCAAACGGGTCGATGCCCGAGTGGTTAATGGGGGCGGACTGTAAATCCGCTGGCTATGCCTACGCTGGTTCAAATCCAGCTCGGCCCACCTTCCACGATGCCCGTGTAGCTCAGTGGTAGAGCACACCCTTGGTAAGGGTGAGGTCACGAGTTCAATCCTCGTCACGGGCTTTTTAAGAATTAAGATACAGCAAAGGTTTCAGGCTGTCGATTGCCACATTATTTGTCAACGCGGACAAATAATGTGGCAATCGACACTATTTGATTAGTTTGTTGCTGATTTTCAATAATTTCTAACAAAGAGCGATTTAGTGTTAATTTACCTAGCTGTAACTTAATTTGCATCTCCCAAATACTGATTACACTCAGGAGCAAAATATTTGACCTATCTTGCAACAGTGTCAAAGCTGTTTGTGAGAGATTATTCGGCTGACTATCCCACCAAATAAAAGTATGAGTATCAAACAATAATTTCATGCACCTGCTGTCCAAAATTCTTCTGGTAATGGTTCATCAAAATCATTACTTGTTGATATTGCACCAGGATGTAACCCGGCTATTCTTGGTGCATTTTGTTCCATAATTGGAACTATACGAGCTAATGGTTTCCCGCTATCTGTCAGTAAAATTTCTGTTCCTTCATCAATAAGATTTAATAATTGTTGTACACTCATTTGTGCAACACTCACATCTATTGTTTTTTGCACTGCAGTCATATTAATTTGCCAAAATCAGCAACTTATCTAAGATTTAAGATAACACTTTTTCCCCATTTACTTTCTATCTTTACCCAAAATGCGTTGGCGTAGCCTACCAAGATTGTATATCGCACTCTAGATTTTCTGCTTTTATGCGTTGACGTAGCCTGCCGTAGGCATATCGCTTTTTTAATCTATTTACCGGGCAAATCCAACGCAATTAACAAAGCTTGATTCAGCAAAATTATTGCTTCATTACTAAGCATTCCTCGTAAACTCAGTAAGCGAGTTTTAGATAACACCCTTACCTGATCTGCCATCGCGATCGAATCATTAGTTAATCCACCGTCTGGCGCAGCAATTAATATCTGTGTAGGATAAACTCGTTTACCAGTTTGATAAGTAGTGCAGGGAATAGCCAAAACTACAGGACTATACGTATTAATTGCATCTCGACTAACGATGATGACAGGACGAGTTCCCCCTTGTTCAGAACCTTCAACAGGTTCAAGTCGAGCATCATAAACTTCTGCACGTTTCATTCTGCTGATTCTCCCAATTGGAAGGCTTCCCAACTCGCTACCCCAAACTCAGCCTCCATTTGTAACACTTTAGCTTGATAATCCGGGTCTTGTGTCATTTCAATCAGTTCAGCATCAATTTCTGCTCGTTTGAGTGCTTCAAGCTCATGTAGAAGTGCTTGCGCTACAAACTCATTGCGACTCTTGGCTTTTCCTTGGCTGACTATCCTATCTGTTGCGGCTAAAAGTTCCGCAGGTAGAGTTATTGTGGTGCGGACAGTCTGATTTTGCATAACTATCTTGATGTTTAAATTGATGTTGATAATAGCATCAACTTAAGCATAACTTAAAAACCTTGGTCAGTGACATTGGCGTAGCCTGAAAGAATTGCGTATCGCACATCCCCATCTTGTTTGGAAAAAGCGATAATGCGGGAGCATCGCTGCGGAATACCATTCAAATCAACATATATAGCTATTTTCTGATATCCAATTTCTAATATTTATTAATTACCTCTGGCTCTAATTCGGAAATTTTTTTGATATTTGGCTGTAAATATTCTGACTATGCCAGCCACTTTTCTAAGCTCATTAAAAGCAAATCTTCTACTGCCTCACTAAATAAGCAACTTGAGTTAACAATAATTAAAATAAAAGCGCCTACAACACAAAAGTTTGCCTTAAAGGTTGTAGACGTTTTTATAAATTAAATCCCAGTTAGTTAAAGGGAATACTGAATTAATTAATCACAGAATTAGGATGCGAGGGCAACTTCTACCTTTTGTTGCAACTCACCATTTTGAAAAAGCTCAATCATCACATCTGAGCCACCAACGAATTCACCATTGATGTAAACTTGGGGAATAGTAGGCCAGTTAGAATACTCTTTAATTCCTTGACGGATTTCAGGATCGGCTAACACATCTACAGTTTGGAATGGTACTCCCAATGAGTTGAGAATTTGCACTACATTGTTAGAGAAACCGCACTGGGGCATGAGTTTGTTGCCCTTCATGAATACTAAAACCTTATTTTCTTGGATTAACTTATCAATCCGGTCTTTGAGTTCTGGTGTCATAGTTGTTTAGTAAGTTCGCGCAGCTAACGCTCTATGCGATCGCTTTAATTAGAATGTTACAACTTGCGTTGGGTTGTGCCCTAGTGGATGTAAATTCTACATTAACAAAGTTAGTGTAACGATAACATCCAGCTTGGTCAAGCAAACCAAGCTACAGATTAAGATTTTGGGGTAGAAGTTTTCAGTGCTAAGGCGTGGATAGCTTCAGTAGACATAGCCTGTTTCAGGGCACCGTATATCATTTGATGCTGTTGAACTAGCCCTTTACCTGCGAACAATGAAGAAACGACACTTACCTGATAATGATCTCCACCACCAGTCAAATCTTGCACTTCCACTTGGGCATCAGGCATTTCTGCCACAATCATCGCCTTAACCTGTTCTGGGCTAATCATTCAATTCCTCTCACGTAAAAAAATTTTGACAGTTTGTTTTTAGTGTAAATGAATTATTGGTTTGATGAAGTAGGTTGGCGATCGCTACTACTTCTCGGATAAGGAGAATCCACAAAACCCAGTTCAAACAATTGCTGATAAGCTTTTTTTCCTAAATCTCGTGTCGGATTTTGCGATCGAATAATTTGTACCAGCAATGGTACAGCTAATTCTGGTTTATTTTGCGCCCGATGAACCAATGCTAATTGATAGGTAGCTTCATCCCGTTTTTGGGCAGTCTCTACAGCATTTTTTCGTTGGCTATCCGCAATGGTATTGTCAATTCCCGAATAACTAGCTGCCAAATCTTGATAAAAATTAGATAACTGATTAAAAACTTGGCGAGCTTCTTGGAGTTTCTTCACCGCCAAGTCATAATTTTGGTTAGAAACTGCACTACTAGCCTCAGTCATGAGTTGTTGACCTCCAGGCAAGCTTAGTACATTGTTATCTTGACTTTGAGTTAGTGCTTCATAAGCCTTCTTTCCTAACTCTCGTGTCGGATTTTGCGATTTAATAACTTGTACCAGTAAAGGCACAGCTAATTCTGGTTTATTTTGCGCCCGATGAACCAATGCTAATTGATAGCTAGCTTCATCTCGCATTTGGGCATTATCTACCGCGTTTTTTCGTAGATTATCTGAAATGCGATTATCAATTCCCGAAAAACTACCAGCCAGTTCTTGATAAAAATTAGATAACTGATTAAAAACCTGGCGAGCTTCTTGAAGTTTCTTCACTGCTAAGTCATAATTTTGGGCAGAAACCGCACTACTGGCTTCAGCCATTAGTCTCTGACCCCCAGGCAAGCTTAGTACAGTGTTATCTTGACTGAGAGGACGTAATTGGTTAGCATCTGTCCCTTCCAAAGGCTGGGCTGGGGGAGGAGATGTGGGAGTAGCGGGTTGTTCTGTTTGGGCACTTACTGATAAAGGCAAACTAAAAGCTGCTATAAGTGCTAGAGAAGTCAAACCGCTAAGGCGAGAGAAGCGAACATTTGCAGGAAACACCATGAATTCAGCTTTTTTTCTTTGCAGAAATCTAGGATGGATATTAACTTCGGAGTATATTAACATTACCAGGTCGAATCAGGTTGAGATTTGAGTGTAACAACCTGAACAATTTTTGGTTTGGCGACGCTCAAAAATACTTATGTTTAACTCAGGCTTTGATTCAGAGGGCATTCATAAAGCTTACTTAGGGAAGCTTGCAAATCTTCTGTTAAACGCTGGGCGCTGCGTTTGACATTATCGCCGCGATAATCAGCTACTTTGAGGGGAGAACCGATGTTAATGGCAACATTGCAGCCGCGATGGGGAATTTCTTGACTATACTTGATGGCGATCGGAACTACTTGAATTCCCAATTTAGATTTACTAGCTTCTGCTTGCAATGCAATCCGAGCAAAACCTGGTTTGAGTGGCTGAATGCAGTTTTCCCGGAAAATATTGCCTTCGGGAAACATCACTAAAACTTTTTCATTTTGGAGTAATTCAATTCCCTGACGGATGCTGCTAATTCCGGGATGGTCTGTATCTACGGGGAAACCTCCCATGCAACGGATAAACCAGCCTTGAATTCCTAACATTTCATTGGCAGAAACCATAAAATGCAGGTCTCGACCTGTAATATCTTTTCCGGCTGCATAGCCTAGCATAAATGGGTCCCAGCGAGAACGATGGGTAGGAGCAAAAATTAAAGGCCCTTCTTTAGGTAGATTTTCCCTACCTGTTACAGAAATTTGCCCAAAATAAACAGGAAGCACAATATATCGTCCGATGGGATAAGCCAGGGATGCTACCCAACGAGAAACTTTACAAGTAGTATTTGTCGGTGTGATGGTTGCTAATGAACGTGAGGAGGAATCAAGTTGAGTCATCATACAAAAGATGGCTAGAAAATATATTTAATCATCCTAATTTCTACCGTAAAATTTTCTGGCTTAATTGTCTCGGATGTAGGGACAGTTAAAATGCTGTCATTCGATTTAAGATTGTCGATCGACTTCACAGAGAAATCTTCTGTCTTTTAGAGGATGTGCTGCTATTTTTACTATGTGGTTTGTTTCTGACTAATGTCTTTTTTGCTTAAACCAAGATTTTAGCTGTTGACGACAGGCTGATTCTAGAATTCCGGCGATTACAGATAAGCGATGATTAGAGCAGGCACTATCGGGAATGTTGGCTACTGTACGCACTGCACCTGTTTTGGGATCGTCTGCGCCATAAATCAGTATTCCTAATCTAGCTTGGACGATCGCACCCGCACACATCGGACATGGTTCCAAAGTAACGTAGAGAGTACATTGGTTCAAATGCCAATCTTGCAAGGCTTTTCCGGCTGTTCTCAGGGCGATAATTTCCGCATGGGCGGTGGGGTCTTTGTCCCGTTCCTTACGGTTTTCTGCCTCTGCTAATAAGTTACCATCGCCGTCAATAATTACTGCTCCTACGGGCACTTCTCCCGCCTCTCCTGCTGCTTGGGCGAGTTCAATGGCGCGACTCATCCATTTTTGGTGTGTTTCGTAGGTTGAGGGGTTCATTGTTTTTAATCCCTCAGATTGAAATCTGGGGCTACACAAACTAAGTCCGCCTGCGCGGACTAATTTTTTGGTTTTATGCGGCTGGTTGAGTTAATAATGGGTCTAGTTTGGCTTCAGTATCTAATTTGTAAATGTCGTCACATCCACCGATGTATTGATTATTAATAAATATTTGGGGAACTGTTCTGCGTCCGTTGGCGCGTTCTGCCATTTGGTTTCTCGCTTCTTCGTTCCCATCAATTTTATATTCGGTGTAATTTACGCCTTTCCACCACAGCAACATTTTGGCACGAATGCAATAAGGGCAAGTTTGCCAAGTATAAATTTCTACGTTTGCTTTGATGTTTTCTGGGTGTCGTCCTAAAATTGGGTTGAGGAAGTCTAACATTTTGAGTTTCCTGAAATTAGAGGGGGTGTCTATTTTTTACCACAGATATCCACAGATGGACACAGATAAACACAGATGGGGATTTAGATTTATCTTGTGAGTTAAAGATTGATGTAATGAAAGCATTAATTACATTCAAATTGTATTATTAGCAGATGATTATCATCATGTCATCAAGCTTTTTACAAGTCTTCTTTTCTTCTGTTTTTTTGTACTAGACATTCGCTGCTTTTTCCACAGTCAGACCTATTTCTTGCCCATAAGATAGTTCTAGTGTATGACCGTCTGGATCGCGCAAGAAAGCCCAATATCCGACAGGATAACCTGAGTCTTTGGGTTCTTCAACTAATATGCCTTCTTGACGAGCTTTGTTACACAGCACATCCATTGCTTCCCGACTTTTACAACCTACTCCAAGATGGGCAAATGGAGAGAGAATTGGCTGCACTGATTGAGTTTGAATTAGTACAATTACAAATGGTCGAGTATTGTCACTTAGCCAAGCGACTGCTACCCCTGCATTTGCATCAATGCGACGGTGAACTACCTGCATTTGAGCATAAGTTGAGTAAAATTCAATACTTTGCTCAATGTTTGAGACAGGAAGGGCAATATGTGTAAGTCCAATATCAACCATGTTGTTATGTAGTTAAGCGATCGCATTCCATTTTAATAGATACTGGATAGAGTGCGATCGCTATTCAATTTACATTCAAGTTAGCAGCTAAAGATCGATCGCCGTTATTTGATTAAAATTTCCCATTCTCGGATTGAACTAGCCCCTTGCGTTAACTTTTCAATGTGCGGTTTTACCCTAGTGCGATCGATTCCATCTTCAAGGTTAACCTCTAAAATAAACTTGGCAGTACCTTTCTTTTTGACGATTGATTTTACACTGCTGCACTGATAGAAGAAATTAATATTACGCCGAAGTAATTGTTTCCATTCTTGGGGATTATCCCCCGCTTCTTTTATCAGTTTTTCCATTTGAGGAAAAGTCGTTATTGGTTCCTTTGAAGTAGTTTGATATTTGCGGAAGTTAATTGTCTGGATATTTTTCAAGTTGTTACATTTACGACAAAGGGTTTGCAAATTATCTAATGAGTTAGTACCACCATGATATCTGGGTATAATATGGTCAATTACTAATACATATCGACTATCCTCTCCACAACAAAGACAGCGATAACTATCTCTTTCTTTCACTTGTTTTTTGACTGCTTCCGATGGTTCTGGGTCAGGTGGAGGTGGTGATGAGGGCAGAGGTGGGGGTGGAGCTGGAGGTGGGAATAAAATCCGATTTACACAAGCATCATAGTGGGATTTAAAGGAGATGAAATCGCTATAAATGATTTGCCAATAACGCTCTCTTCTATCATACTCTTCTTGTAATTTTGAACTTACGGTAAGAGGGCCAAAATCTTTATTTATAAAATCTTGAGCAATCTTGTCAAGATCGTGTTCTTTCCGTTGTTCAAAATCAAACCAGTCAAGAGTTTCTTCCCCATTCTCAGCAATATGACGTGCTATGTGGAAAAGGTTTTTAAGTAAATCTCCTCCTATATGATTGTTTGCAGAAAAGAAAAGCCTTTGCCACCCTTCTAAACGTTGAATTTGGTTTTCTAAGGTAACATTTGGATCTAAGAATTCATCTAGGTTGGCTCGGTTTAAATGTTCAATAAATTGTTGATAGATCTTCTGTTCATTTTCAAAAACCATTACCAAAAGCTGCACAGGTTCGCTATCATCACTACCTGCTATTGAAGACTTAAACTCTACTTTATACCAACCGATAGGCATGAAGGTACTAAAAGGAACTGGGTTGATATTATTACCACTGTCCATTTGACTGATTAACCGACGCACCAAATCAATAGAGATAAGTCTCATTGCTCGTGTTTGTAATTGATTTTGTTCATTAGTTAAAGTAGGTCTATTATCAAGTGGATCGTATTGTGCCCAGTTAATTGCTTGTTGCCAATCGTCGATGAAAGAGACAATATAAGCTTTCTCGGTACCGCCAAATCTTGGGCCACGTAAAGCTCTACCTACCATTTGAGTTAGGAGAATTTTACTGGTAGTTTGTCTGGTTAAAAAGACGGTATTCACATTAGGAACGTCGGTTCCTTCTGTTAACATTCGCACGTTGATCAATACGTCTAATTCATTTTTACGAAAAGCTTCTAATACTTTTGAGTTTTCGTCTTGGGTGCGTTTGTTTCTAGCATCAGCATTACCGGGGTCGGCATCGATATGAGAATAAACTGTGCCGACTTTGATGCCTTTTTTCTGTTGTTCTAAAAACTCGCGTAATTGTTCGCATTGAAACCAGCGATCGGCAAAAATAATCGTTTTCCCGTAAAGGTCTTTATTTTGGGCATAAGTTTTGGCAATGAAGGAATTGCGATCGCGGTTTTCTGCTAACTTAGTAATAATCTCTTCCGGGAGGTCTTGATAGTCTCTCACCCATTGTTTATACTTATTTTCATCAAACTCTGGAGTGAATTTTGTCGGAGCAGATTTGAATTCTGGTTTTGCTAAAATACCATCTGCGATTAATTGTGATGCACTAACTTGATAAAGAATATCTTGAGGAAAAAGTTCCCCTAAACGACCGCTTTTTTTCTTATCTGTATAAAGGGGGGTAGCAGTTAAACCCAATAAGCACATTCCTGGGTGTTCTTCACGGAGTTTACTGATAAATCTGTAATAACTGGGTGCTGGTGAATGATGCGCCTCATCAAAAATAACAAATAGTTTATCTCCGGCTGCTTTGAGGAAAGCTTTTAGTTGCGTTAGTTCGTTTTGTTGGGCGCGAGTTACCGTTTGAAGAGTGCAGATAAGAAAATCATCATTTGGTTTAATCTGACAGGGGCGAAAATGTCCTTTTGTACCAGAAACAACACGCACTTTTAGCTTTTCTTTGTTGTTGTTTTTTTGATGTATTAGTTTAACTTCTGACTCTAAACTATAAAAAGCTTGCTCAAGTAAATGGTGAGTATGGGCTAACCATAAAACTTTATAGCCATTGGGAAGCGGATTTGTACAGAGAAAGCGATGGGCTGTGAGAGTTTTTCCGCCACCTGTGGGTAAAACTAAAATACCACCAGATTGTTTATATTTAGATTGCTCTTTAAACCATTGTTGTAACTTTGTTAAAGCTTGGTGTTGGTGTGCTGCGGGTTCTTTCGGCTGTTTCTCCACCTCGGCAAGAAGGTAAGTACACTGGTATTTGTTGTCTGTTTGCTGTGACATATTTTTATACTGACTTTTCCTCTTAGTTTTCCCCTACTACCGGAGAAGATTGAAAAGCAAGACCATCAGCAGCAAAACTTAATAAACTACGAGTAAATACTTATCAACAAACTTAGCTAACTGTCGATCGCAAATTTTCCCCACTCAAACATCATCAGGATTTATGCCCAAACTTCGCAATCTTTCTGCTAATCTTTCTGCACGTTGGGCTTCTTGGATTGCTCTTTGTTCTGCTAATTCTCGTTGTCGATCGATCTCCACATAACTAGCAAACTTTTGCCCATCAGGTCGATAAAGTTGCAATTTATTTTCTATTACTGCAAACCTAATTCCCAAACGAGGACTTACCCAACCTTCCATTAAGTCAATTTCATTTAATTCTGTACCCGCTCGCAACCATCCCTCCAAGTTTCCGTTATCTGGGTCATAAACATAGTATTCTTCCACACCGTAACGTTCGTAAAACCGAAATTTATTCAGCATTTTTCCGAAACGATTACCAGGGGAAAGTACTTCAAAAACGACTTGAGGCGCAATATTATTTTCGCGCCATTGTTGATAAGAACCTCGATCGCCTTTTGGTCTACCAAACACCACCATTACATCCGGTGCTTGGCGAATAGTATTATTTCCTTCAACTGGATACCAAAGTAAATCGCAAGCAACAAAAACATCGGGATTATCTTTAAATAGCGAGTCCAGTCCACCTTGAATTGTCACGATGTAACGGAATTGTTTAGTATTATCTGCCATTGGCTGATCGTCGCTTTCGGGGTAAAAAATCTTTTGCTGACTCAGAGGTTGAATTGGTGCTGTCATGGGATACCGAATAAAAGCCTTACTAAAAACAAAGATAACAAAATCTCGTTAAGATTGATGTCGATCGATCGCCACATCTAATTATTACTCTTTTCAAGTAACTCCTCTATAGTTTCCAAATGCCCTGTAATATGAGGAATTGAACCATATTGAAAAGATTCAAAAATGCTTTCTAGTTCTTCTTTTGATTCATTTTGTTCTACGAAATCAATCAATTGATTTGCCAAACGTTCTATGTCTAAATGGATTTCTTCCAAGTTAAACAGTAATTTTTCAAATTTGTTTTTACTCAGTTGGGTCTTCCGGCATTATCTTAAGAATAGGAACCCACTCCCCAGTTGCCAGTCCCTAAAATCAAAGATAGCAGGACAACACCTTTGGGGTGCTAGAGTCAACGGGAAACCAGGCATTAGCAGCAAAACTTTACAGAGGTATTACAAAGACGGTTCAGCAGAGGTATACACGCTCTGATAGACTTGAAAACTGTTAGAGCCAGACGAACTATTGCCTAAAATTTGCCTTGGGAGGACAGACCCCGTGTTGGAAAGTACGCTCGGATTAGAAATTATTGAAGTTGTTGAACAAGCGGCGATCGCTTCTTCTCACTGGATGGGTAAAGGTGAGAAAAACACCGCCGACGAAGTGGCTGTGGAAGCCATGCGGGAACGGATGAACAAGATACATATGCGGGGTCGCATTGTCATCGGAGAAGGCGAACGTGATGAAGCCCCGATGCTTTACATTGGTGAGGAAGTGGGTATTTGCACCCGTGAAGATGCCAAAGATTTTTGTAACCCCGATGAATTAGTAGAAATTGACATCGCTGTTGACCCTTGTGAAGGTACTAACTTAGTAGCTTATGGGCAACCAGGCTCAATGGCAGTGTTAGCAATTTCCGAAAAAGGCGGTTTATTTGCTGCGCCTGACTTCTACATGAAGAAACTAGCTGCACCTGCGGCTGCGGCTGGTCATGTAGATATTAACAAGTCAGCCACAGAAAATCTCAAAATTCTTTCCGAGTGCCTGAACCGTTCTGTTGAAGAATTGGTTGTGGTAGTGATGGATCGTCCCCGTCACAAGGAGCTAATTCAGGAAATTCGCAAAGCAGGTGCTAGAGTTCGTTTAATTAGCGATGGTGACGTTTCTGCTGCCATTTCCTGCGCTTTTGCAGGAACCAATATTCACTGTTTGATGGGTATTGGTGCTGCACCAGAAGGTGTGATTTCTGCGGCTGCGATGCGCTGTTTGGGTGGACACTTCCAAGGACAGCTGATTTACGATCCTGAAGTTGTGAAAACTGGCTTAATCGGTGAAAGCAGAGAAGGTAATATTGCCCGTTTGAAGGAAATGGCAATTAATGACCCTGACAAGGTTTACAATGCCGATGAACTTGCTTCTGGCGACACGGTGTTGTTTGCGGCTTGCGGTATCACTCCCGGAACTTTAATGGAAGGGGTGCGCTTCTTCCACGGTGGCGCAAGAACTCAAAGCTTGGTAATCTCTACCCAATCGAAGACAGCTCGCTTTGTCGATACAATTCACTTGTTCGATAATCCCAAGAATTTGCAATTGAGATAGTCATCAGATATTAAGGAGTAATTCTGTTTTTCTGATGTCGTAGAGGAACCAGGGGAAGGGTAAAGGTAAAGATTCTTTTCTAAACTTTACCTATTCCTTTTTTATCTTGTAATATATTCGGGTTTTCTGCCTGATTTTCCAGCTGCCTGATTTTTTAAAATAGTAGGTAATTGGTAATCAGTAATGGATAATAGATAAGAATATCAGCCAATTACCAACTAGCAAATTAACAATTAGCCGTTAGCAATTAACCATTAGCAAATGAATATTGCAGTAGTAGGGCTTAGTCACAAAACAGCACCAGTTGAAATTCGTGAAAAACTGAGCATTCCCGAAGCGCAGACTGAAAGTGCGATCGCGCAACTGAAAAATTATCCTCATATTGAAGAAGTTGCGATTCTCAGCACTTGTAACCGTCTGGAAATTTACATAGTACTCTCAGAAACCGAACAAGGAATTTCTGAAGTCCGTCAGTTTCTCTCAGACTACAGCAAATTACCAATGGGTGAACTCAGAAGACACCTGTTCATTTTGTTGCATGAAGATGCTGTCATGCACTTAATGCGAGTATCTGCTGGTTTAGATAGCTTAGTGTTGGGAGAAGGACAAATCCTGGCTCAGGTGAAAAATACCCAAAAAGTTTGTCAGCAGTACAAAGGTATCGGACGAATTTTAAATCAATTACTGAAAGCAGCGATCACTGCTGGTAAGCGAGTTCGTACTGAAACTAACATCGGTACTGGCGCTGTTTCCATTAGCTCCGCTGCTGTGGAATTAGCACAAATCAAAATGTCTGCTTTAGCTACCAGTCGGATAGCAATTTTGGGTGCTGGGAAAATGTCGCGCCTTTTGGTACAACATTTAATCAGCAAAGGTGCAACACAAATTTGCATTGTGAATCGATCGATGCAACGTGCCCAAGAGTTAGCTAAACAGTTTCAAGAAGTAGAAATTCATTTACATCCGCTATCAGAAATGATGTCAGCAATTGCCGCTGCTGATATCGTTTTTACTAGTACTTCTGCAACTGAACCCATTTTAAATCGCTTTAAATTAGAGCAGGTTTTGGATGGTAGTCGCTCTTTGATGTTGTTCGATATTTCTGTACCGCGCAACGTTGCTACTGATGTTAATGAAATCCCCCATGTTCACGCTTTTAATGTGGATGATTTGAAGGCTGTTGTGGCTCAAAATCAGGAAACTCGCAGACAAATGGCGCAAGAAGCTGAAGCACTTTTAGAGGAAGAAGTTGCAGCTTTCGATATGTGGTGGCGCAGTTTGGAAACTGTTTCTACTATTAGCTGTTTGCGCGATAAAATGGAGACGATTCGGACTCAAGAGTTAGAAAAAGCTCTCTCTCGTTTGGGTACTGAATTCGCTGAAAGACATCAAGAAGTAATTGAAGCGTTGACTAGGGGAATTGTGAATAAAATTCTCCACGATCCAATGGTACAGTTACGCGCACAACAGGATATTGAAGCAAGACGCAGAGCCATGCAATCTCTGCAATTGCTGTTTAATTTGAGTACGGAAACTCAATCTGGTGAGGCAGTATAACTGAAAGTTGTCAGTTGATTGTTTAATAACCAAGTAATTTTAGATTTTGGGTTTCGGGTTTTTGTTTGGAAAATCTGAAATCTGAAATCTAAAATAGTTTTTAGGGGCAGGAGAGAAATTTTTAATTAGAATAGTTGAATAATTACTCAAGTCAAATCCCCCCTAACCCCCCTTACCAAGGGGGGAATGAGATTCAACTTCCCTTTTGGTAAGGGAGGAACGAGATTCAAAGTCCCCTTTACCAAGGGGGGAATGAGATTCAAAGTCCCTTTTGGTAAGGGAGGAATGAGATTCTAAGTCCCCTTGTAATACCAATTCAGGAAATGAATGATACATATCTGGTAAAGGCGGGTTTTGTTGAAGATTTGATTGTGGGTAGTCCAAAATATTGGCTAAACCCGCCCCTACAAATTATTTGTATCAACCTTAACGTGAAATGGTATTAGAGGGGAACGAGATTCAAAGTCCCCCTTTGTAAGGGGGATTTAGGGGGATTGCCTACGGCACGCTACGCGAACGAAAAGGCTGAAGTTTCATTTATTGGACTGCAATATAATGCAATCTAAAATTGAAAAACGAGAATCTCAAAGGGTTTTCCCTAAATTTGCCCAACTAATTTTATGGTTGTTGGGTTTATGGTTGGGTGTAGAGTTATTGTGTCGCTTAATAGCAGAGGCTTTATGGTTTGCTGAGGTTGATTATCAATCAGCTTTTTGGATACGCTTAGGAACTCAGCTGGGTTTATGGACGATCGCACTTTTTTCACTAGGCTTTTTGCTGTTTAATTTAAATATTGCTGAACGCCATAGTTATCCTCCGCCTCATTCGTCATTTTCGGAACTTAGAAAAACTCCCCTTTTAACTAAATATAAGACTGAAGATGAGCAGCGAAGTTTTAGTTTCGGTTTAGGTGGGCTTTTAACTCTCACGATCGCATTAAGTTTACTGGTAGGATTGTTGGTTTTTCATTATGGTAAAGTTGCTTTTACCTATTGGCAACCAAATGTAAATTTTACAGCAGTATCTACTATTATTACAGCCAATTTCGCTCCTGGCTCAATTTGGCAAAACTTACAAAATTCTCCTTGGTGGCAATTAATTTTTATTCCCATAGTTTTAATAATAATTGTTATTAAACATAGAATTGTTCTAAAAGCGATCGCTATTTTAATTAGTCTCAGCTTCGGTATAGTCTTTTCAGGGCAATGGATAAAATTTTTACAATATTTTCAAGCGCAAGCTTTTGATAGTAACGATCCTTTATTTAATCGAAATATTGGCTTTTATGTTTTTAAATTACCAATTTGGCAATTATTAGAATTTTGGCTTTCAGGTCTATTTGGATTTGGTTTTATAGCTGTAATTTTAATTTATTTACTATCAGGCAATAGCTTAAGTGAAGGTAAATTCCCTGGTTTTAGTAAAGCGCAGCAAAAGCATTTATTATTACTCGGCGGCGCAGTCATGCTGTGCATATCTTATAGCTATTGGTTGCGGCGTTATGAATTATTGTATTCAACTCAAGGGGTAGTTTACGGTGCTAGTTTTACTGATGTTACAGTGCAATTACCGATTTATACTTTGCTGAGTTTGGTGGGATTGGCGATCGCTATTTTACTATTTTGGCGATCGATTTTCCCCAAATCAGCTAAACCAGGAAAAAAACAGTCAAATAAACGCAGTTTATATTTCTTATTCACAAGCGGATTTATTTTACTTTTTTCTAGTTTGTTTGTATTTTCATTTATTCTTCCTGAAGTTGTCCAAAAATTAGTTGTTCAACCCAACGAAGTAAACAGGGAACGAGCTTTTTTTGAAAATAGTATTAAATTAACTAGAGAGGCATTTCAACTAGATAAAGTTGAAGTTGAAACTTTTAATCCTCAAGGTGATTTAAGTGCAGCTGATATTACCAAAAATAATGACACTATTCGGAATATTCGCCTTTGGGATACCCGTCCACTTTTAGAAACTAATCGTCAATTACAACAATTCCGGCCTTATTATAAATTTCCTAGTGCAGATATCGATCGCTATACATTAGCCACTTTAACACCTAAACAAACCGAAAAAAGACAAGTAATTCTAGCTGCTAGAGAGTTAGATTATAATGACGTTCCTGAAGCAGCGAAAACCTGGGTAAACCAACATTTAGTTTATACTCATGGTTATGGATTTACGATGAGTCCAGTCAATATAGCTGCACCAGGAGGACTACCATATTATTTCGTCAAGAATATAGGTGCGGGAACAAAAGATGGCAATTTACAAACATCAAGTCCGCTAATTCGCTACAGTATTCCTACTAGTAATCCCCGAATTTATTATGGAGAAATTTCTGATACTTATGTGATGACTAACACCAAAACTAAAGAACTGGACTATCCCAGTGGAGACGAAAATGTTTATAACACTTACGATGGGTTTGGTGGAATTAAAATTGGCGTTTGGTGGCGAAAAGGGGTTTTTGCTAAATATTTAAATGATTGGCAAATGTTATTAACAAGTAATATTACCGAAGAAACTAAGATACTGTTTCGCCGCAATATTAATGAAAGAGTTCAAGCGATCGCACCTTTTTTAAGTTATGATAATTCGCCTTATTTAGTAGTTACAGATGATCCTGAAGAATCAGAAATAGCAAATAATATTAGAAACCATTTATACTGGATTATTGATGCTTATACGACTAGCGATCGCTATCCCTATTCTGACCCAGGAAACAATAAATTTAACTATATTAGAAACTCAGTGAAAGTAGTCATTGATGCCTACAACGGCGATGTAGATTTTTATGTAGCCGATCCTGAAGACCCAATTATTAAAAGCTTATCTGCTATCTTTCCCAAAATGTTTCAACCTCTGTCTGTGATGCCTGCGGCACTTCGCACTCATATTCGGTATCCCATAGATATTTACAGCATTCAATCGGAAAGATTACTCGCCTATCACATGACAGATCCCACTGTTTTTTATAATCGAGAAGATTTATGGCAGATTCCAACAGAAATTTATGGTGGTAAACCACAAACAGTTGAACCTTATTATTTAATCATGAAATTGCCTACTGCCAAAGAGGAAGAATTCATTTTATTACTTCCTTTTACACCTAAAGGCAGAACAAACTTAATTGCTTGGTTAGCAGGTCGTTCTGATGGTCAAGAATATGGTCGTTTATTACTTTATCAATTCCCCAAACAACAATTAGTTTTTGGCCCGGAACAAATTGAAGCTTTAATTAACCAAGACCCCGTAATTTCTCAGCAAATTTCCCTGTGGAATCGTCAAGGTTCAAAGGCAATTCAAGGCAATTTATTAATCATTCCGATTGAACGATCGCTACTTTATGTAGAACCACTTTATTTAGAAGCAGAACAAAATAGCGTGCCAACTTTAGTGCGGGTAATTGTTGCTTATGAAAATCGCATTGTGATGGCAGAAACTTTAGAACAAGCGATCGACGCAATTTTCCAACCCAAACAATCAACTCCCGCGCCTATTGTTCGTCCGGTGGAAACTAAACCAGAAGAAAATGTTCAATAATTAATCCCAAGTCTGTTGTAACGACTTTAGTCGTTCATTTCCGCAATTCAAGGACTAAAGTCCTGACAACGAACTAAAGGACTGAAGTCCTTACAACAGACTAAACTATCACTTATTTACTGACGATAATTGTCACACCACTCACTCCCCAAGCAGTAAAAAATCCGCGAAATAATTCTTCGCTAGCGGCACTAATTTCGCCATCTTCACCGATAATTCCCCCGGTAATCAATTTTCCGCGATCGCTCAAAAAACTCAATCTCTGTTCGCCATTTTCATCCTTCTGGATTAACAAACGACCCCTGGCTAAAATTTGACCAGCACTACTTGAAATTGCACAACGCATTGTTTATTTATTGTTCATAGTTCCTTGCTTATTTTACTGAGATTTTGCACCAAAAGGCAGAGCCTCTGTTTTTTGTTCCCAGGTTCAACCTGGGAACGAGTCAAGGAGGTTCTACCTCCCCTGCTGCAAGGTCTAATTTTTCGTCAATCTAGCCGTTTTGATCACAAAATAGTGCCAATTTGTTTGAGATAAACTGGTGTAAAAGGTTCACCCGATCTAAGTTGGTAATTTTCTATCCAACCTTCACGACGAATCGAAATATCATCACCTTGTTTTTCAACTATGGTTGCATCTTCGTAAGCATTTTGTACCAAAGTTTTTTCTGTTGCTGTGGGGTTATCTAAAACGATAATGTTGCTACCTTGGTAAAACATTCCATCGCTTTCTAAGATATCTTCGCAATATTCAGCGATCAATAAATCCAGCTTTGGATTGCGTAGTAAACTTTGGACGTTAGTATTATAATTCTTGTGCATTACTTTTTTGGAGCGGTTAACAAATACTCCTTGACGACAAACTGCACCAACAGTCCAACCAGGGTATTTTAGCAGGATATGATCGATCGTTTCTTCCAATTCTTTCATAGAAATTCGGTTGAAAGTAATAATGGGGATTCTCGCTTCATTCGCATTTTTAAAGAAAGTCTCAATAATAAAAGATGGCACATCAACACTTTCTCCAAAAGCCGGATTTAAGTGCATAAAAATTCCCGGTGCAGCATTAATTTCCAGAATCGCAAAATTCCCAGACTTCCAAGATTCTGCGAGAGTTTCCGTAATCACATCAATTCCCATGCAAACCATTCGGAAATGCTGAGCAATATCTTGCGCCAAAATGATGTTATCTGGATGAACTGTAGCGGTAGCATCTATGCTTACTCCACCAGCAGAAAGATTTGCAACTTTACGCAAATAAATTGTTTTATCTGCTTCAATTACGCTATCCATTGTCAAGTTTTGTTCATCCAAAAACATCTCCATTGCTTCATCAACTTGAATTTTTCCCATTGGTGAAGTCGGAGTATCTAATCTTTCTGGTTTAGAATTTTCCTTGGTAATTAATTCCGAAATAGTCGAGTTCCCATCACCATTTACCCAAGCAGGACGACGTTCGGTAGCGGCTACAAATTTGCCATTGACGCATAATAAACGAAAATCCGCTCCTGTGTAACTTCTCTCGACAATAATATTTACAGGTTGGGTTTCGGGAATGGCTTTTAATGCACGATTAAAAGCGTGTTCTAATTCATCACCATTTTGCACATTTGCTGTTACTCCAATTCCTTTATGACCGACAACTGGTTTAACTGCTACTGGATAACCAACGATATCGGCTGCATCTAAAGCACCTCTGAAAGTGCTAACAATATCACCTTTAGGTACTGGAAAACCAAGGGTGTACAAAAAATCCTTACAGTCATCTTTACGAGTGGTAAAATCAGAATCTAAATGGCTGTCACGGTCAAAGGTTGTAGCTACACCACGCACTAATTTTTTCCCATAACCATACTGCATTAATCCTTCATCCCACAAGTAAAATACAGGAATGCCTTTTTGAGTTGCGGTACGGAATAAAGAATAAACTGTTGGCCCTCCATAAACTGAGGCGCGAAACATTTCTTGCAGGAATTTAAATTTTTTATGCACTGGGAAATCATCGTTTTGGGTAATTGCTTCCCACCAATCCCAAACAAAGTAAATTACTGCTTTTGTAGTTCTAGCGTGGATAGTTTCTACTGCGATTCTTTGATGATTTTTACATGAGGTTACACTCCATTCTTTGGGATGTAAGTTCATCTGTAATTTACCTACTTCCATGATAGTTTCGGCTAATAAGTGTCCGTAAGATTCATATTGTTTATCTTTTAATTGGGGACAAAATTTACTAATTTCTGTAACGTAATCTTCAATAGCTAAAGGTTCCAGATCTCCAGTGAGGTCAAAATCAAAAACGATCGCTGCTGTGCTTAAATATGGGTTTGGCCCTACGTAGTGCTGAATGTTAAAAATGTCAAAAGCGTCTTTTTCTCTAGCATTAATTCTGGGGTCATCACTAATTTTTTCTCTGATCATTACTATCTCCTTTGGTAGAACACTCTAATTTAGCGATCGCTCCTGCAATTAGCTAATATCTTTACCCAGTTTTAGTTTATTTTTGAGATAATTTCTTCTACCTATAGTCAGTATTTACAGTTTGATCCCAAAGCTGTTGCAATTTTATCTAAAAGTTGCTTGAGAAACTATTTTTTATTCCTAGAAGAACCAATGAAATATATCGTTGAAAGCTACCCCTTGAGAAAGATGTCTTTATTAAAGCAGCGCCGTAAATTAAATTGTAAATAAGATTACATTTTAGGAGGACAGTAAAATGACTGTCACGATAACTCCTCTAAGAGAAGAAGTTCATCAATTAGCTGAAAAAGCTTTTCACCTAAACCTGATTTCGGGTTACGGAGATGGTGAATATAGCGACGAGTACCAAATCGTTTACCAGGGTAAACCTAGACATCTCCACTTAGAAAAGGCACGTTCTTTTTTAACCAAATTAATCCAGAAATCACGTTAGGAACCGTTCTTGGCATCAAGCAACAAATTTAAATTTCCTTTCTCCTGATTCACAAATAGGATTGGGAGGTTTTGTTTTGTTAATAGCAACGGATTGAAAATATTTTACATTTTTACTTGCAATTGTTTATCTCTCTTAAAGCATAAGCTTTTAGAAGGAGGATATATCACATTTAAAAACTTTATTCTGTATTAATATCTACCAAATGACTGTTTCAAACGGATAAATAACCATGTTTTACTAAAATTGCTAACAAAGTGAGTAATTTTAAAAAGCGAGTTTTTATGGCTGACAATCAAGGAACAGGACAGTTAATAATTATTGGTGGTGCAGAAGACAGAGAGGGAGATTGTAGAGTACTTCGGGAATTTGTCCGCCGTGCGGGAGGTACGAAAGCTAACGTTGTTATTATGACCGCAGCAACAGAATTACCCAGAGAAGTAGGAGAAGATTATACAAAAATATTTGAACGTTTGGGAGCAGAAAACGTTCGGATTATTGATACTGTTACCAGAGATGATGCTAGCTCACAGACATATTTAGAAGCAGTAGAAAAAGCTACTGGTGTATTTTTCACTGGCGGCGATCAAGCGCGAATTACTAGTATCATTAAAGGCACTGAACTCGATGCTTTAATTCACAGACGCTACGCTGAAGGTGTTGTGGTTGCTGGTACTAGCGCAGGTGCAGCTATGATGCCTGATGTCATGATTGTAGAAGGAGATTCGACGACAAATGCGAGAGCAGAAGTGGTAGAAATGGGTCCCGGAATGGGATTTCTGCCCGGAATTGTCATCGATCAACATTTTTCTCAACGGGGACGTTTAGGACGTTTGATTGCTGCTTTAGCACAGCAACCTGCTGTTTTAGGATTTGGAATTGATGAAGATACGGCAATAATAGTTAGCCAAGATGTAATTGAAGTAGTTGGTAGTGGTTCTGTAACAATTGTCGATGTGGCAGAAATTACTCATAGTAATGTAGATAGCCTTTTGAAGGATGAAGTAATGGCAATTTGTGGCGCTAGATTGCACATTCTTCCTGAAGGTTATAGCTACAATTTGAAGAATAGAAAACCAATTTTAGAACGCATTCCTCAAGCAGCAGCAGCTTAGGGAAATGGGGAGATGGGGGGATGGGGAGAAATTATTCAACTATATCCAAAACTCCCCCCACTTCCTCCCAGTGCCCAGTCCTTGTTCCCCTTACAAAATATTATCGAGAAATTGTTTTGCCCGATCGCACTTTGGATTTGAGAAAAACTGCTCTGGGGGTGAGTCTTCGGCTAGTTTTCCTTGATCTAAGAATAAAATGCGATCGGCAACTTCTTTGGCAAAACCCATTTCGTGAGTCACAACTGCCATTGTCATGCCAGATTTTGCTAAATCTTTCATGACATCTAAAACTTCTTTCACCATTTCTGGATCGAGGGCAGATGTAGGTTCGTCAAATAACATGATATCGGGTTTCATGGCTAGGGAACGTGCGATCGCCACCCGTTGTTTTTGTCCCCCCGAAAGTTGCGAAGGATAAGCATTTGCCTTCGCTTCTAAACCTACCTTTTTTAACAAATCCATTCCCACTCTTCGCGCCTCTTCTTCAGAGATATTCTTCACCTTTAAAGGTGCATACATGATATTTTTAATCACCGTCATGTGTGGGAAAAGATTAAAATGTTGAAACACCATACCAACATTTTGCCGCACTTTCATAATGTCGGTTTTTGGCGAAGTAATTTCTTTGCCATCAATAAAAACCTTGCCGGAAGTAGGTGTTTCCAGTAAATTCATGCACCGCAAAAAGGTAGATTTTCCCGATCCAGAAGGGCCGATTAATGCCACTACTTGACCTCTGTCAATCTCAGTAGAAATCCCTTGCAAAACGTTGAGAGAACCGAAAGATTTATACAGATCTTCAACCTGAATTGCAATATCTGTTTTGCCGTTTAATGCCGCAGCATCTTTTTTAAGCACTCCGTTGTAATCGTCGTTCAAGTTTAGAACCTCCCCATGTTAAAAGCATTACCAAAACGTAATAAATTAAGCCAGCAACTAACAGTGGTTCAAAATAGATATATTTTTCTGCCCCTACAATTTGAGCGCGACGTAGCACATCCACCACACCAATTGTTGATACCAATGATGAATCTTTTAAAAGAGCAATACTTTCATTTACCAAGGAAGGTAAAATATTTTTCACTGCCTGCGGTAGGATAATATCTTTCATCATTGGTTGATAAGGCACTCCTAAAGATAAAGCCGCTTCTCTTTGCCCTTTATCAACTGCGAGAATCCCTCCCCTAATTGTCTCAGAAATATATGCACCTGAGTTGAGAGTGAAGGTAATTACACCTGCCAACAATGCTGGAATATCATAACCAGTTAATTGAGGCGTTGCGTAATATACTAATGCAATTTGCAATAGTAACGGTGTACCTCTGAATACAGAAGTATAAACCTTCGCAAATATATTCAAAGGTTTGATGGTTGAAATTTTAAACAATGCCAGAACAATGCCCCAGAGAAATCCGAAGAATGAGGAAATTAGGGTAAATTGTAATGTTACAATTATGCCTTGAGCAATGAAAGGAATGCTACCCCAAGCTGTTTCAAAGCTTGATGGTTTTTTCTGTTCTTCAGCTGCTTGATTTCCGCCTTGGTTTTCAAACCATTTTTTGACTAGTGCATCCATTTCTCCATTTTGTTTCATTTGCTGGAGAACTTTGTTAAACGGTTGCACTAATGGTGAACCTTTGGGAAATGCGATCGCAGATCCAGCTTCTTCCGAACTATTAGGAATAGTCGTAAATTCCAAGTCAGGATTATTAGCAATAAATCCCTTAGCAATGGCATCTTCAATAATTGCCGCACTGATGCGATTAGATTTAATTTCTTGAATTAAATCGCCTGTTTTATTCAAAGCAACTATCTTTGCACCTTTGATTTTTTCTTTGGCAAATTTCTCTTGTGTCGATCCCAATTGCACACCGACTTTTTTACCAGCTAAAGACGCAATTGTTGTCAGATTCGAGCCTTTTTTAGAAACGATCGTGTTTTTTGCTTCGTAGTAAATATCAGAAAAATCAACATTTTTTAGGCGTTCGGGAGTGGGAGTCATCCCCGCCATTGCAAAGTTTGCTCTTCCTGATTGTAAAGCTGGAATAATCCCACTAAAATCTGTATCTTTAATTTCCAGTTCGTAACCTAATTCTCTGGTAATGTATTTCGCAATATCAACATCAAAACCAATAATGTCATTGCCACTACCCGTTTTTCTAAACTCATAAGGTGGGTAGTCAGCGGAAGTCACCATTATTAATTTTCGCCCTGTATTTTGGGTGTTTTGGGCGATTGGGGTATTGCTAGGAGTTGCAGCATTAGCGGCATTATTATTAGCTTGATAACTGCTAACTTTTGCACCATCACTACCAAACCATTTTGTTATCAATTTTTGTAATTCTCCGTTTTGTTTCATTTCTTGGAGAACTTGATTAAAAGAGTTAACTAATGGTGAATTTTTGGGAAATGCGATCGCCGATCCAACTTCTTCTGAAGTAGTAGGAATTGGTTCATAAGTTAATTCGGGATTATTAGCAACATAACCCTTAGCAACTGTGTCTTCTAAAATTGCTGCATCTAAGCGTTTTGACTTTAATTCCTGAATGATACTTCCCGGTCTATTTAATGCTACTACTTGGACATCTTTTAGGGATTTAGCAGTTTTTTCTTGTGTCGTTCCTAATTCAACTCCTACTTTTTTTCCGGCTAAATCTGCGGTATTTTTCAGGTTACTAGTTTTCTGAGAAACTATGGTATTTTTGGCTTCATAGTAAAGGTCAGAAAATGCTACATTTTTCTTTCTTTCCGCAGTGGGAGTCATTCCCGACATGGCAAAATCTGCCCTTCCTGACTGCAAAGCGGGAATAATTCCACTAAAATCTGTGTCCCTAATTTCCAGTTTGTAACCTAATTTTTTAGTAATATATTTGGCAATGTCGATGTCAAAACCAACTATTTCACTGTTTCCGCTATCTGTTTGACGAAACTGGTAAGGTGGATAGTCAGCTGATGTCACCATGACTAATTTTTTATCAGCATTGTCTTGTGCTGTTACATACTCAGTCTTCAAGTTTCCGACTATCAGAGATATGACTAATGTGGCAATAAATAAAATTGCCATTAACCACTTTTTTCTAAACATCGTTGATGAACTTCCTAGTTATTTATTCCTAAAAAAAGCCAATTTTGCAATTCCCGATTTTATTGGAATTAATGATATATGGCTTATTATCTGATTGATTGTATTTGTAGTTACATAATTTTTGCAAAAATCTATCTTTGGGTAGATACCTGTTGATTGTAACTAAAATACAAAAGAAGTCCTAATTACGCCGACTATCGCATCAGGATTTCGTGCGTCGTGGTTAGGTGCGGTTAGCCAGAAAAAGCCGGGAGTGATGGAGATATAATCATTGAGTTGAATGCGGTAAAATGCTTCAATGTGGAATCCGGTGTTGCGATCGCTTCTTTCCCCATCTGGTAAACCAATTGCTGCTGCTAAAGCCGCATTACTAGTACTAATCAATTTCGGCTGCATTCCAAACACAAAACCGCCATAATTTCCCTTTTTAAGTAAGTCTGGAAAAGCAAAAGTTGCTGCATAATTCAAAACTTCTGCATCACCTTTTATCCCCAAAGCACGCGCCGCTGTATAACCTACCCAACCGCCTAATTCAAAGTTAGGACTGAAACGATAATTAGCTTGAAAACCGTAATTATTACCAACAACTGGCCCAGCACCAATTACTTTTGCGGCATTACTTCCTGCTAAAGTATCAACACCAAATTCGCGAGAATAAGAATTGAGATAAAGTAAGCCAAACTTTAACCTTTCTCCACTATAAACTAACTGCGCGAAAGCACTGTAACCACCATTGAAAAACCCTAGACTCGGTTGATTAGCATTTCCCCCTTCTCCAAGATAAGCAAAGTCTAAACTTAATCCTTTAGTTATTAAAAAGTTAGCCCCAATCCCCGCCTGATTTCCTATAGGGAAGTAAACTGGATTAACCTGACCAAAATTGCTCAAAGCACCAGTAGCAGTCTCAATGAAAGGACTAATTGGATCGGTGATAAAACTAGGGTCTATACTAGCAGCATCTAGATAAAATGTCAGCCTATCTCCTACGGGAAAGCGATACTGCAATTGATTAATTGTTACCTGACTATTTTCGGTTACACTACTAGGAGTAAAGCGAGTTTCACCTGTTAGTCCGGCTGTACCTAGCCCAAAATTTCCGCCATAAGTCGCCCCGGTATCAATCAATCTTAAATTAGTCGCTTGCAACCGAGTTCTTAAGCGATCTTTTCCAGTGAAACTAGTATTAAAATCAATTCTTGTCCGATAACCTAATGTAGCTTGATTGACATCGCCAGCCCTTTCTCCAAAAGCATCAGAAAGGTAAGCAATCACTTCGACACCCAGTTTAGTAGTTGTGGAAAATTGCTGGGATTCTACTTTATTTACTCTGGCTTCTAAAGCGTTTACACTACCGCGCAAATTAGCTAATTCCACGGCAAATTCTTCTTGCAATCTTCGCAATTTATCTAAATCTTCTTTACTAACTCCTTGAGGTAAAGCGGCGATTAATTCTTGAATTCTATCCAAACAGCTATTCAACCCTGCGGCGAATTCATAGCGGGTCATTGCACGATTTCCGCGATAAGTTTGGTCTGGATATCCTTCAATACAACCGTATCTTTCAACTAAAGATTGTAATGCCTGAAAAGCCCAATCTGTAGGTTGCACATCTCGCAGTTGAGAAACAGAAGTTACCTGTTCTGAACTATTAGAATCTTCTGTTGTTTCTGAAGCAGAATTTAATGATTCTGCATATTCAACAATTTGTTGCAACGAATTAGTGTTTTCGCTAATTTCCGCTGCTTGAGTCAGGCTAGAAATTAGCCAACCATTAACTATAACTGCAATACTCAATGGTAGTGCGTTTCCTAAAAGTTTATTCATGCTTATCCTCACACCAAAAAATTCTGAGTCACATTAACTCAGCATCCAAAACTTGAATTAAATCTAATTGTAGAGTAATATTTCTATTCAAATGTTGGAAATGATACAACTATTAATGCAAATCGCTAGTTATAAGTTTAAGTGTTTTCTATCCCCCTAAATCTCCCTTAATAAGGAGGACTTTGAATCTGGTTTCCCCCATGATGTTAATAGCGTAGCTTCCTTTGGTTCCCCCCTTATTAAGGGGGGCGGAGGGGGGATCGAATTAACAATATTTTTAACTACAACTTACGTGATTATTTTCCCAGATAAGCTTCTAAAACTTGGGAATTGTTTTGAATTTCTTCAGGAGTACCAACAGCGAGGTTACGTCCTTCAGCTAATACCCAAACCCGATCGCACAAAGACATGATCACATCCATGTTATGCTCAATAATTAAAAAGGTCATACCTTCGCGATTCCAGGTTAAAATACGATCGCAAATCTGATTAATTAAAGTTGGATTTACTCCCGCCGCTGGTTCATCTAATAAAATTAATTTGGGTTGCGACATTAACGCCCTTCCCATTTCTAAAAGCTTGCGTTGTCCCCCTGATAAAGAACCAGCATAATCATTCGCTTTATGGGCTAATCCTACTGATTCTAAAATAGCGATCGCCCTTTCGCGCAAATCTTTTTCCTCTTGCTTCACTTCATGGGCACGAAACCACACATTCCAGAACTTTTCTCCCGTTTGCTTTTGCGCCGCTAACAGCATATTTTCCATCACAGAAAGCCGAGAAAGTACCCGCGCTACCTGAAAAGTGCGAATCATTCCCATTTGAGCAATTTGATGAGGTGCTAAACTTTCTACAGGTTCCCCATCAAAAATTACCCGCCCCGAATCTGGGCGAATAAAATTAGAAATTAAATTAAATAAAGTTGTTTTTCCGGCACCATTTGGCCCGATTAATCCAGTAATACTACCTTGACTCACTTCCAAAGTAGCATTATCCACCGCTTTTAACCCACCAAAACTCTTATTTACACCATTAGCTGATAACAAAAGGTTATCACTAGGTTGAGGTCGTGATGGTGCATCTTCTACCTGTTTAAGAATCTCATCTAAATCAGTTTGTGGTTCATTTAAAGGCACATCTGATAGTGAATCTGATGGATTATTTACCAAGCGTTAATTCCTCCTTTTTCCCTAAAATCCCTTGCGGTCTGACCATCATTAAAATAATTAATAATAAACCAATTACCATAATCCGAAAAGCGCCCAAACGCGCATCATCAAAAGGTAATAATCCCGGTAATACGAAGCGCGTTCCTTCAAAATATGCCCAAAAAATTATCGTTCCTAATAAAGTTCCGTAATTGTTACCTGCGCCACCTAAAATGATAATTGTCCAAGCATCAAAAGTGATTTGGGGTTGAAAGTTATCCGGGTAAACTGTTGCTAATTGCCAAGCATAAAAAGCCCCAGCAAATCCAGCGATCGCACCACCCAACATCAACGATTGTAACTTGTACCAAAACACATTTTTCCCCAAAGCTTTTGGTACTTGTTCATCTTCCCGAATCGCCTTTAAAACTCTTCCCCAAGGCGCTTTTACTAATCTTTCCAATGCCCAAAATACAACAGTTAAAACTAACAGTAACACTACCATTAACCCAGTTTTGTAAGTAAAACTATTAGCATCAAGTAAAGATAGTAAACCCACAAGATAAACAATTAATCCTAAAACACCTCCAATAATTCCCATAATTAAAGATGCAATAGGGGTAGATTGACTCATCTTTCCCTGTTGCAATTTCTTTCTCATCCACCGCCATAATTGCCAGCCACCTATTCCCGCAATTCCTGTGAGTACAGCAATCAAAAAAAACTGTAAAAGCGGATTCAGGGTAACATTACTAAATGGTAAAGGAAAACCTTGTAAACCAAACACGCCCGATCGCCATTGACCATTCCCTACAGGCAATTCTTGGTTATTCACAATTAAGCGAATCATTTCCGATAAACCAATAGTCACAATTGCCAGATAATCTTCTCGCAATCGCAACGTTGATATCCCCACCAACAAACCCAACAACGCAGCTAAAGCCGCACCAATTAAAGCAGCTATAAATAATGGAACTCCCTGTAAACTTAATAATACAGTCGTGTAAGCTCCCACAGCCATGAAAGCCACATGACCAAAGTTAATTAAACCAGTAAAACCCCACTGTAAATTTAGTCCTAAGCCGAATAGGGCATAAACTGATATAAAAATGATTAGGGAAACTAAATAACCTAGAGGCAGAATCATTGGCAGTAGCAAATAAAAAACCAGTATCTACTTTGTTAAGGCATTTTACCTTATATAGCAGTATTATTTAAATTGTGAGAGGTAGATTTTTAATATTCGGGTTTTGCCAAGACTGGACAAGTCAAAGCAATCTGAAATGATTTGGAAAAAATTCTGCGGCCTGTTACCTGTTCATTAAATGATTGTAAGATTTGCCCAAATTATATATCTAATCTTTCTATCTCCTTTAAACTGTTGGAAGAAAAAGATACTGTTAAACTTTTAGGATGAAAATTGCTATGGATGCAGCGGCACTCTGGCAACGTTACCAAGACTGGCTTTACTATCACGAAGGACTGGGATTTTACTTAGATATCAGTCGTGTGGGATTTGATGACAAGTTTTTACAAACGTTGCAACCAAAATTGGACAAAGCATTTAAAGACCTAGCTGCATTAGAGAATGGTGCGATCGCCAACCCCGACGAAAACCGCATGGTTGGTCACTATTGGCTACGCGATCCAGACAGAGCACCCAGCCCCGAACTCAAACAAGGAATCATCGATACTTTAGAGAAAATCGAAACATTTGTCCAGAAAGTCCACAGCGGAGAAATTCATCCCCCCAACGCCCCAAAATTTACCGACCTTCTCTCCATCGGCATTGGCGGATCGGCTTTAGGCCCAGAATTTGTTGCCGAAGCCCTAGCCCCCGACTCTCCCCCATTAGCAATTCATTTTATCGACAATAGCGATCCAGCGGGGATCGATCGCATCCTCACCAAACTGAAAGACAAACTCGCCACCACCTTAGTATTAGTCATCTCCAAATCAGGAGGCACACCCGAACCCCGAAACGGCATGATCGAAGTGCAACACGCCTTCGCCGCCCAAGGATTAGACTTTGCCAAACAAGCGATCGCCACCACAGGAGTCGGCAGCAACCTCGACAAAACCGCCCATTCCCAAGGTTGGATCGCCACCTTCCCAATGGAAGACTGGGTAGGCGGACGCACCTCCGAAATGTCATCAGTCGGCTTACTCCCCGCAGCATTACAAGGCATTGACATTCGCGCCATGTTAGCAGGTGCCAAACAAATGGATGCCGCCACCCGCATCCCCGACTTAAAAAGTAACCCAGCCGCCTTACTTGCCCTTTCCTGGTACTACATTGGCAACGGTAAAGGCGAAAAAGACATGGTAATTCTGCCCTACAAAGACAGCTTGCTACTGTTTAGCCGTTACCTGCAACAGTTAGTTATGGAATCTTTAGGCAAAGAAAAAGACCTCGACGGCAACACAGTCTATCAAGGCATAGCCGTTTATGGTAACAAAGGCTCAACCGATCAACACGCCTACGTCCAACAACTACGCGAAGGAGTCCCCAATTTCTTCGCCACCTTCATTGAAGTCTTAAAAGACCGCGAAGGCAAATCCCCCGAAATAGATCCCGGAGTAACTTCAGGTGATTATCTTTCCGGTTTCTTACAAGGAACACGCAAAGCACTTTACGAAAATCACCGTCAATCAATCACCGTCACCATTCCCCAAGTCAATCCTTACACAGTCGGCGCACTAATCGCCCTTTACGAACGCGCCGTCACCATCTACGGTTTCCTAGTTAACGTTAACGCCTACCACCAACCCGGAGTCGAAGCCGGGAAAAAAGCCGCTGCGGAAATTTTGGATCTGCAAACCAAAGTAGTTCAGTTAATTCAGCAAGAAGGCAAACCCATGTATTTAAGCCAAATTGCCGAAAAATTAGGCGCAACTGAAGATACAGAGGCAATTTACAAAATTGTCCGTCATTTAGCAGCTAACGATCGCGGCATCGCCCTACACGGCAACTTAGGCAAACCCAGCACTTTAACCGTTTCCACCACTTAGGAGACAAGGGGACAAGGAGATGGGGAGATGGGAGGATGGGGAGACAAGGGGACAAGGGGACAAGGAGAATTAAATTTTACCTTTCCCCCCTGCCC
>NZ_JADEWG010000090.1 GCF_015207735.1 [Phormidium] sp. LEGE 05292
AGGTAGTATATATACATAGGGTAAGTTTATTAATCTAGATTAATAAACTTACCCTATGTATATATACTACCTTGTGCATAAGAAAAATTTATGTATATAAATATCTTATGTATATAACTTCTGTACATTAAATTCAGCATCTCCTGAATGCAGGTTGATGGTGTCAAGTCATCTGGTGCTTGTAATCTTTGTGGCATAAGGCTTTTAGAGATTGAGTAAATTGCGATCGCACTTATACTATCTGTATATACTTATGATTTTTCTAATATCTCAAGTACATACAGTATTTATAAGTAATTCTGCTGTATAAGACAGAGTTATAAGTGACGAGGTAGATATATACAGTAGATATAGAAAGCACACAAAGTAAGGATTCCAGGGAGGGTAGGTGGTGATTTGGAATTCTCTACACTTTGTTGGTTCTGGCTTGTGACATTAGCTGTATTAAAAATACTAATGAAAGTTAGGTTGACTGTCGTATACATACAGTAGATAATAGAAAAGAAGCACAAGATGTTTAATTTTCGATCTTCGACCGCAATCCAGGAATGGTGTATGGGTTGAGAGAAGATGCCAGGTGGGTTTGAGTGTCAATAGATGCAGTCCGTTTAAATCACCCCAGGAGGCCGCACCGCACTCGCGGCGGCGCGTCAGCGCCATCCCTCCCTACAAGGTTTCTGCTCTACTACTGTGCTGGTCTGTACTTTGATGGATTCTCATGCTTGGGAGACGGCATAGCAGCAGGTATATACAGTAAATGCTGTTTCTTCTACCAAGAATTAGGGAGAGTATACAGAAGATGTCGAAACTTTCAGAGCAAAGAAAACAGCGAATTGCTAATTTAATCGAGCAGCTAAGGCACACGAGCGATGCGGAAGCGATCGCTGCTTTGGGTCAAGCGGAGCATGATTGGTTATATGAGAATTACAAAGCTTCTAGTGCTGGAACTTTGCTCAGTAATGAGTATATTCCGGCGATTATGGAAGCTTTTCCCCAGAGTGAAGGGGAATCTTTAGCTCCAACTGAATGGTGGCAGACGGTCAATGGGAAAAAGGTGAAGCGGCATCTGGTGATTAAGACTCTTAAACCAACTCTTAATGAATGGGATGAGCGAAATCTGCCTACTAAGCAAAATGCGGCTATTAAGGCTGATGGTAAGCTTCCTCTGTATCCTGAGCCTTTCGTGGAGAAGGCTTCTTCTCTGTTGAATTCTGACCATTGGCCAACTCTGAGTGCGGCTTTGATTGCTTTGACTGGACGGCGACCAACTGAAGTGGTTTGGTGTGGTCGTTTTGAAGCAGCTAGCGATTACACTTTAATGTTTTCTGGTCAACTTAAAAAGGGCAATGTTGAGACACCATCTTTTGAGATTCCCACTTTGATTGAAGCTAACAGGGTTCTCGATGCTCTCTTCAGACTGTCACGAATACCGAAGATTATTGAGATTCGGACACTTCCAGAAGCAGTATTGGCGGGTAATGCTTCCAATAAGATGATTAATGACCAAGTGAGACGACATTTCAGTGGCTTACTGGAAGCTCCACCTCGTAATGATGGCACTACTAAACTTAGTGGTTCTAACCTGCGGGCTGCTTATGGCAAGATTGCCACTTATTTTTACTGTCCCCCTACGGCTGAACCTATTTTCTATTGTGGTAAAGTTTTAGGCCATCAAACTGACAATTACCAAGCTGAGGCATTGGCTACTACTATTCACTATTTCACTTATCGGATTGTGGACGATCGGGGCGACTTTATCGGTGATTTGGGGGTGCGCTTGGGACTACCGGGAGTGAAACAGCTATACAAAAAAGCTCGTCAGTTAGCAGTGTCAGGCGAGCCAGTTACTCCCACAACTAACATTTCTGAAAACACCGTAACTACTGTATCCCTAGAACCAGAGGTTGTTGCACCCGAAACTGTTAATACTGTTGTCTCGCGCCTTGTGCAAACCAAAGAGAGTGAAGAAGCTGCTAAAGATGTGGAAGCTGTAACCACTGTGGAAACTAATGTAGAAGTTGCTGCTGTGGTTAAACCCAAGTTTTCTCGGCGCACGATCTACCGGGACGATCGCTGGCGGTTTGATACTTTGTGCCAACAAATGGGTTTTGAGGGAAATCAGGCCGAGCGACACCATGCTTTGTTGGATTGGATGGAATGGGCATTACAAGAAATTCCGGCACTCCAACAGCACAATACCCAGTTGTCAGAGAATATGGCAGCTATGGAGCGTGAGCATACAGACAACGCTGCCAAGATTGCTCAATTGTCTGCTGATAATTCGGAGGCGATGGCTAAAATTGCTCAGTTGGAACTTCTTACCGAAAAGTTGCAGTCCCAAATTATGGCTTTAGTTGGTCAACTTCGCGCCGATCGAGTTGGGGTTGCCCAACCAACAGTGATACCTGGCGATTACCTAGATGCAGGAGATTCAGAGATTGTCAATGGTGGTGCAAAAAGCGCCATTCCTCCGAATGAATCTAGACAAGTTGCTGCATCACTGGATACAACTTCACGACTAGGTATGCCTCAATCAATACAACCAGAAGAGCCTATTTCCATGACTGTGGGTAGTTCAGAGGTGGAGAAAGCTTTGGCTGCGATTGCAGCTTTAACCCAGGCGATTACTCCTTTGGTCACGACAATGGCTCGTCTGACTGAACGGATGGAGGTATCAGAGGGCGTTTCTGCTGTACAAATACCCTATACCACTTCCAGAAAAACTTCTTCTGTACAAAATTCAACTTCTTCTGTACAAAATTCATCTCCTACTTCCAAAAAAACTTCTTCTGTACAAAACTTGCGCCAAAATACATCAGCTACTAAGGGGGTTGATGCAGATACCGATCGCATGGAACATACTGCTGAATGCACTCCCCTTCGACAGTCGAAACAGGTGAAGGATGTTGAAGGGCTTTCTACGGGGGAAGTCAAGGAACGTCGCTCTACTGTGGTCGCCAAAGAAAAGGCTCGTCGGGCTATTCAGGCGGTTCTGGATTATAACGAAACTCAGGATATTGAGCGCAAGTGGATGATTAATCGTAATTTGATTATTGCACTAACGGGTAATACTATTCATCGCCTGGTAATCGATGAGGTGTTATCTGCCATGCACATTGATCATTACAATGCTCAGTGTGGCTTTTCCCCAGGTCATAATATTTCTTTGGCTAAGAAATTCCACCTCAAGGTTGCCGATGTCGTTAATTGGTTCCCTTCTTAAGTTCTATGATTGTCCCTTCTTTACTTTCCCATCTTCTCCCAGGCTTAACTCATTTCCATTTAGACGAGCAGGTAATTGATTCTGAGGCCAAAAGGCTTAAACTAACCCTTTCTTCTACTGAGATGGCTGCTTCCTGTCCGGTTTGCCACCATATTAGCCACAGCGTTCATAGTCACTATCAACGTACTGTTCAGGATTTGAATTGGGCTGATTACTCTGTCACTCTGTTCCTTTGTGTCCGTAAGTTCTTTTGTCACAATCGGGCTTGCCAACGCCGCATTTTCTGTGAACGCTTGCCTGAACTGACTGCCGCTTGGTCATAACAATTCAAAATCCAAAATTCAAAATTCAAAATTCGCACCAGTTATGAGTTAAAATTGTTAGACGATTTATAAATAATTTCTGGTGAACGAACCATTACCAATTACTGATCGCACTTTTGAATTCGGTATTCGCATTGTCAAACTTTGTCAGGTACTAGACGAGAAACCAGGTGTAGGAAGAACGCTGGCTAAACAACTGCTTAAAGCAGGTACTTCTATTGGAGCTAACGTGGAAGAAGCTCAATCTGGTCAAAGTAAAGCCGATTTCGTTCATAAAATGGAAATTTCTCTCAAAGAAGCTAGAGAAACTAAATATTGGTTAAAGCTTTTAATCGCTACTAATTTAATTCCCGAAACCCGGTTAAATTCTATCATTAAAGAAAGTGATGAATTAATCAAAATTATCGCTTCTATCATTGTCAAAACCAAGCAAAATCTTCAGAATTAAAGCTAAATCTTTTTCTTTCTTTAATCCTTGAATTTAGCCTTTTGTATTTTCAACTGTATTCATTTTGAATTTTGCATTTTGAATTTTGAATTGAAAAGATGCTCAAGCGTCAAATGTATGGTCGTGCTGGTTTACCTTTACTTCAACGTCGTTTTCTCTTACTCTCCTGAAGATTTATTGACAGTCTTTCTCACTTATCTGTTTTTTTACTTTTTTGCGATCGCTTCTGCGGTGGTTTTTTCTCCTCTGCTCATACTACATCCGGCAAGCTTCTCTCCTGGCTGTTTCTATCTGGCAGTCTCAGTACCAATTTTCCCAAAATCCGGCCTCAACGGGCTAGTTCTACTTTTTCTGCTCAAGGGTACTACATCCCTCTATCCCTTACCACGTCTACCTTCTACCTTATTGCTTCTCTTCACCAAAATCGCGTAAGAATCCCCAGATCCAACAACCACGTTAGCTTCGTTGTAGCCCCCTGAACAGCTAAACTCTCAGCCATTTTAATATATTTGGATTCTTGTCATAGCGGTATGTCAAGCCGTTCCTAGTAGTGATAGAACCTCCTTTACTTGCCTTACTTCTGATAGTACTAATGGAATAGTTAGTTAATTTACTTATTTCCTTATGAGAAAGCCCGTCACTTGTGATTGTTTCTGTCAATATTTGTGATTGGCTATTTCTTATCTTTTGATTTCGATAATCTTCCACAGTCAAAAGTTGCCAACTAGAATCTTGCGAAAGTTCTAGAACCCATTGATGATAATTAAATAAAGTTTCTCGATGTCCAACACTAATAAACGTTGTTTTCGTCTCTTGTAATTGTTGATATAAGTTCCCTTCATTCTTCAAATCTAAGGCACTTGTTGCTTCATCTAATATAGTGAACCTTGGATTAGTCACCAACAGGCGTGCGAAAGCTAGGCGTTGTTGTTCTCCCAAGGACAATATATTCTCCCAAGGAACTTCCGTATCAAAGCCCTCAATTCGACTGAGCAAGTTTTGCAGGTTAACTTGTTGCAAAACTTCTTTAAGTTGTGCGTCGGTCATCTGATGATTTGTCTTAGGATAAAGTAACTGTTCGCGCAAAGTTCCCAAGATGATGTAAGGACGTTGGGGTAAAAACAATACTTCTTCTAAGGGAGGTCTTACCAGACGACCAGTTCCCGCATTCCACAACCCAGCGATCGCTCTCAGTAGAGAACTCTTACCTCGACCACTAGGCCCTACAATTAACAAACCTTCGCCTGGCTGAACAGCGAGTGACAGATCTTCGACAATTACCTGCTCATAGTTAGGTGTTTGTAAAGTAATATGCTCAAAAGCAAGATGGTTTTCTTCTATTGTCTTAATTATACTGGCATTTTCTGGTTGTTTAGTTACTTCTTGTAGCGCATCTGAAAAATCAGATAAACGTTTAACGTAACTAGAAAAACGCCCGGAAGTACCAAATTCATTAATCAATTCTGCCAAAGCATTAGCAAATAAGCTACAAGCTAAAGAAGCTTGGCTAATTTCGCCGAATCCCATCTCACCTCTAATGTCTAAAGGGCCAAATATGATAATTGGAAATATTTGGATTACAGCCTGATATCCTCTATTAAAAATGTCTTTATTTCTTTCCCAAGTTACCTTACGCTTAGCAACTTTGATCAAATTACTAAAGCGGCGTTGAATGATATTCAACTCTTGGCGTTCTCCTTGAAAAAAAGCTATTGATTCAGCATGAGTGCGAACATGAGTCAGTGCATAACTGTAGTCAGCTTTCAATTCGAGTTCTTCTTGATTAATTCTATTAAATTCTTGAGTTATGTAAACTGCAATTAAATTTCCTATTACCGTATAAACAACTAAAATAACTGCAACTTGCTGAGAAATTGACCAAAGAATTATTAAAAAAGCTGTCATCTCTAGTACTTTCTCTAAGAAAGTAGCTGAAAAGTTGAGAGCATTATTAGCAATAGGATCGATTTCTTGAGATAACCGTTGATCTGGATTATCTATATCAGATGTGAAGTTAATTTTATAGTAAGCGCGATCGTTGAAATATTTTGATAAAATATAATTATTTAGCCATTGATACCAATCTAAAGCGATTTGTTTTCTGACAAATTTAGTAAATCCAACCAAGAATGTTACTAAGACAAGGGCTATTCCGTAAATCCATAATGTATTAAAAAATTTAGTAAAATCCTTTTCTTTAGTAATGATATCGATTAAATCACGGCTAATAAAGCTATTAAAAACACTTAAACTTACGAGAGTGATAATTAATAAGATTAGGAGAATAAGCATTCCCCATGCTTTAATCACATCTAGAAATGCTCTTTCTTCTGGCTTTGTTGGATACCAGTAAGATCCTGCGATCACTTTTACATCGTCCCAAAATTGAATAAAAGCTGATAAAGCATTTATTTGTGGTTGATTTTGAACAACTTGAGTGGGCATATTTTAGAATCCAAAATGAAATCTTTGTTGCGCTAAATAATAAGTACTGAGTGCTGAGTCAGAAACTTTACTCAGAACTCGGTACTAGAAAGCATATTTGCAATTAGATGTTGGCTTGCTCAATCAAAGCTCTTAAACGTTCGGCTAAAACCTGAACGTGAGGTTGAGTCATCATTGTGGTATGGTTGCCAGGGACAAATTGGACATCCACTGGTGCAGCAGAAAACTTGTTCCAGCCCCATGCTGAATCCTGTAAAATCTCAGAAGGTAATTCACCGATAGGCTCTTCAACAGAAGTTTCACTAGAGCGTAACAAAGCAATTTGTGTTGGATAAACCTGTTGTGGTACATAATTCATGAGAGAGTTAGTTTTAAGAACTTGCACTAAATTGTTAAGCTGCATAATATCAGCATCGGGAGGCAGAATTTCAACCATTTTTAAACGCTGTAAAAGGTATTTTAGTTGCTCCTCCCAAACCAAAGATTGAAGAATATTGTCAGAAATATCCAATTTCTTTGCTAAGAAACGTTCTATCGATCTGGCAAACTCAGCCAACCATCTAGCATCATTCCAATCAAAACCTATTGGCTTTTCCTGATAAAAAGGTGCTGTACTATCAAGAATGGTAACTAGAGCAACTTCATGTCCTTTGTGAAGTAATTGTTGAGCCATTTCAAAGGCTATTTTTCCTCCAAAAGAATGGCCTGCTAAGAAATACGGCCCTTGTGGTTGAACATTTTGTAGTGCTTGAATGTACTGGGTAGCTATATCCTCAACTTTGGTGAGAATTGCAAAACTATTTGCTTGAAAACTGTAAAATGGTTGGTCTTCTCCCAGACAACGGGCTAAATTATACAAATAGAAAGGAGTACCACCAGCTCCTGGAACGCAAAACAAAGGTGGCTGAGAACCTTTCGCTTGAACTGCTACCAAACAAGACTCATTAGAGTAATTCAAATCTTTTTGGACAATTGTCGCCAACTGTTCGATAGAGGGATTTTGCAAGAAGGTTGCTAAGGAAATATCTTTACCAAACTGCTGTTTAATTTGAGCCATTAAGTAAAGGGCTACAAGGGAATGACCACCAAGGTCAAAAAAGTTATCTTGTACTCCTACCTTGTCGATTTTGAGAATCTTTAACCAGAGTTGAGTTAGTTGCAGTTCTAAATGGTTACGAGGTGCAACAAATCTATCTGAATTACTGGTGCTAGAAGGTGCAGGCAAAGCACGGCGGTCTATTTTGCTGTTAGTAGTTAGTGGCAGTGCTTTTAGGAAAACAAAAGCATTAGGTATCATGTATTCTGACAGCTTTGTTTTAAGGAATTGCCGCAGTTCGTTGTTTGTCGGTGTCATCTCTTTTTGCGATACGATGTAAGCGACTAAGTTTTTATCGCCTGGAGTATCTTCACGGGCGATGACACAACATAGTTGCACATCGTCATGTTGGCTTAGTACAGCTTCAATCTCACCTAACTCGACCCGGAAGCCCCGTACCTTGACCTGATTATCAATGCGTCCCAGATATTCAATGTTGCCATCCGGTAAATAGCGTGCTAAATCCCCTGTTTTGTATAAGCGGGAATCTGAGTCAGCGCTAAACGGGTTAGGAATGAATTTCTCGTTGGTCAATTCTGGACGGTTAAGATAGCCTTGTGCCAAACAGTTACCACCAATGTGCAACTCTCCTGGCACACATACAGGTACTGGTTGTAGGTGAGAGTCAAGAATGTATACAGTTTTGTTAATTAAATGACGACCAATAGGAACTGTGGTGAGATTAGTGTCTTCACCGAACTGGGGAGGAATTTCAAACAGGGTCGCTGTGATAGTTGCTTCTGTGGGGCCATAGGCATTAACCAAACGAACACTAGACATCGGGAGTTGTTGCCAAAGAGCAACATATTCGGATAACATCGCTTCTCCACCAACAATTACAAGTCTCAGTTGACTATTCTCATCTCGTACTTGTGTTGTCGCCCACTCTTGAGTCAATTGTTGCCAATAGGCTGTTGGGAGATTAACCACAGTCAGTCCAAAATCGGAAATTATTTGATGTAACTTTGTTGGAGTCCATACATCCGAACCTCGAACCAACAAGGTCGCGCCAACCGTCAGCGTAGAAAATATCTGCTCCCATGAGGGATCGAAGTTGATTGAGGTAAACTGGAGTACACGATCGCTCGGCACAAGTGCAAAAGCCTCTTGCATAATACAGCAGTGGTTGGCGATCGCGCCATGTGAAACCATAACCCCTTTGGGTCTGCCTGTAGAACCAGAGGTATAAATCACATAAGCCAAGTTAGTTGCTTGCATACTATGGATGGGATTTTCCTGGCTATGCTCAGAGATTAGATGCAACTCGGTATCTAAACAGACAACATTTGCTCGATTCTCAGGCAGTCTTTCAACAAGATGCTGCTGGGTTATTAGCACCGCAACTTGAGCATCTTCTAACATAAAACTCAAGCGGTCTTGGGGATAGTCTGGGTCAAGCGACACACAAGCTCCACCCGCCTTGAGAATGCCAAGTAGCCCCACTAACATCTCTAATGAACGTTCTACACACAACCCGACCAACACATCTGTTCCCACACCCAATGAGCGTAAGTAATGTGCTAATTGATTAGCACGAGTGTTCAACTGCTGGTAAGTCAGTTGTCGATCGTCACATATCACTGCTACTGCATCCGGGGTCTGCTCAACCTGCTCTGCAAACAACTCATGGATACACTTATCTTGAGAGTAATCTGCTTGAGTATGGTTCCATTCAATTAATAACTGGTGTTGCTCTCGTTCAGAAACAAGAGAGTGCAACTCGTAGCGTCCTTGTGGCTGATTTGCCATTGCCACCAAAGCGTTGAGATAGTATTCACCAATCCTATTAATTTGTTCGGGACATAACTTTAACGCATCGTACTGAAGTCGCAATTCTACCTCAGATGACCTGGGATTAACACTGAATTGAGCAGCAAAAGTGAAATTGGTTTGTTCAAAAAATTTCACCCCTAGTAATTGCAAATTATCCAGTTCCAACACCTGTTGGTAGACATGAAAATGCACGAAGTTAAACGCCGTCTCAAATAAAGGCTCACCACCCAAATTCCTCTGAATTTCTGCTAGTGGATAGCGACGGTGCGGTAACATTTCTCGTTCAGCTACAAACACTTGCCGTACTAAGTCTATCCATTTGCCCCCAGTCAATTCTAGGCGGAATGGCAAAGTATTGAGGAATAGTCCCAGGACTCGCTCGCCATCGTTTTGTTCGGGTCGCCCGTTAGCTACTAGACCAGTTAGTACGTCTGACTGTCCGCCTAGAAGACTTAACACTCGCAGATGAGCAGCTAACAACACACTCTTGAGAGGAACTTCTGCGGATTGAGCGAGTTGTTTTAAGCTTTCAGAAATTTGCGGAGATAAAGTTACGTCTTGTAGGCCAACTTCTATCACATTAGTATTTGTTGGTACAGAAGACCAGCGAGGTATTTTAGTGAAAGTGCTATCCTGTAACTTCTCATTCCAGTATTGCTGAGTTGACGATGAAGCGATCGCTTGTTGCTCCAAGGCGACAAAATCCCGGTATGCAATACTTAATGGTGGCGATACATAATTGGTTTGTTCGTCCAGAAGTGATAAATAACGACTAAACAACTCAGTCATCATTGAGGAAACACTCCATCCATCCAGAATCGCGTGGTGGCAACTTAAAGTGAGATTAAATGTTTCTTGTGTACGAAGATGAACAAAAAAGCGTAATAGGGGAGGATGAGTCCAATCAAAATGCCGTCTCTTTTCAGCTTCAAACCAAGCAGTTAAGGCTTCTTCTTGCTGGGAATGATTCAAGTGACACCAATCTTCCACCTGCAAGGGAAGCTCAACTTGCTGATGAACTAGTTGCAAAGGAATACTAAAGTTACTCAGATCGAATGAAGTCCGCAGTACAGCATGATGATTGACTAAATCTTGGACAGCAACTTGCAAAAGTTGAATATCAAGATGGGTTTCGAGATGAAAACTGCTAATTTCGTGATATAATGCGTTATCTTTGCTGTACTCACTGTGGTAGAGCATTCCCATTTGCAGCATAGCAAGGGGATAGGCATCTTCTATACCATCAGGTAAGCTTTGTTTGTCTGCGATCGCGATCGGGCTAAATGGTTGAGTTGATGATAATTGTGTAAGATTCTGCTCTTGGGTTTTGAGTTCTTGAACTAGCTGAGAAATTGTTTGATGTTGGAATAACTGTACAAGAGAGATACCCAAACCTTGTTCTTTAGCTTCAGACAGCACCTGAATGCTACGGATAGAATCTCCACCTAAAGCAAAGTAGTTATCATTAATACCGACTTGCTCGACACCGAGAACCTTAGCCCAAATAGCGGCTAATATTTTTTCTTCTCTTGTGCTAGGCGCGACAAACACATCTTCTAATTCTGGTCTGGCGCTATCAGGTGCTCTTAAAGCGCGACGGTCTACTTTACCATTTGCTGTTAGTGGTAGGGCTTCTAATTGTACAAAAGCACTTGGCACCATGTAGCTTGGCAGTTGGTTGCTGAGGAAACGACGTAGTTCTGCGGTTGTGAGAGATTGTTCTGCCTGCGGCACTACATAAGCAACTAAACGTTTGTCCCCTGGTTCATCCTCTCGCACTACCACCACGTTTTCCCACACATCTGGATGAGTTGCCAGTAATGCCTCAATTTCTCCCAACTCAATGCGGAAGCCCCGCACCTTCACTTGATTGTCGATGCGTCCTAAATACTCTAACTCGCCATTAAGTAAGTAACGCGCTTTATCTCCTGTTTTGTAGAGTCGTGCTTGGGGGTTTTTGCTAAAAGGATGAGAGATAAACCTTTGTTGTGTCAGTTCCAGACGATTGAGATAGCCATTTGTTACCCCAGCACCACCAACGTACATTTCGCCTGAAACACCAATTGGTACTGGCTGAAGATGTTCATCTAAGACATATACTTGTAAGTCGGGTATCGGATGACCGATGACACTGGCTGTACTATGTAAATCGGCTTTGCTCAAGGGGCGATAGGTAACGTGCACGGTAGTTTCTGTAATCCCGTACATATTCACTAATTGGGGTATAGTGTCGCCGTGTCGCTCAAACCAAGGTTGCAAACTCTTTAGTTCCAGTGCTTCACCACCGAAAATTACTAAGCGTAAGTTCAAGTCGCCAGCAGTTGTAATTGACTGTTCGGCTTGAATTAACTGGCGAAAAGCTGAAGGTGTTTGATTGAGAACTGTGACTTTTTCTTGACACAATAAATTGTAGAAAGATTCGGGCGATCGTGTTACCAGATAAGGCACTACTACCAGTCGTCCACCATATAGTAATGCACCCCAAATCTCCCATACGGAGAAGTCAAAGGCGTAGGAGTGGAACATTGTCCACACATCTTCAGAATTGAATTTATACCAAGCGTCTGTAGCTGCGAATAGACGAACTACATTAGAGTGATTAACTAAAACACCTTTGGGTTTACCTGTAGAGCCTGACGTATATATAACATAAGCTAAGTTATCAGTTGTCAAATCACTAATGGGATTATCTTTGCTTTCAGTAGATATATTTTCCCAGTTAGTATCTAAGCAGACTACACGCGCCCCATGTTCTGGTAGTCTAGCGAGCAATTTCTCTTGACTCAACAGTACTCGCACTTGTGAATCCTTTAGCATATAAGCCAAGCGTTCTTGGGGATATGTTGGGTCTAAAGGTACATAAGCCCCACCCGCTTTGAGAATGGCCAAAAGTCCTACGACCATTTCTATTGAGCGTTCCACACACAACCCTACCAGTACATCTGCCCCCACGCCCAAGGAGCGTAAGTAGTGGGCTAACTGGTTAGCACGACAGTTTAATTCCCAGTATGTAAGTTGTTGATCTTCATATACAACCGCTACAGCATTCGGTGTCCGCCCTACCTGCTCCTCAAATAACTGATGGATGCACTTATCTACGGGATAATCAATGGTTGTATCGTTCCACTCGAAAATTAACTGCTGTTGCTCAGATGGTGTCAGCAGGGGTAATTGTGAGATTGGCTGTTTTGGGTTAGTAACAATTCCTTCCAGCAATGTTTGGAAATGACCCAACATTCGAGCGATCGTTGTATCATCAAAGCGGCTAGTATCGTAGCTAATCTTAACTAATAATTGTTCGTGAGCGATCGCAACTAAAGTCAGAGGATAATTGGTTTGTTCGATGCCATGAATATTGTCTAGATTGAAACCGTAATTGTGCGATCGCATAGCTGCATCAACGGGATAATTCTCAAAGACAACAATACTCTCAAATAAAGACATTCCCCTGGGAACTTCACTAAAACCCTGAATATCTGCTAATGAACTATATGAGTATTGCTCAGACTCAACTTGCTGCGCTTGTAAATCCTTCAACAAATCTAGCACTTGGGTATCTGCTGAAACTTGAACTCGCACTGGCAAAGTATTGATAAATAGCCCTACCATCGACTCAATACCCATAAGAGAGGGCGGACGACCAGATACAGTCGTACCAAACACTACATCTGTTTCTTGGCTGTAGCGACACAGCAGTATTGCCCAAGTTGCCTGTACTAAATTACTGATTGTCAATTGATGCTGTCTTACAAAAGACCCAACTGCGGCTGTTATTGGTACTGTTAACTGAATTTGCTGTTCGCTATAGCCAACGTTGCCATCTTCACGGTTTGGCAATAGTTTATCCACCACTAAAGGAGTGGAGACGGTAAAACCTTGGAGCTTTTGCCTCCAGAATTTTTTAGCAAAAGTTAAATCTTGTTTCTGTAGCCAAGCAATATAGTTGCGGTAGTTTGCAGCTGATTGATAGTGTAAACTTTCACCCTGAGAAATTGCTTGATAAAAATCCAGCAGGTCTTTGAAAACCAAAGGTAACGACCAGCCATCAAGCAATAAATGATGATGACTCCAAACGAATTGATAACTATCGGTACTCAACTGAATCAGATGCAGGCGCATTAGTGGTGCAACAGACAGTTGAAAACCTTGTTGTCGCTGTGATTCCAAGAAAAGCTTTAATTGCTGTTGCTGTTCTTGTGCAGATAGCTCTTGCCAGTTATAAACCTCTACAGTAACTTTGACCTGCCGATACACAACTTGTAGTGGCTGGGTCAATTGCTCCCAAACAAAACCAGTCCGCAAGATTGAATGCTGCGCTACTAACTGCTGCCAAGCTTTTTCAAATGCTTTGACATTCAAATTACCTGTCAAATTGCAAATTACCTGCTCGAAATATACTCCTGAGTCTGGAGCATATAAACTCTCAAACAACATACCCTGTTGCATGGGAGAGAGTGGATAAATATCCTCAAGATTTTGCCAGTTAGTTTGTAGTCCTTGTTTCAATACTGGGCTTACCAACAGTTGGTCTAGTTTTCGTTGGTCAAGCTTAACTAATGGAAAATCTGAAGGTGTATAACCGCCATTTTGAGGATCTAAACAATGAGCAATTAGTTCTTGTAATGTTTTGACAAATTCTTGTGCTAAATTCTCAATTGTCCTGTGCTGATGGACATTTTTGCTGTAAATCCAATTTATTTGCAGTTGTTCCCCAGTAATGATGCTGCTGATGTCTAGTAGATGAACGCGGTTATTATCTAAACTATGCTCAACTCCAGCAAACTCATTAGCTAACTGCATCCAAGTAGATTTATTCAAAACTCGATCGAATTGACCCAAATAATTGAAGCTGATTTGGGCTTGTGGGAACGCCTGTAGTTTAGTAACAATTTCTGAATCCTGGCTCAGATAACGCAATAGCCCGTAGCCAATACCTTTGTTAGGAATAGCACGCAGTTGTTCTTTGACAGATTTTAAAGCAACCGCCGGATTTTTTGTTGTTTTCAGTTCCACAAGTACAGGAAAGATGGTTGTAAACCAACCAACAGTGCGTGACAAATCCACACCATCAATAATGTCTTCTCGCCCATGACCTTCTAAGTTGAACAGCACACTCTTAGAGTTAGTCCAGCTGCTCAAAACCAACGCTAAAGCTGTTAGTAATACATCGTTAATTTGAGTGTTGTAAGCTTTTGGTACATCTTGCAGTAAAGCAAGAGTTTCAGCCTCATTTAACGACACTAATACTGTACCAGTAGATGCAACAGTGTTCGCTCCTCGTATGTGGTCAATTGGAATAGAAGGAACTGAGGAACGAGATTCGTTTAGCCAATAAGCAACCTCGGATTTGAGAGTTTCCGACTGTGCATATTCTGTTAATTTGTAAGACCAATCCTTGAAAGAAGTTGTCTTGGCAGGAAGTTCAATTACTTGACCTTGAGCAAGTTGCTGGTAAGCTGTTTGCAAATCTTCTAACAAAATTCGCCAAGAAACGCCGTCAACTACCAAGTGGTGAATTGCTATGAGTAATCGCGCCCTTTTGTCAATACCCAGAGCGAAAAAGGCGACCTGCACTAAATTTTCTGACAGATTTAAACTCGCCTGAAGGGAAGCGGCTTTAGCTTCAATGGCTGCTTGTTGTTCGCTCTCTGGAAGTGCCGATAAGTCTATGTGAGAGAAAGCAACGTTGTTATTCAAAGCAGAGTGAATCTGTTGCCAAGTAAACTCAGACTGTGTAAAACGTAAGCGCAGAGCATCATGATGTACCAGCAATTGTTGTAAGGCTTGCTGCAATAACTCTGGCTTGAGGTCTGATGGTACTGAGAGGAGAAATGATTGATTAAAGTGGTGCGGTTGGGAGAGATTTTGCTCAAAGAACCAGTGTTGAATTGGTGTGAGAGGTAATTCTCCTGTGACTAATCCTTGTTCTACCTCGATCGCTTTAATTGTATCCGCTACTGCTGCCAACTGCGCGATCGTTTGATTCCCAAACAGTTGCTTGAGGGTCAGTTGCAGCCCAGCTTGCTTTGCTTTGGCAAGAATTTGAATACTGAGGATGGAATCTCCACCGAGTTCAAAGAAGTTATCGTGAATACCTACTTGTTTGACTCTCAGAACTTCTGCCCAAATCTGCGTTAGTATTTCTTCAATTTGATTACACGGGGCTACAAAACTGTCCCCTAGTAATTCAACTGAATTTGGTTCAGGTAAAGCGCGACGGTCTATTTTGCCATTGGGAGTTAAAGGTAAAGACTCCAGAATGACGAAAGTATGCGGCACCATGTACTGTGGTAGTTGACCAGAGAGGAAAGAGCGCAACTGGCTAATCGAGAGTTCATAACCCTGCTTCGCTACTACGTAAGCAACTAGGCGTTTATCCCCAAGGGTATCTTCACGGGCGATGATACAGGATGCTTGTAAATCGCTATGCTGGCTCAATACCGCTTCAATTTCCCCTAACTCTATGCGGAAGCCACGAATTTTTACTTGGTTGTCGATGCGTCCTAAGTATTCAATGTTACCATCTGGTAAATACCGCACTAAATCCCCAGTTTTGTAGAGGCGACCAGCATCAAACGGGTTGAGAATGAATTTCTCTTGTGTTAATTCTGGGCGGTTGAGGTAGCCGCGTGCCAATCCCGCACCACCGATGTGTAACTCTCCTGGGATACCTACGGGAACTGGTTGTAGATATTGGTCAACAATGTAGATTTGCGTGTTAGAGATTGGGCGACCGATAGTTGGTGAAGTGGTTGTGCCTTGTTCTACCAAACTAAATGTCGAGTAAGTAGTGTCTTCTGAGGGGCCATAGAGATTGAATACACGCTTGACTTGACTGCGTTGATAAATTTGCTGCACAAGTTGATTTTGCAGAGGTTCACCAGCTAAATTAACTGTGCATACCTGCTGTGGTAAATTATCATCTCGAATTAACTGTGCGATCGCACTTGGAACTGTATTAATCAGAGTAACTTGGTTAGCAGCGCTCAAAGTCGATAAGTGCAAAGCATTTTGAGCTAAGATGACTTTTCCGCCCACGCTAAGAGTCACAAACAACTCAAAAACTGAGAGGTCAAAACAAATAGAGGTAGAAGCTAAAACACCAGCAAGTTCTTCTTTTGTAAAAACCTCTTTTGCCCAACTTACTAAAGCAACGGGACTGTGATGCTCGATAGCAACTGCTTTTGGTCTACCTGTAGAACCGGATGTATAAAGTACATAGGCTAGGTTTGATGCTTTGACTTCGCTGAGGTTAGGAATTTCGCTGGCTTGGTCAAACTTATAAGCATCAGTATCCAAATAGACAATGTGGGCTTGATGCTCAGGTAGCTTTTGAATTAAATGCTGTTGCGTGAGTAATACTGGAACTTGAGCATCTTCTAACATGAAACGCAGACGCTCAGTAGGATAATCAGGATCGAGTGGCACATAAGCTCCACCCGCCTTGAGAATACCCAGTAACCCCACAACCATTTCTATAGAGCGATCAACACAAATACCTACTAGCACATCTGGTTTTACACCCAATGAGCGCAAGTGATGCGCCAATTGATTAGCACGAGTGTTCAACTGCTGGTAGGTCAGTTGTTCGCCTTCAAACACAACTGCTACTGCATCGGGACTACGTTCAACCTGCTCCTCAAATAACTGATGGATACACTTATTCTCAGGGTAATCTGCCTGAGTATTATTCCACTCCACTAATAATTGTTGTTGCTCAGTCGTTGTCAGTAAAGGTAATTGGGAAATCCGCTCTTGAGGATTAGCAACAATACCTTCGAGCAATGTAATAAAATGACCAGTCAATCGCTCAATGGTGGAAGCATCAAACAAATCAGTGTTGTATTCCCACGCACCCACCAGTCCAGTGGGCGTGTTCTCCATTCCTAAAGTTAAATCAAATTTAGCCGTCGCACTTTCTAACACCAGCGGACTGACAGTTAACCCAGCCAAATCTAATTGAGACGTAGACTCATTCTCAAGGACAAACATCACCTGAAATAGGGGTGCATGGCTGAGATCCCGTTCTGGCTGCAATGCCTCTACTAGCATTTCAAAAGGTAAATCCTGATGAGCGTAGGCATCTATGGCCATTTCACGAACACGACCTAGTAACTCGCTAAAGCTAGGATTGTCTGAGACATTAGTACGTAATACTAGCGTATTGACAAAAAAGCCAATTAACCCTTCTAACTCAGAGCGATCGCGGTTGGCGATCGGCGAGCCAACTAAAATATCTTCTTGTCCTGTGTAGCGGTAAAGTAAGGTATCAAACGCTGCAAAAAGGGTCATGAACAACGTTACTCCTTGCTCCTGGCTGAGTTTTTTCAGTTTTTGAGTTAACTCAGCAGAGAGTGCAAACTTTTGATACGTGCCAGCAAAGGTTTGCACAGCAGGTCTAGGTCTGTCTGTGGGCAGTGCTAATAAAGTTGGTGCATCTGCTAATTGTTTTTGCCAATAATCCAATTGGCTTTGCAGTACATCAGCTTGCAACCAATTTCTTTGCCACAGTGCAAAGTCTGCATACTGAATTGGTAGTGGCGTTAAGGGTGTTCGCGTAGCATCTCGAAGAGAAAGCTCACCTTGAGAATAAGCAGTATACAGTGATGCGAGTTCTTGGACAAAAACACCGATTGACCAGCCATCCGAGACAATGTGGTGCATACACACTAATAAGGCGTGTTCTGTCTCGGATAGCACTATTAATGTTGCTCGAACTAATGCTTGTGTTGCTAATTCAAACGGTTGAGTAGCTTGTTGTTGTGCTAATTGTTGTGCAGCTATTTTTTGTTCGGCTGTAGATAAATATTTTAAGTCAACAACTGATACTGTCCAATTCGTTTGTGTTTGAATAACTTGAGAAGGCTTTCCATCAACTGCAATGAAGTTGGTGCGTAAAGCTTCGTGGCGATGAACAATTTCAATTAAGCTTTGTTCTAAAGCTGCTTGATTGAGAGTTCCTGCTAGACGCAAAGCTATGGGGATATTGTATAAGGCAGTATTCGGCTCGAATTGGTCTAAAAACCACAGCCGTGTTTGGGCAAATGATAGTGGTAATTCTGCATCTTTTGCCCGCCTTAAAATGGGTGGGGAAATCAGTTCTCTGTTTTGTTGTTGTAATTGCCCAATCGATTGCGCTAATTCGGCAACTGTTGCTTTTGCAAACAACTCACGCAATGATAGTTCTACTTTGAAAATATTGCGGATACGTGAAAGCAGCTGTGTTGCTAGTAGGGAATGTCCGCCAAGTTCAAAGAAGTTATCATGAATACCCATTTGCTCTACTTTCAGTACTTGCGCCCAAATTTGTGCCAGTATTTCCTCCCCAGGTGTGCGTGGAGCAACATACTTTTCTAGCAGTGTGCTGTCTAAGTCTGGTTTGGGCAAGGCGCGACGGTCTACTTTACCGTTGGGAGTTAGCGGCAAGGACTCCAAGATGACAAAAGCACTTGGCACCATGTAATCTGGAAGCTTTGCTTTTAGGTATTGCCGTAGTTCGCTGATTGTGGGTGTAGAGTCTTGATGTGGCACTATGTAGGCGACTAGGCGTTTACTTCGACTCCTTTCGACTTCGCTCAAGGCAAGCCGCTCAGTACAAGTATCGTCCCTGGTATCTTCGCGGGGAATGACACAAGATGCTTGCACATGACTATTTTGACTGAGTGCAGCTTCAATTTCTCCCAACTCAATGCGGAATCCGCGTATTTTTACTTGATTATCAATACGTCCCAGGTATTCAATATTGCCATCTGGTAAATAACGGGCTAAATCCCCTGTTTTATATAATTTTGAATTGTCAAACGGGTTTTTAATAAATCTTTCCTGAGTGAGTTCGTCACGGTTGAGGTAGCCTCTGGCTAACCCTAAGCCACCAATATGTAATTCTCCTGGCACACCTACAGGTACTGGTTGTAGATGGCGATCTAGAATGTAGACTTTTGTATTAGCGATCGCTTTCCCAATGCTTGGTGATATCTGCTCTTGTTCTTTGGCAACTACCAGCCCAGAAGTTGTAACAACAGTATTCTCGGTTGGGCCATAATTATTCACTACTTGGAAGGGAATTAACTCTGATGGATACTGATGAAGCTTATCTCCTCCAGTTAGGATAGTTCGCAAAGCCAAACCTTCAGTCGGCCATACCAAAGACAATAATTCTTGAGCTAGTGGTGTTGGCAGGAAACTGATAGTAATCTTGTTGGAAATCAACCAGTCTCGTAGATTCTCTAGGGAACTAAGTAGTTGCGATTTGACTAAGTAGATACTTGCTCCTGCGGTAAGATAAGGCCATAATTCCCAGACCGCAGCATCGAATGCCGTTCCTGCTAGCTGAGTGGCTTTGTCTAATGGGGTGATTTCAAAGGCGCGTTGATGCCATAACACCAAATTTAACAACCCTTGATGAGCAATTAGCACTCCCTTGGGTTGACCTGTAGAACCGGAGGTATAAATTACATAAGCTAAATTAGTTACTTGTGTCTCATGGATTGGATTGTCCTGACTGAACTGAGCAATTACCTCAGCGTCAGTATCCAAACAGACAATCTGTGTTTTCTGCTGTGCCAATCTATCAACGAGTTGCTGCTGGGTCAACAATACCCTAACTTGAGCATCTTCGAGCATAAAGTGCAAACGCCCAGTTGGATACTCAGGATCGAGTGGTAGGTATGCTCCACCTGCCTTGAGAATGCCTAGTAGCCCCACTAACATTTCTATTGAGCGTTCCACACAAATACCTACTAGCACATCTGCTCCCACTCCCAAAGACTTGAGGTAGTGGGCTAACTGGTTAGCACGGTAATTTAACTGGTGATAGGTAAGTTGTTGATTTTCAAATACAACTGCTACAGCATTGGGGGTACGTTCAACCTGTTCTTCAAATAACTGATGGATACACTTGTCGAGGGGATAATCAACACTTGTATCGTTCCACTCGACAAGTAATTGCTGTTGCTCAGTTTGTGTTAGTAGGGGCAATTGTGAGATTGGCTGTTCTGGGTTAGCGATCATACCTTCAAGCAATGTCACAAAATGACTCGTCATGCGCTCAATGGTACTAGCATCAAACAAGTCAGTGTTGTACTCCCATACACCCACTAGTCCAGTAGAGGTTTTCTGCATTAATAAAGTTAAATCGAACTTGGCAGTTATACCTTCTACTTTCAGGTGATTAACAGTTAACCCAGTTAACTCCAATTGAGATAAGGAACTATTCTGGAGTGAAAACATCACCTGGAACAGTGGTGTATGGCTGAGATCCCGTTCCGGTTGCAATGCTTCGAGCAGCATTTCAAAAGGTAAATCCTGATGAGTGTATGCTTGCATTGCCATGTCTCGAACACGACCTAATAATTCGCTAAAGCTCGGATCGCCTGCCAAGTTACTACGCATGACCAAGGTATTGACAAAAAAGCCAATTAACCCTTCTATCTCAGAGCGATCGCGGTTAGCAATGGGAGACCCCACCAATATATCTTCTTGTCCCGTGTAACGATAAAGTAGTGTATCAAATGCTGCCAACAACGTCATGAACAAGGTGGCTCCTTGCTCCTGACTTAGTTTTACCAATCTATTAGTTAATTCAACTGACAGCGGAAACTCTTGATATGCACCAGAGAAAGTCTGCACAGCAGGTCTAGGTCTGTCTATGGGTAGGGGCAACAAAGTTGGTGCATTAGCTAGTTGTTGTTGCCAGTACGATAGTTGGCTTTGCAATACATTCCCTTGCAACCACTGTCTCTGCCACAAGGCGAAATCTGCGTACTGTACAGGCAGTGGTGCTAAGGGTGACGGCTGACCTATTGAATAAGCATTGTAGAGTACTGCTAGTTCTTCGATAAACACATCTATTGACCAGCCATCAGAGACAATGTGGTGCATACACAGTAATAAAACTTGTTCCGTCTCGGACAGTATTACTAATGTTGCCCTAACTAATGCTTGTGTTGCCAAGTCGAACGGTTGAGTAGCTTTTTGTTGCGCTAATTGCTGTGTGGCGATTTCTTGCTCAGTTGTAGGTAGATGTTGTAAGTTAACAATTGATACTGTCCAATTCGTTTGTGTTTGAATAACTTGAGTTGGTTGTCCATCAATGACGATGAAGTTGGTGCGTAACGCTTCATGGCGATGAATTATTTCAAGTAAGCTTTGTTCTAAGGCAGCTCGATCGAGCGTTCCCAGAATACGCAAAGCTACAGGTATGTTGTAAAAGGAACTATTTGGTTGTAATTGGTCTAAAAACCAAAGACGCTGTTGAGCAAACGACAGTGGTAATTCAAGATTTTCAACCCTCGGTACAATGGGTGGTGTATAAAGTTCTAAATTCTGTTGCTGTAATTGCCCAATTGATTGCCCCAATTCGGCAACAGTGGCGGCAGCAAACAATTCACGCAATGATAGTTCTACTTTAAAAATGTTGCGGATGCGTGAAACTAATTGTGTTGCTAATAGCGAATGTCCACCCAGTTCAAAGAAGTTATCATGAATGCCCACTTGCTCTAGTTTGAGGATTTGCGCCCAAATTTGTACCAGTATTTCCTCAACGGGTGTACGTGGAGCAACATACTTTTCTAGTATTGTACCGTCTAAGTCTGGTTTTGGTAAGGCGCGACGGTCTACTTTGCCGTTGGCAGTGAGGGGTAAGGATTTTAGCAGCACCAAAGCACTTGGTATCATATACTCTGGAAGTTTTGCTTTAAGAAACTGACGTAGTTGGTTAGTAGTGAGTGATTCATCACTGGCAACTAGATAAGCAACTAAACGTTTGTCTCCTGGTTCATCCTCTCTTACTACTACTACACTTTCCCAAACGTCTGGGTGAGAAGCCAGTAATGCCTCAATTTCTCCCAACTCAATACGGAAACCACGAATTTTGACTTGATTGTCAATGCGTCCTAAATACTCTAACTCGCCATTAGGTAAGTAACGCGCTTTATCTCCTGTTTTGTAGAGTTTACTTCCTTCTGCCCCCACAAAAGGATTAGAGATAAACCTTTGTTGTGTTAGTTCCAGACGATTGAGATAGCCACAAGTCACTCCAGCACCACCAACGTACATCTCGCCCCCGACACCAATTGGCACTGGTTGAAGATGTTCGTCCAGCACATACACTTGTAAATCGGGAATTGGACGACCGACAACACTTGCTGTACTTTGCAAATCCGCTTTACTCAAAGGGCGATAGGTAACGTGCACGGTAGTTTCTGTAATTCCGTACATATTCACCAGTTGGGGTGACTTGTCGCCGTGTTTCTCAAACCAAGGTTGCAAACTCGACAGTTCTAAGGCTTCTCCGCCGAAAATGACAAAGCGTAAGCTTAAGTCGCCAGCAGTTACCACTGACTGTTCGGCTTGAATTAACTGGCGGAAGGCGGAAGGTGTTTGATTGAGAATGGTGACTTTTTCTTGAGCTAATAACTGATAGAAAGATTCAGGCGATCGCGTCACCAAATAAGGCACTACTACCAGTCGTCCACCATACAGCAATGCACCCCAAATTTCCCACACGGAGAAGTCGAAGGCGTAGGAGTGAAATAATGTCCACACATCATCAGAATTGAATTTATACCAAGCGTCTGTGGCTGCAAATAAACGAGTTACATTACTATGATTAACTAAAACACCTTTAGGCTTACCTGTGGAACCTGATGTGTAAATCACATAAGCTAGATTATCGGGTGTGGCAGTGTTTTCCTGGTTTGAGGAGATGTTTTGAGCTATGTTTTGCCAATCGGTGTCTAAGCAAACGACACGCGCCTGATGTTTGGGCAGAGATTCTACTAATTGCTGTTGGGTGAGTAACACCTCTACTTGAGCATCTTCTAGCATAAAGGCTAAACGCTCTTGGGGATAGTCTGGGTCAAGCGGCACATAAGCCCCACCTGCCTTGAGAATACCAAGTATGCCCACAATCATGTCTATTGAGCGTTCTACACATAAACCAACCAGTACATCGGCTCTTACACCTAGCGATCGCAAATGATGAGCTAATTGATTAGCGCGAGTGTTCAATTGTTGGTATGTCAGTTGTTGATTTTCAAACACAACCGCGACAGCATCAGGTGTACGTTTAACCTGTTCTTCAAATAGCTGATGGACACACTTATCAGAGGAATAGTCTACTTCAGTGTTGTTCCACTCTACTAACAATTGATGACGTTCTGCTGGGGTCAACAGTGGTAGTTCTGCTATTCGCGCTTTGGGATTGGCAACAATTGCTTGGAGTAAAGTTTGAAAATTTTGGGCTATACGTGCAATTGTCGCTGCATCAAATAAATCAGTACTGTAAGACCATACGCCTTCTAGACCTCCTGAAGCTTCCCAGTAGTTCACTTCCAGGTCAAACCTGACCATTTCATCAAATGGCAAGGACATTTTTTGAGTAGTTAAGCCTGGTAAATCCCAAAAAGACTGTGAGGCACTCTGGAGAGAAAACATCACTTGTACCAAAGGATTACGACTCAAATCTCGCTCTGGCTGAAGCTTTTCAACCAACATTTCAAAGGGCAAGTCTTGATGAGTGTATGCAGACAAAGTTGTCTGCCGTACTTGCGCTAAGAAGTCAACAAAGCTGGGGTTGCCAGAGAGATCGCCCCTTAATGCTAAGGTGTTAGCAAAAAAACCTATCAGCTGCTCAACACTCTTATTGTTGCGGTTAGCGATCGGAGTGCCAACAACAATATCTAATTGATTACTATAACGAGAAATTAATACTAAAAAAGCTGCCAGTAGAGTCATAAATAAAGTTGCGTCTGACTCTTGGCTCAATTGTTTGAGGCGTTGTGTGAGGTTGCTATCTAGTTGAAAACGCTCAACCCCACCCCGGAAGGACTGAACTGGGAGACGTGGTTTATCAGTAGGCAGTTCTAGTGCAACTGGGGCATCAGCTAATTTTTGCTCCCAGTAATTCATTTGGCGTTCTAAAACTTCGCCTGTCAACCACTGGCGTTGCCAAACGGCAAAGTCAGCATACTGGATGGGTAATTCTGGTAGTGGGTTGGATAATCCTTGAGTGAAAGCTATATATAGTTGAGATAATTCATTTTTGAAGATGTTTAAAGACCAGCCATCATATATGATGTGGTGCATCTTCGATATCAGTACATATTCTTGGTCACTCAGTTGGAGTAGAGTGAACTGTACTAATGGCCCAACCGCCAGATCGAAGGGCTGGGATGCAAAGGACTGCGCTATTTGTTGAATGCGATCGCTTTGCTCTTGGGTTGACAATCCCTGCAAGTTATGTACTGGCAAAGTTAAGGCAGTAGGTGGAGAAATCACCTGGACAGGTTGCCCGTCTATTGTCGGAAAAGTCGTTCTCCAGATTTCATGGCGGCGAATAATTTCACTAAGGCTCTGTTCCAGTGCAACTATATTCAGTGAGCCATTTAGCCTTTGGAAATCCAGCAAATTATAAGAACGACTGTTTGGTGACAAATGGTGCAGAAACCAAAGTCGCTGTTGAGCAAAAGATAGTGGCAACTCACCATCCCGTGACACTTTTTGAATTGGTGACTGATGAGATGTTTTGACCTGCTTTGCTTGTTGTAAAAACAGCAAAATTTCTGTTTTACGTGCAGCTATTTCTTGACGTAGCGATGGAGTTAATACACCTTCAGGTGCATGACAACGCAAGCGAAGCTCCTCCGGAGCCGCTCCGCTAACGCCATCTGCTTCTAGTTCTATACTTAAGTTTGTTAGGTAACGAACGAACTCAAAAATGCTCTTAGTCATGCTCAAAACTCCACTACTTCGCTAGTTACTTCTTTAGCTGATAAATTTTGTGTCACCAAATCTACTACTTCGATGTACTCCGCTATCCCCGCTATCGTGGGCGACTCAAACATTATTTGTATAGATAAATCGAGTCCAAAAGTTGAATTGATTTCTGAAAGGACTTGAGTAGCGAGTAGCGAATGTCCCCCTAGTTCAAAGAAGTTGTCCTTAACGCCAATGCGTTCAACTCCCAGGACTTGACTCCAGATTTGAGCGATTTGAGCTTCAATAGGCGATCGCGGTAAAACAAAGCCAGTGGAAAGATTTCTCATGGCTGTATCAGGTGTTGGTAAAGCGCGACGATCAATCTTGCCATTGGGGGTTAAGGGCAGGGAATTGAGAACGACAAAAGCTTGCGGAACCATGTAATCGGGTAGCTTTTGTTGAATATATTCACGCACCTGTGGCACTAGTTTCTGAACTAACTTTCCGTATAAGGGATTGTTTGTGTATTCAGTCCAGGGTTTGGTTGTGACGGTTGAGCTATCCCAGAAAGCAGGAGACAGGGGGGATTTCTTTTCTGCTTTTTCATGGCGGCAGAACACGACATCATAGCAACCATCCTGGCTACTCTCCCACCAACTGAGGTAAACTGTGTAACCGAGTTGCTGCCCCAACTGGTAAAACTGTTCTGGATTGATCCCAACTGTTAGCTGTTGTGCTAATACCTGCCGCAGTTGGTTGACTGTTTCCACAGCCGGAGGATTTTCTAACCACTGCCAAATCTGTAGTGCTTGCTGTACCCGTTGATTAGGCACGCGCCTAATTCCTAACAGTTCTGGCTGCTCTTTGTGCAGTCGATTTTGAATTTCTGTGAACGAGAGCTTGTCTAGTTGCCAATTTAACCAAGTAATGGTTTTCGCCTGAACATTAGTACCGACATGAAGGGTAACATCATAGCGGAATTGGGTTAACTCATTTTCGGCGTAACCGCGTTTGGGCTGAATCTCTACCCAACCAATTTGTGGAAAACGAGTTTGGAGGGCAATGAAGAAACCCGGATCGATAACCAATTCTTCTTCAGCAGCCATACTCTGATTTACCATTCGCTGCCATTGCTCAATAGTTCTATCCGACTCTGCTTGGGACAACTGCACGGCTGCATGGTATGGCTCTAGTAATGGCAAGCTGCGGACATCGCCCACGAAGATTGTACCCTGTTGAGCAATTGTAGATATTGCTCCTTCTAGAACCTGCAACAAATACTCAATGCTGGGGAAATACTGGACGATTGAGTTCAAAACAACAGTGTCGAATTCTCCTTGGGGGATGCCGTCAAAGTTATCTGCCAGTTGGTGCAATAACTGTACATGATTTAGACCCTCAACTGTGCTGCATATCTGTTCAACGTGCTGTATGGCAGCGATGGAATAATCGGTTCCCCAATAATGTTGAGAGTGCTTGGCAAGACGAGATAGCAGTAACCCCGTTCCACAACCAATTTCTAAGACGCGCTGGGGAAAGTTAGCTTGAATTCGACTGACTGTATTCTCAACCCACTCCTGCATTTCCCTCTCTGGGATGGGCTGTCTGGTATAACTACTGTTCCAACCAGCAATATTAAATGTGAGGTCATCTGTGGATGTTTGATTTTGGCTGTAGAGTTGTTCGTAGAGCATTTGCCAATCATTAACATACTCATTCTGCCATTGACTAACCTGCTGGGGTAATGTTTGACGATGAAGAGTCGGTACTAAATAAGCTACTAAACGTTTATCACCAGGGGTGTCTTCTCTTACAACCACAACACTTTCTTGCAGCAAGGGGTGTTGACTCAAAACTGTTTCAATTTCTCCCAATTCGATACGAAAACCCCGTATCTTCACTTGATAATCAATCCGACCGAGAAATTCAATATTTCCATCACTCAGGTAACGTGCCTTATCCCCTGTTTTGTAAAGGTGGGGACTGGGGACTGGGGAC
>NZ_JADEWG010000091.1 GCF_015207735.1 [Phormidium] sp. LEGE 05292
ACTATACTTTTTTCTAGGTTCGGGCGCGTCTTGAGTGCTTCACTTTCGCTCGGCTTCCTCTCGACCGCTTTACTAATCTATCAACCCTAATACGCTTTGTCAAGCTTTTCGGCAAAAAAAATTTTGGTAAGCCTATAACTCCCATGTAGAGGCAGTTTTAGGGCAGAATAATTGAGTGAGAGAAACAGTTGAAGTACTCAATCAAGGAAAAGTTGTGAATTTTCAATCAATTATTGCCACTCTGAATCAGTTCTGGAGCGATCGCAATTGTCTAATTGCCCAACCCTACGATATTGAGAAAGGTGCAGGAACAAAGAATCCTCATACCTTTCTCAGGGCGCTGGGGCCAGAACCTTGGTCTATTGCTTATGTGGAACCTTGTCGTCGTCCGGGTGATGGGCGCTATGGGGAGAATCCGAATCGGTTTCAATATTATTATCAGTATCAAGTGCTGATTAAGCCTTCACCAGACAATATTCAAGATATTTATCTTGATTCTTTGAGGGCTTTGGGGATTCGCCCCGAAGAGCATGATGTGCGTTTTGTGGAGGATAACTGGGAGGATGCGGCGGTAGGTGCTTGGGGTACTGGGTGGGAAGTTTGGTTGGATGGGATGGAAATTACTCAGTTTACTTACTTTCAGCAGTGTGGTGGGATTGATTGTCGTCCAGTTTCGATCGAGATTACTTATGGATTAGAACGGTTAACGATGTATCTCCAGCAAAAGTCGGCAATCACCGAAATTCAATGGACAGATGATGTTACTTATGGAGATGTGCATTTGCAAGGGGAAATTGAACAGTGTACTTATAATTTTGAAGCTTCTAATCCAGAATTGCTGTTTACTTTGTTTGGTTTGTATGAACAGGAAGCAGAACAATTAATTGCTAGAGGATTGGTTCTACCTAGCTTGGACTATGTTTTAAAGTGTTCTCATAGTTTTAACTTACTGGATGCTAGAGGTGTAATTTCTGTGACGGAAAGGACTCGCTACATTGGCAGAATTCGGAGTATGGCGAGACAAGTGGCGCAGCTTTATGTACAACAAAGAGAAAAACTGGGTTTTCCATTACTGAGGTCGCAACCATCTCTGCAATCGCATCTGGAACTGGTATCTTAATTAATTGGTGAGGTAAGCAGATCAATATCTATTAATTGAGATAGTTAGGAAGTATGGTTAATCTGAATGAGCTTTTAGAACCGATCGCAGCACAGTTTAGAGCTTTGGGTATTCCTAAACCGATCGAACATTGGGGACATCCGGTAATGATGGCGATCGTTATTTTTGTTATGGGTAGCTTCGTCGGGTTAGTAGGATGGCGCGGACGAGTAGTTGCAGATCAAGAAATTGCACTGAAAAGTCGTTCTGACCATCGTAAACTAGCACCTTGGATGTTTTTATTCTTGGCACTAGGCTACACCGGGGGATTGTTGTCTTTAGTTATGCAATATAAGCCAATTTTGGAAAGCCCTCATTTTTGGACAGGTTCAATTGTGCTAATTTTGTTGGGCATTAATGGTGCGATTTCTGCCAGTAAGTTTGGTGGTAACAAATTCGCACTTCGCACAATTCATGCTTATCTGGGAAGTGCAGCACTGTGTTTGTTATTTCTTCATGCAGTTTTGGGATTAAAGCTGGGTTTGTCCATCTAAAACTAAACTTTTGACATGAATTCAGCCAGTATTGCTTTTATTCTTTGTTTAGCCTACATAGTTGGCTTGCTATCTACAGTATTTCCCTTTCCTTGGGGAGGATTTGTTGTACTAGTTTTGGGAATTATAGCAACTTTAGTTGTGCCTAAATTCTGGCGCAAAGGGCCAAAACGTTGGATTTGGTTAGTAGCTGGAATTGTAGGATTAGCAGCAGCTTTATATTTTCAGGTGAGAATACCCCAACCTGCAACTATTGATATTAGCCGGGACAATAAAGCTATGGAAGAGTTGGTCACGGTAAGGGGTACCGTAAAAAGTATGCCTCGCCTGACTCGCACAAGAAGGGCGCAATTTTGGTTAGAAGCAACTCAGCTGAATGAGGTAGTTGGTAAAGATGGTTCGATAGATTTGGGTAAAAAAGTTTCGGGAAAATTATATGTTACTGTGCCTTTATTGCAAGCAACTGGTATACATACCAATCAAAGAATTGCTGTCATGGGTAGGTTGTATAAACCTAAATTAGTCAGTAATCCGGGTGGTTTTGATTTTCGTAGTTATTTAGCCCAAGAAGGTGCTTTTGCTGGTTTGGCAGGTCGAAAAGTAGAGTTTTTGACTGAGGAAGAGGGTCCTAAAGTTGGTTGGTGGGCAATTAGACAAAGAATTATTCGTTCTCATACTCTCGGTTTAGGAATTCCTGAAGGGCCTTTGGTAAGTGCAATGGTTCTGGGTAGTCAATCAGTTAATTTTTATCTGCCTGTGGAACTTAAGGATCGGTTTACTAGAATTGGTTTGGCTCATACTTTGGCGGCTTCAGGATTTCAGGTATCGTTAATTTTATATGTGGTTTTGTTGTTGACTAAAAGTTTATCAGTGCGATCGCAATTCATCGCTGGAGTGATAGCTTTAGGAATTTTTTTGGCTTTAACTGGGCCACAACCACCTATATTAAGGGCAGTAGTAATGGGGACTGCGGCTTTAATTGCTCCGTTGCTCCAAAGGAAAATTAAACCTATAGGCTCTTTATTATTTGCGGCAACTTTTTTACTGCTGTTAAATCCTACTTGGATCTGGGATTTAAGTTTTCAATTGAGTTTTTTGGCAACTTTAGGATTGTTGGTAACAGTACCAGCTATTAGCAAAAGATTGGACTGGATGCCCCCAGTTTTAGCGGCAGCGATCGCTATTCCAATTGCTGCTTCTATTTGGACTTTGCCTTTACAATTATATGTTTTTAAAATTATCTCACCATATAGTATTCCAATTAATATAATTACTACGCCATTTGTAAGTATTCTGAGTATAGGTGGATTTGTTAGTGCTATTTTGGGGGTACTTTGGCCGAGCGCAGGTGGTTCCATTGCTTGGTTACTTTATTACCCTACGCATTGGCTAATTTCGTTGGTAGAATTCTTCTATGAGTTACCTGGAAATTCGGTTGCAGTTGGGGCGATTTCCCAATATCAGCTATTAGTTTTGTATATATTAATTGCTTTAGTTTCTTTATTGCGTTGGTGGCGGAATTATTGGTGGTTCGCTGGTTTATTGGCAGTAACCGTTATCGTTATTCCAGTTTGGCAAACGCAAACTGCTTTGTTTCAAGCAACTATCTTAGAAGCTGGGAACCAACCTGTTTTAGTCATTCAAGATAAGGGAAAGGTGACTTTAGTTAATAGTGGTGATGGTAGTACGGCTAGATACGATATTATTCCTTTTTTACAACATCAAGGTGTAAATAAAATTGATTGGGCGATCGCTACTGACACAACAATTGATAATAAAAGCGGTTGGTTAACTATTTTGGCACATTTACCCATTGGTAACTTCTACAGTAGTTCATCGGTAGATAATACTTCTCCGGGAAAAACAGAAATTCAGCAGATTTTGCAAGCACGTCATGGTAATTATCAATCTTTAACTCTTGGTCAAATTATGAATTTTGGGACAAGTTTAACAAGGCTAATTAATAGTGAAGTCCCTATGTTACAACTTTTAATTGATGGCCAAAATTGGTTATTCATTGGTACATTAAAATCTGAGGAACAAAAACAATTATTAATTACGGAAAAGTTTCCCAAAGTTGATGTATTGTGGACATCTGGACAACGAATTACAGCAGAGCTGTTAAAGGTGGTACAACCAAAAGTAGTGATTGTTTCTGCGGATACGGTTGATTTAGAAACTGTGGCTAATGTTAATCAAGCCAAAATTAAGTTGTTCATTACTGGTAAAGATGGCGCAGTTCAGTGGAAACCGAGTGGAAGGTTTGAAACTACTTTGGAATTGACAGAAGGTTACAGTGCGCTGCTGTAAAATTAAATAAAAATGATATAATTATCTATGCTTACCTAATGGAGAGGTGGCAGAGTGGTTGAATGCGGCGGACTCGAAATTCGCTATGGCGGCAACGTCATCGTGGGTTCAAATCCCACCCTCTCCGTTGAATGTGGCAGTGGCCTCCACAGTATTACTGTTGTACAGTGACTAATTTTTGTCATCGGTAACAAATGAAAATATTTGAGCTATTAATGTAGACTCGGAATTGGATCTTGGTCGTACTACCAATTGATCAAGTTTCCGCACGAGACTGCAAGGCTTCATTCAGGTGGGCGCGATCGCCTAATCTTTGGAGTAATGGCCCATAAGTACTGAACTTCACTACACTAACTGAACCTACGCGCACTTCCATGCGATCGCGATAACGTCCTAAATCAATTCCTAGTAGATTACAAAGAAGAATCCGAATCGTCGTTTTATGAGCGACAATCAAAACATTGCCAGTAGAAAATTGCGCTTCAATTTCTGCGATGACTGATATTGCTCGGCTCACTACTTCTACAGCGGTTTCGCCTTCAGTGGGAGCATTCCAAGAAGGTTCGGTCATCCAATTGATGTAATCATCAAGATAGTTTTCTCTAACCCAATCTGGCGTGTTTCCTTCCCATTTGCCAAAATCCATTTCTTTGAGCCCTTCTCTCATTTGCATTTCGGCTCCGATGGCGGCACATAAGGGTTGAGCAGTTGCGATCGTTCTTTTCCTTGGACTCACATAAACTCCTGCCCAAGGTAAAGTTCGATAAGCTGCGGCAAAAGCTTCAGCCATTTGCTTCCCTTCGGAAGTGAGTTCAGGATCGAGGCTCCCGCAGTAAGCTCCCGTCTTGGTATAAGGTGTTTCCCCATGTCGGAGAAAATATAATGTCAAAGTCATTGGGCAAAGCTTTTAAATTGGAATAACACTTTAAGAAGACTGTAAGGAAAAAAGCTTTTTGTTAAGCTTTTTAGCAGGAGGCGCGATCGCACAACCAGAAATTGATAGAGTTGCAGCAAAGTAACTACTAACAGGGTAATTTAGCATTACCAGTCAGCAGATTGAGCAGCGGCTAAGGCGATTCCAGCGACAATAATTTTGTGTTCCTGTACTTGAATTCGGGCGTGTAGGGTTTCTGGGGTATCATCGGGGAACACGGGAACGGCGGCTTGGATTAAAACTGGCCCACTATCGACTTCTGGTACGGCTATGTGAACTGTGCAACCTGTAATTTGTACTCCAGCAGCTAGGGCTTGTTCTACGCCACGTATACCTTTAAAGCTGGGTAATAAGCTGGGATGAATGTTGAGTACTCGTTTGGAGTAAGCGTTCAGAAGTGTTGGGGTAACGACGCGCATCCAACCTACCATGACTACCCATTCTACTTGATGCTGGCGGAGTGTTTCGACGATTTGTGCGTCGCAGTCTTCACGACTTTTAAAGTTACGATGATTGATGAGGATGGAGGGAATGCCCCAACGTTCTGCCCTAGCAACTACTTTGGCTTCGGGATTATTATAAATGATGACTTGGACTTGGGCGTTTAGCTGTTTGTTTGCGATCGCTTGGGCAATTGCTTCAAAATTTGTGCCACTCCCAGAAGCCATGATACCTAATTTTAGCGGTTCACCTTGAATAAAAAGGTTGGGAGGAATCGACGGTGAAATTAAGCAAGGGGTAGAATCAGCAGATGTGTTGTTGAAATTCATAACATAAGGGAGGCAATTTTGCGGCTCAAAATATATGGTAAATCCTGGTTGGACGATGATGCGATCGCTGCTTGGATTTTTTTAACTCCAGCACTCATATTACTTGGTGTTTTCATTTTATGGCCGATCTTTTATCTGTTTTACCTTAGTTTTACTGCGGGAAACTTTTCTGCGGCTGGTGTGCGTTGGGTAGGTGCAAGAAACTACTTGCGCTTGATTCTCACTTCTGACTTTTGGCAAGTCATTGGTAATACTATTTACTTTACTGTAGCTACAGTAATTCCTAGCTTAATTATTCCTTTAGGTTTGGCGGTGTTCTTGAATCGATCGCTGGCGTTAAGAGGATTATTACGAACAGCTTATTTTATACCTTCTATTACTAGTTTAGTAGCAGCTGGTTTAGGATTTCGCTGGTTATTTCAAACTGATGGGCCACTTAATAATTTATTAAATGATTTTGGCATCAATCCCATACCTTGGTTAGGCAGTACTACTTGGGCAATGCCTGTACTAATTCTCTTAAGTATTTGGAAACAATTAGGTTTTAATTTAGTAGTATTTTTGGCAGGATTGCAAACTATTCCTCTTAATCTTTATGAAGCTGCGGAATTAGATGGTGCTAATGAATTGCAGCAATTTTGGCATATTACTTTACCTGGTTTAAGACCAACTTTAGTATTTGCAACTGTAACTACAGCAATTTTTACTTTGAGAAGTTTTGAACAAGTTTATATAATTACAGGTGGTGGGCCGTTAAATTCTACTAATTTGTTAGTTTACTATATTTATGACCAAGCTTTTGCTCAATTTGATTTTGGTTATGCAGCAGCTGCGGCAACGGTTTTGTTAGCAGTAACTCTGGTTTTGGTGTATTTACAATTACGAGTTTGGGGAGAGGAGTAAGCTTCAAGGCAGGGGGGCAGAGGGGCAGAGGGGACAAGGGGACAAGGGAAATTTTTACTTTCTGCCTTCTGCTTTTCTCAGTCCCCAATTTAAATTTCTCCGCCGCTGAGTAAAATTCTCATTTCGTTGGGTTTATCTGCGGCTTCCATAGCTGTTTCTTCAGTTATTCGACCTTCTAAATAAAGGTTGTGAATCGATTGCAACATGGTACACATACCATCGTAACTTCCTTTTTTCATTATTGATTCTGTTTCTTCAACTTCGCCACGTTTAATATAATCTTTGACTGTATCGGTGTTAATTAAAATTTCATGAATTGGAGCACGTCTACCATCGGTAGTTCGCAATAAAGCTTGAGCAATTATTGCGGCTAAGGATTCTGAAAGTTGACTCAGCATTGGCTCTTGTTCGTCTGGTTCGTACAGGTTTAGAATCCTTTCAATGGTTTTAGTGGCACTGTTTGTGTGTAATGTCCCGAAAACTAAATGTCCTGTTTGTGCGGCTTTGAGAGCGGTGTTTACTGTAGATCGATCGCGCATTTCTCCGATTAAAATTACGTCTGGATCTTCTCTTAATGCGGCTTTTAATGCGCGATCGAATTCGACGGTGTGAATGCCTACTTCTCGCTGACTAATTACAGATTTGCGGTCTTCGTGAATAAATTCGATCGGGTCTTCAATGGTAATAATATGTCTCTTCATGGTACGATTAATGTAATCTACCATAGCTGCTAAAGTTGTTGATTTACCCGACCCAGTAGGGCCAGTAACTAATACTAACCCTTTGTGATAATGGCAAATTTTTTGGAATACTTCTGGTAAACCTAATTCACTAATACTGGGAATTCTTAAGGGAATTAACCGCAACACCATTGCCGAACCTTTGAGAGTTTTAAAAATATTTATTCGCACTCGCGCAAAACCATAACTTGCAGCACCATCAAAATCTAATGTTTCTTGAAATTGTTTAATTTCTGATTCTGTAATAATTTCGTGCAGCCAATTAATAAATGTAGTTTCATCAGTTACAGGGTAATTACTGACTTCCATTTGTCCGCGATTGCGAAATCGTGGGGCTTTACCAACACATAAATGAATGTCAGAAAATCCTTTTTCGTAGGCTTCTTGTACTAATTTTTCTAAAGAAATGAGATTTGACTGAAAATGAGGAATTTGCTGAGGATTTGTTTGATTTGTTATTTCAGTTTCAGAGGTTACTGTTGTACCTATTTGAATGGAAAGTTCTAGGCGATCGTTATCTAATAAAATTGCTAACTGGTGTTTTCCAGGCTGGTGTAATGCTAAATCAAAACGCCAAGTTCCTTCACTACTAATAGCTGGAGTTGTGACTTTAAGTTGATTGTCTATAACTAATATTAAAGGTTTACCAGCATGGATAGTGTCGGCTGTTCCTATAACCGAAAAGCGTTGTAATGGTGGAACTGGTACAGTGGGGGCTTTAAGAATTTTGAACATAGAAGATAATCAGCTTGGTTCTTTTTTGTGTTTGGCGATCGATCGGTGTAGACGCTTTTTACTTTATACTGATGAGATATGCAAGTTTAATATATCAGGTTTCTATGATGTGCGAAATTATGCCTTAAAATTGTTCATCAAGTATCATAAAATCTGTTTGTGTAATCCTAATTTAAAGATTGGGCTAAAATTACATAATCATCTAATGTGTAGTTAGAGTCAAAATTCAATTTAAAGTACTGACGTAGCAGTGGACTCATAAATTTTTGACAAGCTAAATTTTCTCTTGCAAATTTGCCAAAATTACTAATTGGCTTTCTGCTATATCGGGAAGTTAAATACTGATACCAAACTAACTTTAATCCTAAATCTTCTACAAATGTTTTAACTGTAAGTTCTTCTTGCTGAGGATCTTCACTTTGTCGAACATTATAAGCCTTTAATAATTTTTTATCTTGGATTATTAATAATACATAGCCATTTTTTTTCAAATGATTGCTAAATATTTGCTGATAAATAGTTTGAGATTTGATTCTTGTTTCTGGATTAGAAAAGAAACAATGCGAAATGACAATAAAATCAAAAAAATTTAGCGGTATTTTTCTAGATTGACAATTATAATCAAAAATGCTGGAAGTATCAAAACGAAAATAAGCATTGGTGGCTATTTTTTGTCTTTCTATATAGGAACGCCAAAACTGTAATCCGCGATACTGAAAATCCTTATGTTGCTCCAGAGAATAGTATGAAATATGTTGAGTATCTAAGGTAGAAAACTCAGTAATACTTTGTAATAATAAAGCCAATCCGTAAGCAATTGTACCAGAACCAGCAGCTATATCAAGTACATTAATTTTAGTTGGTAATAAGCCTGATTTGTAAATGAGAAACCAAGACAGATAAGCACAATAAACATTATCTAAAAAATACCTCATTAAATAAACATGAGGACTCAGTTCAAATTTATATTGAGGGTCTTGTCCACTTTTCAGCAAATTAATGTCTTCAATTGCATCTTCAAGCGATAAATAAAAATTCTTTCTCTCACTCAATCTGTTAAACTCATCTTTAATGAAATCAGCTAATTTGGCTTCAAATTCATCAAAAATACTACGATCGATTCCTGTACATTGAACCATACTTTCATCATGTTCAATTAATTTAAACTTTTTAGATAATAATTCTATAAATTCTGGTATAGGAGTTAATAAATTGCTAGGAGATTGTTTGGTATTTAGTTCTAAGTCTTCAAGTTTTTGGCGAAATTCATTTAATTGTCGGTGTTGTGCAGCAATTTGTTGTCGATAAGTACGAAAATTTCTCTCGCTTTGTAGCCGATCGCGAAATAATTGTTCTATCCATGTTAACTTTGCGCCTGATTGTTCTATTTGGTGTAAAATTTTTTCTGCAAGGGTAGTGTTACCCTGATATAAAGCTAGACATAACTTAACAGAACGCCAGAAATTAACAATTAAATTAATCATAACCAAATCCTTCTTTACCTTCTTTAATTTCTACTCCACAGAGGAGAGAGTTTAGTTTCTCCTTGAACTTTAAATAACTAGTTTTTTCATCATCATACCACCAAGAATATTTTTGTTTAATAGCTAAAGCTTCTTCCCTAGTTCCGGCGACGAGAGAACGTTTACTAGTGGCGTGAAATTCTTGAATTACTATGCGGTCTACAATTTCTAATTTCTTAATAAACTTTAATTGGTCTTGGGGAAAGGTTGGTAGTAGAGGAGTAATAGTAACTGAAAATCTTATGTCGTGATTCTTTTGATAAGGAATACTATGTTTGAGTTTACCAATAGCTTTTAGTCTAGCAGGGATGCTTGGCGATCGCGGTTCAAAATCTTTTCTAACTTGTTCGCTGCCAGTGGGAATACTCATATTAATTCTTAATTTTTCAAAATTTTGCAAAATATCAATATCTCTAGTAATCATTGGACTCCGAGTTTGAATTACTAAAATTGGTTGATATTTAACTAATATTTCTAATAAGCAACGGGTTAATTTTTGTTTTGATTCAATTGGTTGATAAGGATCGGTGACTGTACTCATATAAATTATTGGATGTCGTTGCGGATTTTTGTTATTCCAATTAATTAGTTCTTTTTCTAAAATTTCCGCAGCATTTTGCTTAATAATTACCCAACTTCCCCAATTTTTTCGCATTTCAGAATTAGGACTAAATGCAGCAGCATAACAATAGCTGCATCCGTATTGGCAACCTCGATAAGGATTGAGAGTGAAATCATAGTAATCAATAAATCCTGTTGCTTTGTTCAGGAGCGATTGTGCATTTTTAGCATAAACATTGGTGCTACCAAACTTTTCTCGTACAGCGATAATATATTTACCTTGAGAGTATCCTTCGTATTGTGTTTGAGGCATTTGAAAATTTACCATTTTGAATATTATAATAATTTAATTAGTTTTAATCGGCAATAAGATTACAAATTCCGTTCCTTGTTCGGGGTCTGAAGTAACATCTATTGTGCCTCCATGTTTGTCAATAATTTGATAGCAAGCAGAAAGTCCTAATCCAGTGCCTTTACCTACAGGTTTTGTGGTAAAAAATGGATCGAATATTCTACTAATAACATTGAGCGAAATTATTGACCCATTATTCCAAAATCTAATTTTGATCCATTGAGCATCTATTTTTTGAGTGTGAATGATAATGGTAGGTTTAAAAAGGTTGGATTTTTCTTTTGATTGCTTTTCAGCTAATTCTTTAATAGCATCAATAGCATTGCCAATAATATTCATAAATACTTGGTTAATTTGTCGAGGATAACATTCAATTAATGGCAAATATCCATATTGTTTAATTACTTGAATATCTGGATATTGTTCGCCTAAATGTAGGCGATTTTGTAAAATTAGCAAAGTGCTATTAATGCCCTCATGCAAGTTAACTAGTTTCATTTCGGCTTCGTCTAAGCGAGAAAAATTCCGTAACGCTAGGACAATTTGGCTAATGCGATCGGACCCTGATTGCATGGAAGAAATAATTTTAGGCAAATCAATTGTGATAAAATCAAGCTCTATTTCTTCAAGATGTTTTTCAATTTCTGGATCTTTATAACGTTGCTGATAAAGTTTAACGATATTAAGTAAATCTTGACTATAAGTGCTGACATAACTAAGGTTGGCATGAATAAAGTTAATTGGATTATTAATTTCATGGGCAACTCCAGCAACTAATTGCCCTAAACTAGACATTTTTTCTGTTTGAATTAGTTGAGCTTGAGCTTTTTTAAGGTTACTTAAAGCATCAGTTAACTGTTCGGCTTTAACTGTTAATTCTGAGTTTAGTTGTTGTAATTGTTGGGAAGCTGTTTGTAATTCCTGATTTTTTTGCCAAAGTTCTTTGGTTCTTTGTTCTACTCTTTCTTCTAAGGTTTGACGTGCAATGTCTAACTCTAAAGTGCGTTCTGCTACTCTATTTTCAAGGTCATTAACGAGTGATTTTAAAGAGGCTGCCATCTCTTGATAAGCACTGGCTAATTGTCCTAATTCGCCACCAGTACCCACACCAGGAATCGGTGTATCTAAATCACCTGCGGCTAATGTTTTGCTCCGTTTCGCTAATTGATTAATTGGTACTCCAATCTGTTTTGCTAATAAGTTGGCTACAGTTATGCAAAGTATAATTGCTAATATTAACCCAATTGAAACTATGCGAGTGAGGACTAAGTATGCTTGTTGAAAATATTGAGAATTAATTTGGATTTTGGCGACCGCTACTACATTACCTTTAGAATTTAAGGGGGCGTAAATAATGTTTTCTCCTGTTTTTTGATCGATCTGATATATAGACTCTCTGTTTTTAATTACAGGTAAAAATCCTTTAATTGATATATGCTCATTAGCTGAATTGTTCCTAATTTTCTTATCAAGAGAGATGATTGATTTGCCATTTAGAGAAATTATTTTTAATTTAGTAGTAGGTTGAGAGAAACTTAAAAACTTTTCCAACCAAGCCTGATTTAGACTTTGACCAATTATCAAAGTTCCTGAAGAATTTCCGGTACGATCTGTACGGAGAACTGGCGCTGCTACTAAAATTATTAGTTTACGATCGTTGATTGTGACTAATTGCTGTACCAACTTTCCTTGAACACTCATAGCTGCAATTTTTTCTTGCAGGATAGGCGATCGTAAAATTTCTCCTTGTTGAGCCAAAATTTCACCTTGACGATTCATTACTTGGACAATATTTACACTTGTAGATAAAAGTAATGAGTCAACAACTTCTGCTTGAATCCAAGAAAGTTTCCGCTGAGGAATAGCCTCATATAAATCTGTCCAATAGGCAAAACTTTTGGCTACATCTTGTAATCCTTGAGCAGTAGCAGATGTATATCCGCGAAAAGCTAATATTTGGTCATCAAGTCGGGTTTTTTCTAAATCAATCAAAGGCTGATAGACAAATTGCCAAGCTGCACTAAGCAAAAATAAAATGGGCAATAGAGACGCTCCAAAGGTATACAGCAAAATTTTAGTTTGGAGCCTTTGCAAAATTGTAATTATTTTGATCTTGATTCGCCTATATTTCACTATGAGTTTGCGCCACTTTTCCGAGAATTTGTGATTACATTTGCTTGGTAGATAGGCAAAGACTAAAGTTTTATCAAATGATACCAGCTAAGCAAAGCTAGCTGGCAAGATCGTCGTCTGGATCTAGCAATTCAATTATTACTTTAATAAAACAATTCCTGAAACCGAAGTCATCAAAAGTTAACAGTAATTATTATTCTTGATGATGTATAAAACAGCCCTATAAATTATAATTCTTTATAGAGCATTTATGTATATTTTGATATGATTGTTTATCTTTCCAACTATACAGCCAAAAACTTTTGAATTACATCTTGGCTGAGTTCGCTAGTGGCACCAGAGGCGACAATACCACCTTTTTGCATTGCGTAGTAGCGATCGGCTTGGCGGACAAAGTGTAAGTGTTGCTCAACTAGTAGTACAGAAATTCCTGTAGTTTGGACAATGCGGCGTACAGCTGCTTCTATTTCCAAAATAATTGATGGTTGAATTCCCTCGGTAGGTTCATCTAAAACTAATAGCCGAGGTTTTGCCATTAGTGCTCTGGCGATCGCTAATTGTTGTTGCTGTCCACCGCTTAAATCTCCACCCATCCGCCACAGCATTGTTTTTAAAACCGGGAACAATTCAAAAATTTCTTCGCTAATCTTTTCGTTACCTTTTCTACCTTTTGGTAATGCTTCAAAACCAAGTAATAAATTTTCCTCCACCGTTAAGCGCGGAATAATTTCTCGACCTTGCGGAACATAACCAATTCCCATTTTTGCTCTTCGATCGGGAGATTTACCAGTAATAGATTCACCTGCAAAACTTATTGTACCAGTACGAGATTTAAGCAACCCCATAATGGTTTTTAATAAAGTAGTTTTGCCTACACCATTACGACCAATTAGACACACCATTTGTCCATTAGAAATGGTGATATCTACATTCCGAAGAATGTGACTTTCGCCATAATAAACATTTATTCCAGAAACTTGTAGTAAAATTTCTCTAGGAGAGATTGGTTGGAATGCGATCGCTTTATTTACTGATACCATTTTTGCCAATTTCAATCAAATTTTCTAGATATTAACTAATCGATCGACAACTGTAAATTAAACTTCTTCAATTTTCTTTTCCTTTTCAGTGATTTCTGAAACTGCGATTTTTTTTTCAATTATTTCTGATACTGACATTTTTTCTTCTTTTGTAATTTCTAATAATGCAATTTTCTCTTCTTCTTCTGTGATTATCTCTTTTGTTTCAATTTCTTCTTCTTGTTTACCCAAATAAACTTCAATTACCTGCGGATCATTTTGCACCTCTTCAATATTACCTTCACATAACACCGAACCTTGATGTAAAACCGTTACCTTATTATTAGCAATTTGCCGCACAAATTCCATATCATGTTCAATCACAATAATAGAATGACTTTCTGCCAAAGCCAACAGTAATTCACCCACATTATAAGTCTCTTCATCAGTCAACCCTGCCGCAGGTTCATCTACCAATAATAAATCTGGCGATTGCGCTACTAACATCCCAATTTCCAACCTTTGCTTTTCTCCATGAGAAAGTAACCCCGCAGAAACATTGGCTTTGCTACTCAAACCAATAGTTTCTAATAAACCAGTTACAGTGCGGTATTCATCACTAGAATTTGCTCGCAACAAAGTAGCAAAAACATTTTTATTCCGGTTACAAGCAAGTTCTAAATTTTCTCTAGGTGTCAGGTTGAGATAAACGCGAGGTGTTTGAAATTTTCGCCCTATTCCCAAACGAGCAATTTCATGTTCTGCAAAACTCTGAATATTTCTGCCTTTAAAATAGACTTCGCCTTCCGTTGGTTTCGTCTTTCCACTAATCACATCCAAAAAAGTAGTTTTTCCCGCACCATTAGGGCCAATTACTACTCTTAATTCCCCTTGGTCTAAGTTAAAATTTAATCCTTTCAGCGCCTTAAAGCCACCGAAGCTTACAGTAACATTGTCAATTTCTAAAATTTTTGCGTTCATGGTAATTAGTCATCAATCATTAGTCATTTGTAGAAATTTTTCCCAGACCTGTAGGACAGGCATCTTGCCTGTCATTTCAATCCCCAGTCCCTAATTTCCCAGTTAACTCTTCCCTTTCCTGCTGCACTTCTGGGTCAGTTTCTAAACTGGGATAGGTAACTTGCTGTTTAATTCCCAATAATCTTCTAATTTGGTTAACAGCTTGAGAACGCCACCAACCGACTAAACCATCAGGTAACAACATCACCACTATTAAGAATAATGCTCCTTGGAAAAATAGCCAAATTTCGGGGAATTGTTCGCTTAACAAACTTCTGGCAAAGTTAACTAAAATTGCACCGATTATTGCCCCAATTAATGTGGCGCGACCTCCCACTGCTACCCAAATTACCATTTCAATAGAAAAGGCAATATCCATTGCTTTGGGAGAAATTAATCCGGTTTGGACAGTGTACAATGCTCCAGCAATTCCAGCGAGTCCGGCAGAAATTGCAAATACTAAAACTTTAAATCCTGTGGGGTTGTATCCCGAAAAGCGCACCCGACTTTCATCATCCCGAATTGCCACAAGTAAACGTCCAAATCTCCCAGTAGTCAACCAGCGACAAAAGCCGTAAGTTAAGGCTAAAAGTATGATTGTAAGTGCATAAAATAAGAATTGAGTCTGCGGTGCGTTAACTTCCAAACCCAAGAAAGTTTTGTAATTTGTTAAACCATTTGTGCCGTTAAATAGTTTTTGTTGTCCGTTAAAGAAGTTGAAAAAAACGATCGTCGCTGCTTGGGTTAAAATCGAAAAATAAACGCCTCGAATTCGATTACGAAATACTAAATAACCCAATAGTGCTGCCAGTAAAGCTGGTATAATTATTATTCCAATGATGGTGAGAGGAAAAGAGTAAAAAGGTTGCCAAAACCAGGGTAATTCATGTACACCGTAAAGACCCATAAATTCTGGTAAACGACCAGGTTCTAAAGGTGCTAATTGTAGGTGCATTGCTAAGGCGTAACCACCCAAAGCAAAAAATACTCCATGACCTAAACTCAACATTCCGGTGTAACCCCAAATGAGGTCAATTCCTAAAGCAACAATTGCTAAAGCGAGAAAACGTCCCAGTAAACCGACTCGAAATGCTTGTCCAACAACGGTTAGTAATGGAGGGATGAGGAAGATGGTAATTAGAGCGATCGCACCCACAATTCCCGCTTCTATTAAAATAGATTTGTGTTTAGTATAAACGGGATATTTTAACTTTAAACCCTGGAATTTTGGCACCGTATCCTTTGCAGCTACAGGTTCAACAACAGTTTCCTTACCTTGCCAATTTTCTGTTCTTTTCCGCACGCGAGGAAAGTGATAAATCTTTTGAGTATTTGCCTTAATTTCCTCTTTTTTCATTCTCCCCTCCTGACTAATCAACAGACTCTAATTACCCAAACACTTAAAACACAATTAAGCATCCACCGTGCGACCTTTTTGCGGGAACAAACCAGCCGGACGCACTTGTAAAAAGACAATAATCAAAGCAAATACCATAACCTTTGCCATACTAGTAGTTGCAAAGAAACCAAAGAAATCGGCTAAAGGTGGAATTGGTGATAGTAAAGGTGCTAAAGCATTGGAACCAATAATATAACTAACCGTACCAATTGCCAGTGCTGCCACAATACTACCGACTAACTTTCCGACACCACCAACAACTACCACCATGAATGTATCTACAATATAATTTTGTCCGGTATTTGGCCCAACAGAACCTAACAAACTAATTGCACAACCAGCCACTCCAGCTAAACCCGAACCTAACGCAAAAGTTAAAGCATCCACTTTTTGAGTGGGAATTCCTAAACAAGAACTCATACTGCGATTTTGCGTAACTGCGCGAATTCTTAAACCCCATGCTGTACGTTGGAAAAAATAATAAATTCCTGCCACGCATAAAATAGTTAGAAAAATGATAAATAGCCTGGTATAAGGAAGTCGCAAATCCCCAATATTTAAACCACCTTGTAACCATTTAGGTGCAGTAACGTTAACATTTTGGGCACCAAACCAAGGTTGAGTAACAGCTAATTTGTAAGTTTGTGCTAACACCACACCTACTACTGCTGATATAGCTGCTGATAACGGTAGCATTATTGTGAAAAACAAGTTGCGAATTCTGTCAAAATCTGGGCGACGAGACACCACCCACCAAGCACCAAAAAACAACAAACAAAATAATGTAATACCAATTACTAGAACCCAGTTAACACTGCGAACAAACTGTTGCAGAATTAAACTCACACCCCAGGTTGCTAACAAAGTTTCTAATGGTCTACCGTAAAGAAATCTCACTACACCTTTTTCTAATAATAATCCCACCAAAGCTGTGACTAAAAAAGCCATTGGTATCGCCAAAATAATATATGTTTCAGATAAAGGGCTTCCCAAACCTTTAAAAACATTTTGCACGACAAAAGTTGTATAAGCGCCTAGCATAATTAACTCGCCGTGCGCCATATTAATTACACCCATCAACCCGAAAACTACGGCTAATCCTAACGCCGCAATTAATAATACCGAACCAATACTAATTCCGCTAAATATCACATTTAAAAATTCTACCACTGCACCTTTACCTCCCAAATTTAATCAACCGTTCTCAAAGCTTTTGAATTAGTAAAATGGGTGAGCCAAGCCCACCCAAAAACTATTTAGTTCTTAACTTTTAACTTGAAATTTTCCTCCTTTGCTGGGGTCAGACCAATCGCAAGAATACCCCTTAGTTTCTGCTACAAACTGATTCCAGGGTATAGGTTTAACAGGTGCAGTGCTAGCAGAGACAATTTTAAACAAGCCATCTTCGCCTACTTCACCAATGCGAACCGTCTTATAAATATGGTGGTTATTGTCCATAGTAACCTTACCCTCTGGCGCAGCTAAAGTTTGCCCTAAAGCAGCTTTTCTCACGGCTTCAATGTCAGTAGTTTTAGCTTTTTCCACTGCTTGTTTCCACAAGTAAACAGCAATATAAGCCGCTTCCATTGGGTCGTTTGTTACTCTATCCGCGCCATATTTAGCTTTGAAAGCTTGAACAAACTTTTTATTTTCTGGTGTATCAACTGTTTGGAAATAATTCCAAGCCGCGTAATGACCTTTGAGATAATCAACTCCAATGGCTTTAACTTCTTCTTCCGCAATACTAACGGACATTGTAGGATATTTATCTGGTGTCAATCCAGCATCTTTCATTTGTTTGAAAAATGCTACATTGCTATCACCATTGAGAGTATTGTAAATTACGCCACCATTCGGTAAAGCTTGTTTGATTTTGCTGATAATTTGGGTGACTTCGGTACTACCCAAAGGTAAATAATCTTCCCCAACAATTTTTCCGCCTTTAGCTTGTACCTGCGCTTTAATAATTGTATTAGCAGTCCGGGGAAAAACGTAATCTGAACCGATTAAGAAAAATTCTTTTCCTTTATTTTGTAACAGCCAATCTACAGAAGGTTCAATTTGTTGATTGGGTGCAGCACCAGTGTAGAAAATGTTGTTGGAACATTCCTGTCCTTCGTATTGCACAGGATACCATAACATATGTTTTTTCTCTTCAAAAACTGGCAACACTGCTTTACGACTAGCAGAAGTCCAACAACCAAAAATAGTAACCACTTTATCTTGGTCAATTAATTTTTTAGCTTTTTCGGCAAAAGTCGGCCAGTCAGAAGCGCCATCTTCAACTATTGGTTGAATTTGTTTACCTAAAACACCGCCAGATTTGTTAATTTCTTCTATTGCTAATTGTTCAGCATCGACAACACTCTTTTCACTAATTGCCATTGTGCCGCTTAAAGAGTGTAAAATTCCCACTTTAATAGTATCTCCGCTAGCAGCTACTGGTGCTGTTGTAGGAGTTGTGTTTGCTATGGGTGTTGTGTTTGCTGCGGGGGTTGTGTTTGCTGCGGGGGTTTGTGCTGTAGGAGTTGTATTACTACCACAAGCTTTCAATAAAATAGTTGTCCCCAAAGTGGCAGAACCGTACAAAATAAACTTGCGCCGACTAATTTTTCTGCTCATTCGTTTTTATTCCACTCCTCAAATTGATCAGTCTGTAGATAGGGGATTTGTGACTGAAATTTGCTATATTAGACCCTCTTACTCAGACTTTTAGTATATTTGAATACAAAATTTATTTAAGTAACATTTTGTTCCAACTCTTAAGAATTTTTTACAATTCACACTAGCTCATCAGTTATTACTCGCCGCAAAATTTCTGTTACTTCGGCTGCCATTCTCGCGTCAAGTTGCACGGCATTTTTGCTTGCACCTCTAAGAGTTAAAGCAAAACTTTTCAATTTAGGTGAATTGTTTTCATTCTGAGAAAGTTCATCGATGAATTGTATCAGCATCACATAAACGATTTCGTATCTATTCCTACTATCGCTATTGCCATTTCCCAGTTTGGAAATAATTACTGGAGAACGAATTTTTTTATCTAATCCTAGTTGCTTGATTGCTAAATCCGTATAACGACAGGCATCGGTACCCATTGCCCTAACGATGCTTTCTAAACTATTCCATTGAGCATTTAGTAATTTTATTTCTAAAGGTAGATGTTGATGCCAACCTAACAGTGTAACGCAGCGAGTTAAGTCATAAGCGGTGACTAAATTTTCACCGGAAGTACCTTCTGAGGTGCTAGACAATACAACTTTTTTTCGCTTTAAATCGTAAATTTCTGGACGATCGAGATAAGGTGGTTCACCGTATCTGCCACGAAATTCTAAGTTTTTGTTTCCAGTGATTTTTTTTACCCAATTTTCTAATCCTTGGCGAGTCTCGAAGCGCTTGAACATAGCTGCTAAGGAATTAGAACTAGCTATACGATCGCCATAACTAACCACATCCCAGACTAACTCATAAAATGGTACATCTCTTTTGCGCCGATCGCGATCGCGAATCACACAATCATCAACATCAGTATTCGGTGAATTAGCATTAACTCTAGAGACAACATTAAGAATGGGTAAAATTTTTGTCGCACTCCAAAATTGACCTTTTCTTAAAGCATTTCTCCCTAACCAATGAGTTAGTAAATTTCCGGTTTCAAAACTCGCCACACAAACACAAGCTTCTTGAATATCTTCATGCAAGAAATCTAAACCTTTGTCATCAATTTGTGGCAGTTGTCCCACTTGAGGATAAGGACTAAACTTTCCGGGTTTTTCTGACTCTTTTTTTGCCCCTAATTTCTGATAATCTTTAGTAGATAGACGTTGGGGATAATCTTTAATTTCTTCTTTATACGGAGAACTTTGTACGCCTTGATATAACAAAGCTAAATGCTCATCTTTCGATCCTTTATTAAGGGCAACAGTGAAAAAATTTTTATAAACTTTTAATCTATCTTTCGCTTGTTCCAATTCCATTGGTAATAGATTAATTCCTGAATTTTCTATCTCAATAAACGGAGAAATCTGCTTTCCAGCAATTGCTTGCATAATTGCGTTAGTAACTTTTGTTCTGGCATCTTTCATTGCCTTGGCAATTAATCTTCCTGCCACAACTTTAGCATTGTAATCATCAGCAGCAAAAATTTCTCCACCAAATGCGATCGACCATTTATCCCAAGTATTGACTAACTTTGCTACTTCCTTGTCTGCTACTTCTCGACTTTTAAAAATAGAATAAAAAATTGCTATTGCTTCATCATTACTCACAGGATTTGTGGCTGGACTAACAGGCGCTTTTACTGTTTCCCCAGCCAAAGCTAACTTAAGTGTTTCTGCAACTTTAAACTTAGCCGTTTCCACCTCTAAAGCCAGCTTTTTACCAATTAATATTTTTGCATTATTTTCCGTTGGTGCAAACGATTGAGCATCAAAAGCTATTGCCCACCTCTGCCAATAAACTTTAAGTTTTAAAGCTGCATCATCAGCCTTAGCAGCATCCTGATTAAACAAACTGTTAAATTCATTTAACCCATCGCTATTACTAATTGTTCGAGGTTCTAAAATTGGAGAATTAGACATTAATAACACCTCTAAAAAAGCTAGTAGTTAATATTTTCAACAGCCTTGGGTCAAAAAAATTTGCTATGTGTCTCTGATACGCTACAATTAGTATCTTCCCATATTTTTGCATCATCGAAGCTCTCTAATCTAAAATTATCATGTCTGTTCGTCCTCGGAAACAATTTGCTCAACATTGGCTAAAGAGTGAAAAAGCCTTAAATGAAATAGTCAAAGCAGCCGAAATAAGTAAAAACGATCGCATCTTAGAGATTGGCCCCGGAACAGGCAATTTAACCCGCTATCTTTTACCTTTAGCCGAGTCAGTGGTGGCTGTAGAAATCGATCGCGACTTGTGCGAAAAATTAGCTAAAAGCCTGGGTAAAACAGAAAACTTTCTGCTGTTACAAGGAGATATTCTCACCCTCGATTTAGAAACCCAATTAGCTAACTTTCCTCAATTTCAAAACCCCAATAAAGTAGTTGCCAATATTCCTTACAATATTACTGGGCCGATTCTAGAAAAACTCTTAGGTAAAATAGCTAAACCCGCAACTAAACCTTACGATTTAATCGTATTATTAGTGCAAAAAGAAGTTGCTGAAAGATTATATGCTAAACCATCATCAAAAGCCTTTGGAGCTTTATCAGTTAGAGTACAATACTTAGCAGATTGTGAGTTAATATACTCCGTACCAGCCAAAGACTTTTATCCAGCCCCAAAAGTTGATTCAGCCGTAGTACGTTTACATCCGCAAATTCATTACCCTGCTGAAAATCCCAAATTTTTAGATAGTTTAGTCAAAATCGGTTTTGCAGAGAAACGGAAAATGTTACGAAATAATTTAAAAAGTGTGGTAGAACGCGATCGTTTGACCCAAATTCTGGAACAATTAGAAATAAATTCCCAAGCTCGCGCCGAAGACCTCAGCGTGCGACAATGGGTAGAATTAAGCAACAAACTAATGCAAGAAGGCACAAGGCAGAACGCAGAAGGCAGAAGTGAAGAAGGCTTTTATAATTAGCTTTTTAGCTGTTTTCAACTGCTCAATCATTTCTGCTACACTGCACTAATTTATTAAAAAAGTAAAAACTTGAATTCACCAACCTTCTGACTTCACCTAAAAACTGTCAAACAAATGCGTTCTTACACCTTAATTGCCCCTGCCAAAATCAATCTTTATCTAGAAATCTTAGGGATACGCCCTGATGGATATCACGAATTGGCAATGATTATGCAAACCATAGAATTAGCCGATCATATTGAAATTAATGCCAACGGTACTGATAATATCCGCCTGCATTGTTCGCATCCTGAAGTACCATTAGATCACACAAATATTGCCTATCGTGCAGCTAAATTAATGGCAGAACAATTTCCTGAAGCCTTTGCCCAATTCGGTGGAATTGATATTGATATAGATAAGCGAATTCCTGTGGCTGCTGGGTTAGCAGGAGGTTCTACAAATGCTGCTGCAATCTTAGTAGGTTTAGACTTAATGTGGAACTTAGGATTAACCCAATCAGAATTACAAGAATTAGCCGCATTACTTGGTTCTGATGTACCTTTTTGTATTGCAGGAGGCACAGCAATTGCTACTGGAAGAGGAGAAATATTATCGCCATTACCAGCTTTAGATAACCTTTATGTTGTCTTAGCAAAATATCGCAGTTTAGGAGTTTCTACAGCGTGGGCTTACACTACTTATCGAGAAAAGTTTGGTAATAGTTATGCTTGTGATACTTCGACTATAAAAGAGCGATCGACTAAAGTAAATTCAGGTGCGTTAGTAAGTGCGATCGCCCACAAAGATAGCATAAAAATCGGTCAATCTCTTTACAACGACCTAGAAAGAGTCGTATTACCAGCCCATCCCCAAGTAGAACAACTGCGCCAAGCATTTCAAAAACAAAATATTTTGGGCACAATGATGTCAGGATCGGGTCCCTCAGTATTTGCCCTTGTTGAATCAAATACTCAAGCCCAAGAAGTAAAAATTCAAGTGGAAAATGAACTGAAAAATCCCGATTTAGACCTCTGGATTACCAGATTTCGCCCAACAGGAATAACCGTAGAAAACTAAGTTAATTTACGCAGAAAATTTCTTTCTTTTGACTCATGAACGAACCAACACCTACCGAAAAATCCAACTCTTCCGCAACGGAAACCGACACCAACCCACCCAGCATTTTACGCTGTATAATTGGTTCCATAGTTGCCGCAACAATGGCGATCGGTTGCTTCTTTATCAATTCTTCCATTGCTCAATATTTTGTCGATCGTCCAATTCATTCCTCAAACTATCTTGTTGTTAACATTACATCTGCCGTTCGTACCTTAATTATCGGCATCAGCACCTTAGCAATAGGCGTTTTTAGCTTAATCGCCCTTGGACTTTTAGCCCTAGCTATTCAAGTCACCATTCAGCAATTAAAACAGCAAACTTCCTCACCAAAAAACTGAATTTTAGGCAATAAAAAACCTACGTCGCATTTATCATGACGTAGGTAAAATGGGATTTCACTTAAACTTTTTAACTACCAAACCAAACTGGGAAAAGGTGAAAGCGTTACTTTTGAGTGTTAAGTTATAACTCTTAAATTAAATTGCCTTAACAACTTAAAACTCTGTAAAGACGGGTTTAGTACAAAATCTTTGTCACTTACAAAGATATCTGGGCAAAATCCGCCCCTGCAAACTCTTAACCTTCCTGTTCTCTTCCCTCAGCAGATCTCCCACTCAGCGATTCCGATAACCGACTTTTTAACAAAACTGACTTCTATGCAGCACAGTTTCACCATGATCGGGAATCCAAGCTAACCAAGAGTCTGAGTCACACTGACACAACAACAATGCTTCGTCGAAACTGAAAGAACTGGGAACTTCCAAAAGTTTCACCCAAGTAGACGGTTGTAATTCCTGGGGTAGCGGATGCTCTTCATTTTCTGTCAACCAATCCCAGGAATAGGAAGGCAAACCTGTACCAACCTCCGACTTATATATGTCGAGTTTCATCATCCTTCCTCGCAATTAAGGTAAGCAGTCCATTGCTAAGGCTTTCCCAGGCTTCGCTGGAACTGTTTTCCTCAGTCAATGGTCTAAAATCTAATTAATTCTGTATTCAAAATTACAAAATTCTGGCTAAACAGGTCAAGAAACTGAGTCATAACTTAACATTTGAGCTGTGAAGTAGGATACCTGTCTATATTCTTATAAGTAAAAATTCTGTGAGATGGATCTTGTCAATCCTCCTAAGAGATAAGATAGGGTGTAAGAGAAAAGTAATTGGTACATTACTAGCTAGAATTTAAAGATATTGTAAAATATTTTTTGGTTAAAAACTAAAAAATATTAAATAAACATAAACTATTTATGTGTTAAAACTAAAATAACTTGCCCAAAACTAGCTAATTTAAAAATTTGGCTCCAATCAATTCTATTAGGGTAAAGAGTATTTTTAAAATTGTAAATAGTCTTAAAAATCAGGGAAAAAATACATGATACTTCTGGATGACAAACTTTCTTCTCCCCCACAGCAGGAGCAAATGTTAGAAGTTGGCAAACGAGTTGAATTAATTGAGCAGCTATTGGCAATTGGTACAGCACTTTCCAGCAGCCAAGATTTAGGAGAATTACTCAATCTTATTTTAACAAAAAGCCGCGAAATTACTTATAGTGACGCAGGTAGTCTTTATCTCATTGACCAAAAAGATTGTATTCCTAAATTAGTATTTAAAGTTGCACAGAATGACTCCTTATCACAGGCAACATTTAAAGAATTTGCCATGCCCATTACCCAAAATAGTTTAGCTGGATATGTGGCACTCACAGGAAAAAATTTAAACTTACCAGATGCTTATCATTTACCAAAAAATGTTCCTTACCAAATAGACAAAACTTTTGATGAGAGCTTTGGTTATCGCACGCGATCGGTTTTAGTTTTGCCAATGCAAGACCAAAACGGAGAAATTATTGGCGTAATTCAACTGATAAATCGCAAAATTAAACGAGATACTGTTATCACATCTGAAAACGCCATTACCGTTACTCAACCATACTCTAATTGGGAAGAACGTATAGTTAAAAGTCTCGCTTCTCAAGCAGCCATTTCTATTGAACGCAATCAATTACAAGAAAGTATTCAAAACTTATTTGAAGGATTTGTAAAAGCCTCAGTGCATCTGATTGAACTACGCGATCCCACAACTTTCGGTCATTCAGAACGAGTAGCTGAACTCACCGTCCGCTTAAGTGAAGAAGTTACCTCAATTACCAAAGGTAAATTTAAATCTATATATTTTAATGAGTCTCAAATCCAAGAAATTCGCTACGCTGCTTTATTACATGACTTTGGTAAAGTCTGCGTTCCCGAAAGAATTTTACAAAAGCGAAAAAAGCTTTATCCAGAACAACTAGAAGTATTGCGCCATCGTTTCGCTTTAGCACAACGTACCCTAGAATTAGAATGTGCAGAAACCAAATTTAACCAACTGCTTAACTCTCCATTTCATCGTCATGAAAGCAACAATAATCAATTGAGTTGCACCCACTGCGAGGAATTAGCAAAAATTGATACAGAACTTCAGCTAAAAATCACCAAACTCAATCATTACTGGAAATTATTATTAGAAACTAATGAACCAGAAGCAATTGCAACCAAGCGATTTCAAGAATTATCAGAAGAAGCATTGATAGAATTAACAGAGTTATCCGAGTATAAATATCGTGATATTGATGGTCAATTAAAACCACTCGTTTCTTTAGAAGAAATGGAACAGTTATTGATTCCAAGAGGAAACCTGACACCAGAAGAAAGAAAAGCGATCCAAGCTCACGTTACCCACACCTACAAATTCCTCGAACAAATCCCTTGGACGAAAAACTTACAACAAGTACCACTAATCGCTGCCGGACACCACGAAACATTAGATGGCAGTGGTTATCCTCACGGTTTAGCAATAGGAGAAATACCCCTGCAAACGCAAATCTTAACCATAGCCGACATCTACGACGCATTAACTGCGAGCGATCGGCCCTACAAACGCAAATTACCTGTAGAAACCACCCTACAAATCCTCAAACAAGAAGCCAACAAAGGCAAACTCAACATTGGCTTAGTAGAACTCTTTCATCAACGCCAAGTTTTCCAAGTCTTAGGTCACACCTTGTAGAAACAGGGGACGGGGGAGCAAAGGGGCAAGGGAGCAGTTTTGAGTTAAAGAGTCCCCCCGTCTCTCCCCATCTCCCCAATCCCTTGTCCCCTTGTCTCAGTCCCCAATCCCCTATCTCCAATTTTTGCAATTCTTATTCTTAACCAAAATTTTCCCCACAGATTTCACAACGTTTCCACAAGCCACTTCCGGTTTTTCCACAATATCCACTTAGTTTTCCACAGGCGAGAACGAAGAGATCAGCTCTTCCCGTCTAACTGGGGAATTTTCTCAAAGGGAACATAGTAGGCATGATACACGGAAAATTAGTGAAGAAATGTAACGAATATTGACCTAAAAAGCTCATTCCACCGTGAGTTGTAAAATTATAGCTGGGTATTTGTAACATTTCGCATCATTGACAACCCCTCCCCCCGATCGCAGAAAATGATGCGACCACCATATATTCAACAGCCAATCATCAGTAGTCAATTCTCAGTAACCCATAATTAGTTGCCAATAGATATGTAAGTTTTTCACCAACTCCAGCCACCAGCAACTCAACATATCAACCTTCAATCCATAACCTATAGAGGAATCCTATGAATACCAACGTCTGTATGCTTGCCGAAATCCCCGAAGCGCTACACGAATCCCTCAAAAGTTACCTAGAAACTCACCCAGACTGGGATCAAGACCGAGTTTTCACCGCCGCCCTGTCACTGTTTCTGCTACAAAATGGAGACAGCCAGACCCCAGAAGCATCACGCAGCTATCGTCGAGCCGCTCAAGTCTACTTAGAAACCCTGTTCCGCCATTCAGCTTAGTGAAGGCAGAAGGCAGAAGGGAAGAAGAGATGGGGAGGTGGGGAGGTAGGGAGGTGAGGAGAGTTGAAGAGATAGTTAGTTAAATTATTTCCCCCCATCCCCCCATCTCCCCATC